>CAYRWY010000167.1:0-11207 GCA_964427955.1 uncultured Anaerolineaceae bacterium
GGGAAGTAAGCAATGGTTGATGGGCGAGTTCTTCTCCTGAACGGGGGCACGTGGGAACCTCTCACGGTTCTTACCATCCCGCGTGCCATTAACTTGCTGCTCTCCGGCAAGGCGTTTGTCGTCGAAGAGACCGGGCTGTTCTTGCGCACGGTCCGCTCCCGGTTCCCGGTGCCGTCGGTCATCGCGCTGCATCATTACATCAACGTGCCGCGGCGCCATGCCAACTGGAGCCGTCAGGGTGTGCTGACGCGCGATAATTGCACGTGCATCTACTGCGGCGCCAAAGTGGGCGACGTGGTGCGCGATGTCACGCTGACCCGGCACGATCTGACGGTCGATCACATCCTGCCGCTGTCACGCGGGGGGAAAAATACGTGGTCGAATACGGCCTGTGCCTGTTTCGCGTGCAATCATCGCAAAGGCAACCGGCTGCCCGGCGAGGCGGGTATGAAGCTGCTGTGGGAGCCTAAAATCCCGCGCACCAACTACCTGGTGATCGAGATGGGCAGCGGCCCCGCCAGTTGGAAACGCTACATCGAGATCGGGCGCGAAGTGCGCTAGATCCTCCGCTCAACGTCTGCCCCTGCCCGTGGGGAGGGGCAGATTTTCCCCTGGTGACACCTCCGATGGTGCTATGGGACCTACCAATGGCCGGGTAGACATGCTACAATCGCGGTATCGGTACGGGCTGTTCCCGATCCACGAACGAGCAGCTACGACTTGCGAAGGACCACCACCGCTATGTCCACCTTAGTGCAGCTTTCATCCCAGCAGTTAATCGACTTAGAAGACCAGTACGGAGCCCATAATTATCACCCTTTAGACGTTGTATTGAGCCGGGCCGAAGGGGTCTGGGTGTGGGATGTCGAAGGCAACCGGTACATGGACTGCCTGAGCGCCTACAGTGCCGTGAATCAGGGGCACACCCACCCGCGCATCCTCCAGGCGTTGATCGATCAGGCCGAGCGGCTCCCCCTCACCAGCCGTGCCTTCCGCAACGACCAGCTAGGCTTATACTACAAAGAGATTTGTGATCTGACCGGCTACGAGATGGTGCTGCCCATGAACACCGGCGCAGAGGCCGTCGAGTCGGCGCTGAAAGTCGCCCGCAAGTGGGGCTATCAGGTGAAAGGCGTCCCGGATGGCCAGGCCGAGATCATCGCCTGCGAGGGCAACTTCGCCGGGCGCACGATCAGCCTGATCAGCTTCAGTTCCGAGCCGCTGTATAAGGCCGATTTCGGCCCCTACACGCCCGGCTTCACGCTGGTGCCCTACGGGGATGCCCAGGCGCTCGAAGCCGCCATCACGCCGCGGACCGTGGCGTTCATCGTCGAGCCGATCCAGGGCGAAGGCGGCGTGATCGTGCCGCCCGAAGGTTATCTGCGCCAGGTGCGCGAGCTGTGCACCAAACACCACGTCCTGATGATCGCCGACGAGATTCAGACCGGGTTGGGGCGCACCGGCACGCTGTTCGCGTGCGATTACGAAGGGGTGCGGCCCGATATGGTGACCATCGGCAAGGCGCTGTCGGGCGGGTTCTACCCGATCTCGGCGGTGCTGGCGGATCGCGCCGTGTTGGGCGTGCTCAAGCCGGGCGAACATGGCAGCACGTTCGGCGGCAACCCGCTGGCCTGCGCCGTCGGGCGCGAGTCGCTGCGCGTGCTGGTCGAAGAGAACATGATCGACAACGCTGCTCGCATGGGCGAGTATTTCCAGGATCAACTGGCCGAGATCAACAGCCCGCACGTCAAGGAAGTGCGGGGCCGCGGCCTGCTGATCGGCGTCGAACTCAAGCCCTCTGCCGGGGGGGCGCGCCGCTTCTGCGAAGCCTTGCAGGCGAAGCATATCCTGGCGAAAGAGACCCACGTCAACACGATCCGCTTCGCCCCACCACTGATCGTGACGAAGGACGAGATCGACTGGGCGATGGAGCGCATCCGCCCGGTGCTGTTGATGAAGTAGCACGATTGGTAGGGGCAGGGCTTGCCCTGCCCTTTTATTTTGGCATTTTCCATGTCCAAACGCACGCTCGGAGTGCTCACCCTGCTTTTCCTGGCGGTGGCGTTCGTCTGGACGCGCGACCGGATGCGCCCGTTCATCGGCCATCACGACGGCGACGACATCAACTGGGTGTCCGCCGCCGAAAATTATCGGCGCTACGGGCTGTGGGACACCCGCTTGCAGCCGGTCATGAACCCGATCCCGGCCCCGCGCGGCGAGTGGTCGGTCAACCAGCACCATCCGCCCGGCATCTCGCTGATCACCTGGGCCGGGCTGGAATTGCTGGGCGATCACGAATTCACGGCGCGGCTGCTCCCCATCGCGGCGTGCAGCCTGGCAGCCGCGCTGCTGTTCCGGCTGGCGCGGCGCTGGTATGATCTGCCGTCCGCGCTGCTGGGGCTGATCTTCTTCGCCTTCACCCCGCTCATGATTTACTACAGCGCCAAGATCGGCCACGAACAGTACACCCTGCCGCTGATGCTGCTGGCGCTGGTGCTGTATTCCCAACCAGATTCGGTAGGGGCAATTCATGAATTGCCCCTACGAGCCGCCCGTAGGGGCGTATTGATGCGTTTTAACAAAACAACACGGAGATACACGGTATCGGCCTCACCCCTAAATCCCCTCTCCGGCCCAGCCAGAGAGGGGACCTACACGCTCCCTGACTCCCCCTCTCCAACTTCGTTGGAGAGGGGGTCGGGGGGTGAGGCCGGATCTCCACATCGATACACCTCTACAGCTTTGTTCCTCCTGGCCCTGGGCGGCTGCTTCATCAGTTGGGCGTGGATGCTGTTCCTGGCGCTGCTGGCGCTGTACACGTGGATCGTGCACGGGCGGCGCGGGCTGATCCGGCGCTGGTCGCTGTGGCTGGGCGGGGTGTTGGGCGTGGCGGGCGTGATCGCGCTGATGGCGTGGCAGCAGGCCAGCTTCGCTTCCACGCTGCGCGGCGCGTTCGAAGAACGTACCCTCAACGCCGCCGGGGCCTCGATCTCGGTGGGCAAGTGGCTGGCCACCGTCCCGCCAACGCTGCTCTGGATTCCCACGCCGGTCGTCACGGTGTTCGCGCTGATCGGGCTGCGCCGTCACCCCTGGACCGCCGACCGGGGCCTGCTGATCGTCCCGGCGCTGACCGGCGCGATCTACAGCCTGGCGTTCTGGAAAGCGACCTACTACCACGACTATTTGATTTATTACCTCGTGCCGCCGCTGTGCGTGTGGGCCAGCGTGGGCTTTTTCCGCGTGCTGTACGCCTATGGGTGGCCTCCCAAGCCGCTGTGGCGCGGGATGTTGGGATTGGTGCTGGTCACCTTCGCGATCAGCAGCGCCCACAGCGCCGCCCGCCTGTTCAAAACCGACACGTTTGCTCAGCGTTACGAGTGGGGAATTCTCGCTGCCCAGGTGACCGCACCGGATGACGTGATCGTCACCAACCTGCCGGAGATCGGCAACCTCGTGGGCTATTATGCGCGGCGGGCGGTGCAGGACGGCATCCCGCCCGATCAGGTGCTGGCCGACACCCGCCCGGCAGCGTGGGGTTTCTACATTTACTTTCAGAAACGCGATCAGGCTCCCCCGGACTGGCTGGCCTCCTTTGCCTACCACTATGATCAGGCGAGCGGGTGCTATTTGATCGACCTGAAATAAGTGCTGCCCGGAGGATCTATGAGCGATTCCGCTCGCGTCTCTGACTTCGTCGTGATCGGCTCCGGCTTCGGCGGCAGCGTGGCGGCGCTGCGGCTGGCGGAGAAGGGCTACCGCGTGCTGGTGCTGGAGCGCGGCCCACGCTTTCGCGACGAGGACTTCCCCAAGACGAACTGGCATCTGCGGCGGTTTTTGTGGCTCCCCGCGCTGCGCTTTTTCGGGATCATGGAGTTCACCACGCTCAACGGCGTGCTGGTGCTGCATGGCAGCGGCGTGGGCGGCGGGAGCCTGGTGTATGCCAACGTCTTGATGCAGCCCAGCGACAAGCTGTTCGAAGCCCCGGCCTGGCGGCATTTGGCCGATTGGAAAACGGTCCTGGCCCCGCACTACGCCACCGCGCGGCGGATGTTGGGCGTGGCGGCCAATCCCCGCCTGTGGCCCGCCGATCACACCCTGGCGGCCATTGCCGAGCAAATGGGGCGGGGAGAGACCTTCCGCCCGGTCGAGGTCGGCGTCTTTTTTGGCGACGAAGGCGCGACGGTTCCCGATCCTTATTTCGGCGGCGACGGTCCGGCACGGGCGGGCTGTATCCACTGCGGCGGGTGCATGGTCGGCTGCCGCCACAACGCGAAAAATACCCTGGTGAAAAATTACCTGTACCTGGCCGAACAACGCGGAGTGGAAATTCGATCCGAAGCCGAAGTGAGCGAGATTCGCCCGCTGCCGGGCGGCCAGCCCGACGGCGCGCGCTACGAGATCGTCTACCGGCGATCCACGGGACGCTGGTGGACGACGACCCAACACGTGCGGGCGCGGAATATCGTGCTGGCGGCGGGCGTGATCGGGACGCTGCGGCTGCTGTTCCACTGCCGGGACGTGGCGCGCACGCTGCCCTGGCTGTCGCCGCGACTGGGCGATCAGGTGCGCACCAACAGCGAGGCCCTGCTCGGCGTGACCAGCCGTGGCTCCCCCAATTATTCGGAAGGGCTGGCGATCACGTCCATTTTCAAGGCGGACGACGTGACGCAGATCGAGCCGGTGCGCTACCCGGACGGATCGTCGTTCATCAAGCTGCTGGCCGCGCCGATGATCGAATCCGGCAGCAGCATCCTGGGACGACTCCTGAAGATCGCCGCGCTGACGCTGCGCCGCCCGCAAGATTTCGCCCGCGCCAAGCTGCTGCCCGGCTGGGCGCGCAAGACCACCATCCTGCTGGTGATGCAGACCGAGGACAACCTGCTGCGGCTGCATCCGGGGCGGAATCTTTTCACGCTGTTCCGGCGGGGACTGGTCGCGGAACACGATCCGCAGCACCCGGTCCACGCGCAGATCGACGTCGGACACGCCGTCACCCGCCGTTTTGCCGAGCGCGTCGATGGGATCGCGCAGGCGCCGCTGCACGAAAGTATCCTGAACATGCCCACGACGGCCCACATCCTGGGCGGCTGTCCGTTTGGACGCAGCGCCGACGAAGGTGTGATCGACCTGTCCTGCCAGGTGCACGGTTATCCGGGGCTGTACGTGGTGGACGGCTCGATCATGCCCGCCAATCCCGGCGTGAATCCCAGCCTGACGATCACTGCCCTGGCCGAATATGCCATGAGCCAGGTGCCGCCGAAGGTTGGTTGACCCCAACAGAAAAGCGTTTCAACGCAGAGATCGCAGAGCACGCGGAGATTTACCTCACCCCCCGACCCCCTCTCCGAGGGCGGAGAGGGGGAGCACGGGCCAGTCCCCTCTCCAGACTTGGAGAGGGGATTTAGGGGTGAGGTATGAATTCGCCAACAGCATCGCAAGCTGGTGAGGGCCACCGACCTTCGCCTGCGACGCCTTCCTCAAAATTCAGACCCTATGCCGGGTTGAGCACGCGCCCCATGAACAGGATCGCGCCGGTCTGCTGATCGTAGATCACGTATAGGAACGGGTGATCGACGCGCACTTCCTTGATCTCCATCGGCATCGCCGTCACGCCCATAACCACGGCGGTGGCCGCGGCGGCCTCGGTCCCGGTTTCGTCCACTTTCACGAACGCTTTGTGCAGCACATCGCTGATGAACAGGTCATTCCGATCGGTCATCCCGGAAAAGTTGGCAACGTCCGGGGTAAAGGCGTCGGTCATGCCCAGCCCCTGGAGCGTCTCCGCCAGGCCGAAGGAGGCTTCGTATTCGAAGCGCGGCAGGGTCAGGCTGACTTCCTGCCAGGTGAGGCCGCCCAACAGGGTGTTGAACTGGTCGGCGGTGAATCCGCCATCCTCGAAAGCGTCGAACTGTTCGCGCTCCGGCAGCACGATCATCATCGCCATCCGGTTCCCCACGTAGGGCAGCACCACCGCCTGCACGCCGTCTCCGGCGGCATAGCCCAGATGCTCGGATTCGGCCATCATCGGCACGTTGACCTGGCTGCCGTCCAGCAGCGTGAACGGACCATCCTGGGTGAAGGTGGGATCGAACTGGACCGCCCAGGAGGCTTTGAAGTAGATCGCGTTGGTCAGCACCAGCCGCGTATCGGGCGTGAGCACGCCCTGACCGATCAAGTCCGGGATGGGCTGCTGGGTCTGTTCGCTGACCCACTCGTTGATGCGCTGGCGCGCGGCTTCGGGATCGCTTTGAAAATCGGTGAGCTGCAATCCCGCCCCATAGTTCTGGTTCACCAGGTCGAGATAATCAGCCCGGAACGGGTAGCCCTCCTGGCCCCACAGGGCATTGGCGATCTTCAGCCGGAACTGATCGTTCACGCTGCCGTCCGCCTCGTGAGGCAGCGCCGTGTCGAAGGCCCGGAAGGCCGGTGCCAGTTCATCCTGGGGCAGGGTGAAATGCAAGGTGTCGGCCATCTGGCGCTCGGTGTCGCCGCGCGCCCCGGCATAGGTCATCGCCAGTGCCAGCGAGATGCTGTAGGGCGAGAGGATGAGATTCTCCCCCTGATCGCGCACCGCGTGGTAGAGATCGAAGGCGAAGGTGTTGTTATCCTGAACGAGATCGGCGGTTTGCACCGTCCGCTGGGTATCGTCTCCCGGTGTGACCGCCGCGCTGGCGATCCCGCCGCCCACGGTGGCCACGAGCAAGCACGCGATCAGCATCGAACGTAAACGTTGGGCACTCATACCTGTCTCCTCGATGAACCGGTTTTTGATCAGACGCTGCGACCGGGGGATAAGTTCCTGGGGTATAAACACCAAGAACCGGGGACGCCCACCGCCCCGGCTCTCGATAAAAGGAGGAGAAGAAGAGATTTCGCCCTTCGCTGCCCCTATCATACGATCCTTGAACGCCGACCTTCCGTATGCCAATCCTACGGCTGGCCTACGGAATCCCTACGCTCGTTAATTCTTCGCTCGCGCGTCAATACTTCCGTTACGCTTTAGGACTCTGGTAAGGCGAGATCAGAACTGAAGAATAAAGCGCGCGCTGACGATCAGCAGAAAGACGCCGTACATGCGCTTGACGGTGGACGATGGCAGTCCCAGCGCGATCCTGGCCCCCAGAAAGGCCCCCAGGACCAGCCCGGCGGCGATGAAGACCACCACGCCGAGGTCCATTTTGTCTGCTTCGTAGTACGACGCCACCGCGCCAATGCCCACGGGCGGCAGCAGCGCGGCCAGCGAGGTCCCGACCGCGCGCTTCTGATCGTAGTGCAGCAGCCCGATCAGGGCCGGGACGATCACCAATCCGCCGCCGATCCCGAACAGGCCGGAGGCGATGCCCGCGCCAATCCCGACGCCGAGCATGGCATACCACGCTACTTCGGCGTCGCTTACTTCGGCTTTGGCCGGTTCGAGCGGATGCCCGCGCTGCGCGGCCCACAGCTTGCGCGGCTCGATGAATTTCCAGCCGACGTAGATCAGAAAAACGCCGTAGATGCGCTGTAAGGTGTGCGTGGGCAGGTTCAAGGCCAACTGCGCCCCGACCACGCCGCCGCCGACCAGACCGACCGCGATCAGGGCCGCGGGGCGAATTTGCAGCAGCCTGGCGCGGTAGTAGGCCAGCACGGCGAAAAAGCTGACCGGGAAGATCAGCACGCCCAGCGACGTGCCGATGGCTTTTTGAAGTTCGAACCCGAAAATGATGCTCAGCACCGGGACAATCACGATCCCGCCGCCGATCCCGAACATTCCTGACAATATCCCAGCCGTGATGCCGAGCAGTACATAGGCCCACGCGTAATCTGGCATGAACGTCTCCGGTGTGCGTGTAGTCTTAAACCAGGATCAAAATGATCAGAAGCACGAAAATCAGCAGGACCATCGACAGGGTGCTCCACGAGATGACTTGTGCCCGGCGTCCCTGGCGGTCCACCGGGAGGCGCAGCCCTTCGACCTTGCCGGTCGCCAGGAAGCGGTACAGCGCCGCGGCCTCGCGATCCAGCACGCCGTAATGCGCCGGGAACCAGTGATAGACCTGCGTGCGCGTCATGCGGTAATACACTTCCAGCGATCCTTTGCGCCGCCGCACGGTCAGGGTGTGTTCGGCGCGGCGCGGATCGAAAATATGATACCGCTTCAACCGCTGCGCCCGGATGGTCTTGTCGTCGGTGCTCGTCAGCTCGAAGTCGAATTCGACCAGGAACGCGGGCAGACGCAGCTCCAGCACTTCCTGGGGCATGATGATGGGCAGGGTGTAGTTGATGCGCAGCCGGTCCTCGCGCCAGCAGCGTTCGGAGGGGAGCGTGAGCGGCAGCAGGTCGGCTTTCGCGACGGGCGGGGGGAGCACCACGCTCAACGCGCGGGTGGGGGCGTCGGTGTTGGTCAACTGCTCGACCAGGTCTTCGACGGCCAGCAGAAAATGTCCCTGGAAGTCCACCACCGGACACTGGCGCAGTTTGGCCGGGAGATCGCAGGGTTTGTGCAGGATGCCGATCACCTGCTTGTTGCGCGTGAGCGCCTGCTGGCAGCGGTCTATGAGTTCGGTGGCCACGACCGACGAGGGCGAGAGAATCCCCAGGATGTGACTGGCGTCGTCGAGCGCCTGCTGGAGATCGAGGGCGGGTTCCGGCGCAGGGCGACCTGGCTCCGGCACGGGCAGGACCATCAGTCCGCGCTGATCGAGCTGGACCGCCAACTGCCGGGCGAAAGCCTGATCCGCCGGGTCATACAAAACAAGTATATGCGTCATTCGCAATCTCTAATTCATGCTCTATACGCCCACACCCGCTTATCTTAACACAAATCGCCCGGCGGCGCAGGGGTTGCCTGGCGCGTTGCGTCCCTGGTACACTAGAGTCGTTAGAGGGGGATAGGGATGGAGGGTTATGGCACGCAAACTCCTTAGCTTAGTGGGCGCGGTTGGGCTGGTGGCGCTGTTGATCTCCCCCTTGCCGACAGTCCAGGCCCAGGATGAAACCACCTGGCTGCTCGGCCAGATCAATACCCTGCGGGCGGGCCTGGGGCTGCCGCCCTATGCCCTCAATGCGCAGTTGACCGCCGCCGCCACGCAGCACAGCCAGTACATGGCCGTGGGCTGCAACATTACCCACGTCGAGAGCAACGGCTCGACGCCGCAAAGCCGTGCCGCCGCCAATGGCTATGGCGGGACGAACGTCAGCGAGAATATCTACGGCGGGAGCATCGCCCGCGCCTCGGACGCCTGGGATTTCTGGATTCACTCCCCGGTGCACTACGCCGGGCTGACCAGCGACTACGAGAACGAAGTGGGGATCGGGATCGCCAGCGGGTTATGCAACACCTACACGCTGGATTTCGGCCACAGCGGCGGGGCTTCCGCCCCGGTGGTAGCCGCGCAGCCCGCGGGAGGACAGGCGGCGGCACCGCCCGCCCCGACCCGCTACGTCCCCCCTCCGCCGACCTTCACGCCGACGCCCACCATTCTGACTCTGACGCCGTCGGCCACCTGGACGCTCACGCCGACCCATACTCCCTCGGCTGCGCCGACTCTGCCACCGCCCACGCTGGCGGCTTCGCCCACGGTGGCCGCGACGGCCACGCCCACGGCGGCGGAAGTCGCGTTCGTGCCGTCGGCGACGGCCACACCCAGCCCCCTGCCGCCCACCTTCACCCCGGTTCCGCCGTCGCCCACACCGTTGATCACGGCTCTGCCCGCGGCACCGAAGGAATCCACCGGGTTCGAAGTGCGGGACCTGATTCCGTATGCTCTGGTCGGCCAGATGGTGCTGATCGGATTGGCCGGATTTGCCTATTTCCGGCGCTCACGCCGACCCTAATTCAAAAGGATGCTGCCCGATGCCCGACCCAGCCGAACCCCTCCGCGTATTGATCACCGTCCGTTTTGAGGATGCCCAACTCGAACCGCTCCGCGAGATTTCCGAGCGGATCGAGATCACGGTCCACCCGGCGAAGGAGGCACACGAAGTGCCGGACGAGGTGTGGGCCAAGACGAATGTCCTCTATACGGGCCTGGCCGTGCCCGAACCGGCGTTGGCCCCGCAGCTCCGTTGGGTGCAGGCCCACTCCGCCGGGGTCGATCATCTGCTGGACCGGCCCCTGTTCCAGACGGAAGGCGTGCAGTTGACGACGGCCAGCGGCATCCATGCCACGACGATGACCGAGTACGTCTTCACCATGATGTTCGCCTTCGGTCACCGGCTGCCCACCCTGTTCAAGCACCAGGCCGAGGCGAATTGGCCGGGAGAAGGCAAGTTCCGCACCTTCATGCCCGCGCCGCTGCACGGCAGCACCGTCGGAATCGTGGGCTACGGCAGCATCGGGCGTGAGATCGCGCGCGTGGCGCATACCTTCGAGATGGAAGTGTTGGCTGTCAAGCGCGACGTGCGGCATCCCGCGGACCAGGATACCTACCTGCTGCCCGGCGCGGGTGACCCCGAGGGAGTGTATTTCCACCGCCTCTACCCGCCCGAGGCGTTGATCTCGATGGTGCGTGCCTGCGATTTCGTGAT
Source organism: uncultured Anaerolineaceae bacterium (assembly GCA_964427955.1). Lineage (GTDB taxonomy): Bacteria > Chloroflexota > Anaerolineae > Aggregatilineales > Aggregatilineaceae > JACRBK01. The sequence goes on from CAYRWY010000167.1 coordinate 10,510, forward strand.
CCTGACCGTGCCGCTGACCGAATCGACGCGCGGCATGTTCGACGCGCCGGTGCTGGCCGCGATGAAGCCCGGCGCCTATCTGATCAATGTCAGCCGGGGCGGCGTGGTCGATGAGGCGGCGCTGGTCGAGGCGCTGAAGGCGGAGAAGATCGCCGGAGCCGCGATGGACGTCTTCCAGACTGAGCCGCTGCCCCCGGACAGCCCGCTGTGGAAGGTGCCGAATCTGATCATCACCCCGCACATCGCCGGGAACAGCCCCGACTACAACGAAAAAGCCGCGGCACTGTTCGCGGAAAACTTGAAACGCTACCTGGCCCGCAAGGACCTGCTCAACCTGGTGGATCGCACGCGCGGCTACTGAAAGCTGCCTTTTGGAACTGTCGGACGCCCATATTCGTACTACACTATGAATAGTAGAGTTTCTAGCATCGAGGATGGTGTCACTATGGCAAAAGCAAAAGCTGAAAAGGCTACCCAGGAAACCGTCAAGCGGACCCCGTTGGAAGCGTTCATTCACCACCAGGGCCGGGCGTTGGAAGAGACCGGCAAAGCGCTCGCGTCTCTGCTGCCCCAGGACTTTCGGACCCACGTCGGCAACGCCCTGGAAGAAGGCAAGGCCGGGCTGGAAGTCGTGGCCGACGCCATGATCGACGGCGTGCAGTGCACGCTGGACAAGCTGCACACGACCAAGCCCGCCG
>CAYRWY010000168.1:0-4937 GCA_964427955.1 uncultured Anaerolineaceae bacterium
ACCAGGCCGTGATCAGATTCAGATGGCTGCCGCCCGCGTGATCGAGCATGTAGGGCGACAGCGCCAGCGCGATCCCGCCCAACAGCGCGGTCAGGCGGCTGAGGTGATGGTAGCGCAGCAGGGCGTACATCAGACTGCCGGTCAGCGCCAGGCTGATCCAGATGATGGTGTTGGCCGAGCGCAGCGGGCCAAGCAGCGGTTCCAATAGCAGGTAAACCGGCAGCATCGACGCCGTTAGCGAGTGGTAGGTCAGGTTATGGGTGAACGGGGCGAGCACCTTATTGGTGTACCAGATATTCTCGCCGTGCAGAAACGCATAGCGCAGCCACCACAGATCCCATTGGAAGTGGTAGTAATCCAGGCCCTTGTCGGACGACGCGGCAGGCACCCGCGAATCCAGATGGAAGACCAGCGGCGACAGCACCACCCCGGTCAGCAGCACGAAGAAGGCGATCACAGCCATCGACCGCCCGATAGTCTGGCGGGAAAGCATAGTAGCTCCTGCAAAAAGACTCTCAGCCGCAGCACATCCCAAATTATAGCGAACCCGTGGGAGGTTGGCGTAAATGCCTCACCGCGGTCCGGCAAAACCGGGTATACTAGAGTCGTCTTGTTCGCTGACCGCAAGAGAACCGTTTTTATGGCCCAACACCGACCACCCGGCAGCAGGCGCGCCGCGCCCTACCAGCCGAACAGCTATCGCCCTCCCGACTACGAAAGCTTCGCGCCGAGCAGCGGCTATACGCCGCCCTACAATCCCCCGCTGCCGCCCGCCCGCGGGCCATTCGCGCGCGGCCAACAGGCCTGGCGGATCTACCGGGGACTCGATCAACGCGCCCGCGCGGACAGCATGGTCTGGTGGAGCGTGAAATTCGTCCAGGGCGTGATGGCGGGCGGCGGGCTGATCCTGATCGGCGGGCTGACGGTGGCGGCCACGACGCTGCTGGGGCCTTCTACCTGTATCTTCGGGATCGGGGTCGGGCTAATCCTGATCGGCCTGGTCATCCTGCTGTACTATGCCGCCGCGCCGATCACCTGCCGCTGGATCGTGGCCGTCCCGGAAAATCACTACTGGGTGATCGAGGATGCGCACGGCCTCACCCTGGCGTTCCTGCCGCCCGGACGGCGCGCCATCCCCTGGCAGCGATCCGTCACCGTGCGGGAGTACGCCGATTTCCGGTGGTTCAAGGTCACCGAGTTGATCGAGAATGTGCTGATCATCGGGGGGCACCCGGTCAGCCTGGAGATCGTGGTGGTGATCAACTTCAACCCGGCGGACGCGCATCCCGACCAGTATGGACCGCTGCGTGAATTCACCGCCCGTGAGGTATTTGAAGACACCTTTGCCCGCGAGATCCAGACCATCGTGCGCTACCAGCTCAGCCACCTGTCGCTGAACCAGCAGCAGCAGTTGGTCCGCAGCCCGCACCAGCTCGAAACGCTGATCGCGCAGGAATTGGCGACCTACGAGGATATGGGGCTGACGCTGGCGTCCAGCCGACCGGTCAGCGTGTACGTCCACGGCGTGCTACCACTGGAACCGGACAGCGGACCGGCGGCCCCCGCCTCGTCGGCAGCGCCCACACAGCCCAAGTTGGACCCGCCGCCAGTCACGCTGCACAGCGCGCCCAAGCCGACCGAACCGCCGAGTCCGCCCCAGAGCGCCCCTCCGCCGTCTAGCCCGGTCGATCCGATGGTGCGGCGCAGCCGGGATCGCAAGGGGGGCGGGACTCCGCCACCGGGCTAGGAATAACCCCACAGGGTTTGAGGGTGGACAGGGGGGTCACAAGCACTGAGCACGCGAAAATTCGCCGCGTTTTACCTCACCCCCCGGCCCCCTCTCCACCCGGTGGCGAGGGGGAGCAGCGCGGCGGAAACGTCGGTGTAGGGGCGCGCCCTGCTTTGAAAAATGAGATTTGCCCCTCAGAAGTTCCCACTCTCAACGCCTGTCCGCCCCTGAACCCACCGGGTGGACGGGGGGAAGTTAGCGCCAGGTCTTCTCTCATTCCCCGATTTTTCTCAGCGTTGAAACGCTTTTCTATTTTCAAAAGAGGAATGCTTATCCGCGCCGGATCAACAGCCCGCGCATGGAGTCGGAATCGTCATTCAAGAGCTTCAGGATCGCCCGGATCTCTTCCTCAGAGCAGCCCAGCAGGATCTTGATTTCGGCATCGCGCTTGAGCAGATCGAGCGTGCAGATGATGGCATCGGGCTGTTTGGCGCCGGTCGATCCCACCCAGATGTCGATCCCGCCGCGATCACTCGCGGTCGTCCCTTCCAGATAGCCGTAATTCACCGGGTAGATCACCTGGGGATAGCGCGGGTGGGCACTACCTTTGGGGCGGTCGATCACGACGCGGTTTTCGGCGACGATCCGGTCGAGGTAATCCCAAAAGGTCTGCGGCAGGGGGGCGCTGGGTGCAGGCGTCGCGACAGCGGCGGGCGCGGGTAGGGCCGCGGCGAGCAGCCGGTCAAGCGCGCTCATCAACTCCGGCATCTGCACGGGCTTGGTCAAATAATCATTCGCGCCGAGCTTCTCTGCGCGGGATTTGGCGCCGATGTCGGCCCGCGCCGTGACGACGATGATCGGAAGCCGGGCAAAGTCGGGCATCCCGCGCAGGCGCTGCATCACGTCGAAGCCGTCGATGTCGGGCAGCATCAAGTCCAGCAGCAGCGCGTCCGGCTTTTCGGCCTGGACCAGCATCAGGCCCTCTTCGCCGGTATAAGCGCCGTGCACGTCGAAGCCCTTGATTTCCAGGAAGGTGGTAAGCATGTCCACGATGGAAGGTTCGTCGTCCACCACCACGATCTTTTTGTCGGACATAGCGTGCGTCCTTGTCTAGGTGAGCTTGCGCTCGTAGAAACGATAATGCTTGTAATCTTCGCCGCCGTAATTCTCCACCACGCGGATCATCGGCTGGTTGGTTTCGAGAATCCACCCGGCGTCGGCGCTGGACCAGCCGGTCTCGGCACTGATCTTGAGCGCCTGCTCGTACAACTCGACGAACATCGCCGCTTCGGCGCCGATCCCACGGTATCCTTCCTTGACGCCCAACAGCGCGATGCGGATGCGGGTGATCTTGGAGCGGATCTTCCAGTGCCAGAGGACCCGCAGCAGCGTTAGCGGCATGGGGCGGCGGGGATGGGCGTAAGCCGCCTTGAGCGGCTGGTTCAGATCCGGGAAAGCCAGCATGAACGCTACCGGCTCGCCTTTCACGGAGGCAAAACACGCCAGGCGTGGCTCAAGGTACTGGCCGAGATCGTGGATCAGGGCGTCCAGCTCGGCGTCGGACATCGGCACGAAGCCCCAGTTGGTTTCCCACGCTTGATTATACAACGTGCGGAACAGCTTGAGATCGGCAGTCACGTTTTTGGGATCGATGCTGCGGACGGTGATCCCCCGCCGCTCGCTGTTCTTGCGGGTGACGCGCAGGGTTTGCGCCAGCTTGTCGGACGAGGTCCAGTCTTGCAGCGTGATCCGGTAGCTGAACACGTCCATCACCTTCTCGTAGCCGGGCGCGCTTTCGATCAGGCGTTGGTAGTAGGGAAAGTTGTACGGCATCAGCACCACCGGCGGATCGTCGAAGCCTTTGATCAGCAGACCGCATTCGTCGTTGGTGGAGAAGCTGGCCGGGCCGCGGACGGCGTCGTAGCCCTTAGCGCGGACGTATTCGGCGGCGGTGTTCAGCAGAGCGTGGGCCGCTTCCGGATCGTCGTAAACCTCGAACAGGCCGAAAAAGCCGACGTGTTCGTGCTGGTACTCGTTGTGGCGATGGTTGATGACGGCGGCAATCGTCCCGACCGGCTGATCGCCGCGCCAGGCGATGAAATAATCGCCTTCCATGTACTGCCAGGCGGGATTCTTGCGCTTATCCAGCTTGTGGCGCTGCATGTCCACCAGGGGAGGCACCCAGTAGGGATCGTGCTGGTAGAGCCTCCAGGGAAATTCGAGAAAGACTTTCAGGTCTGCTTTCGTTTCCACGGTACGGACGGATACAGGAGCAGACATGGCATACTCTCCCTCTAATTATCCCCGTCGCGGCGGCGGAGCGGGCGCGGCAAAGAGACCTCACGCGAGAACAGCCGCTTGCGCAACAGGACGGCCTGCTGGAGACCGCGCCGGGAGACGTTCTGCGGCATCTTGGTAAACGCCAGCTTTGGCCTGACCTTCAAGCCGATATTCCGGCCTGTTATGCTGATGTTGCGGCGCAGCCGGGACGACTGGCCGGACAGGCTGCGGCGGGCCCACTGGCCGCGCGAGACGCGCCGGACGGTCGGGAAAACGGCCTGGTTTTCGGCGGCGCGGATCGCCTGCGGACTGGGCGACAGCTTCCGCTCGTAGAAGCAGTACTGCTTATCCGGCTCCGCGTTGTAGGCTTCGACCAGGCGCTGCATCGGCTGGTTGGCTTCGAGTATCCAGCCTGCTTCGGCATATTCCCAGCCCATTTCGGCGGCGATCTCAACCCCGCGCTCGTACAGTTCGAGGAACATCGCCGCTTCGACGCCCATCCCCCGGTATTCGCTCTTGACGCCCATCAGCGGAATCCGGATCCGGGTGATCTTCGAGCGCAGCTTCCAGTGCCACAGCAGTTGGGCCTTGCTCACCAGGTCCGGCTTGCCGGGGCGCGGATAGGCGGCGTGGAGCGGCTGGTTCAGATCCGGGAAGGCCATCAGGAAGCCCGCCGGATCGCCCTGCACGTCAGCGAAGATCACCAGCCGCGGGTCCAGATAACGCTTCATATCGCGGATCATCCAATCCAGCTCGTGATCGGAAAGCGGCACAAAGCCCCAGTTGTTGTCCCAGATCGAGTTGTAGATCTCTTTGATGATCTGCAAGTCCTGGTCCATGTGCTTGCGATCCAGCACGCGGGCGGTGATCCCGCGCCGCCCACTGTTGCGGCGCACCACGCGAAAGGTCTGTTCCAGCTTGCCCGACG
>CAYRWY010000168.1:5037-11152 GCA_964427955.1 uncultured Anaerolineaceae bacterium
CGGTTCATGCCGTCGTTGGTTTCGAGCACCCAGCCGCCATCCCCGCTGATCCAGCCCAGTTTGGGCGCGATCTGGCTGGTGATGTGGAACAGCTCGGTGAACATGGCCCCTTCCGCGCCGATGCCCCGGTACATTTCCTTGACGCCCATCAACGGGATGCGAATCCGGCTCACTTTGCGGCGGATCTTCCAGAACCACAAGACTTGCAGCATACTCAGCAGTTCCGGCTTGCCGGGGCGCGGATAGGCGTAGTGCAGCGCCTGGTTCATGTCGGGCAGGCCCAGCAAAAAGGCCGCATGATCGCCATGCACGTCCGCGAACAGGGTGACGCGCGGCTCGAAGAACATCCCCACATCTTTCACCAGGGCGTCCAGTTCCTCGTCGGTGAAGGGCACGAAGCCCCAGTTTTTCTCCCAGGCCCGGTTGTAGATTTCCTTGAGGGCGACGAATTCTTCTTTCAGGTGTTTGGTGTCCGGCGTGCGGACGGTGATCCCCCGGCGCTCGTTGTTCTTCTGCGTGATGCGCAGCATCTTCTGCACCTTGTCCGAGTCGCCGGTCGCTTGCAAGGTGAAATAGTAGCCGTAGACGTCCATCACCTTGACGAAGCCAGGCTCGTTTTCGATCAGGCGCTGGTAGTAAGGGGGATTGTAGGGATAGAGCACCACCGGCGGATCGTCGAAGCCTTCGATCAGCAGTCCGCATTCGTCGTTGGTGGAGAAGCTGGCCGGACCGCGCAGCGCATCGTAGCCTTTGGCGCGCACGTAGTCCGCCGCCGTCTCGAGCAGGGCGTGGGCGGCTTCCTGGTCGTCGAACACTTCGAAGAAGCCGAAAAAGCCGATATGCTCGTTATTGAACTCGTTATGGCGGTGGTTGATGAACGCCGCAATCGTGCCGACCGGCTCAGCCCCGCGCCAGGCGATGAAATAATCGCCTTCCATATGTTTCCAACTGGGATTCTTCTTGCGATCCAGCTTGCGGCGCTGGAGCGAAATCAGGGGCGGAACCCAGTAGGGATTCCCCTGGTAGATTTTCCAGGGCAGCTTGATAAAGGTATCGAGGTCCGCTTTGCTTTCGACTTTGCGGACGGTCACCGGTTCGGTCATAGGACTAATCCTCTTGAGGCTTACGCTTAAGATTTGGCAGCGGGATGCAGCGCCCGCTCGTAAAACCGGAATGACTTGTACACCCGCCCTTGCAGGGCTTTGGCCAGGCTGTTCATCGGCTCGTTAGTTTCCAACACCCAACCGCCATCGGCCTTCGGCCAGCCGAGCGTATGCGCCGCTTTGTAGGCTTCGATGAACAGCGCCGCGTCGATGCCAACGCTGCGGTAGCCTTCTTCGATGCCGAGCAGCATCACGCGCACGCGGTCGATCTTGGATCGCACCTTCCAGTGCCACAGCATTTGCAGCAGCGCGATCGGCTCCGGCTTGCCGGGACGCGGATAGGCGGCCAGCAGCACCTGGTTCATGTCGGGCAGCCCCAGCAAAAAAGCGCGCGCCGTGCCCTCGACTTCGGCAAAAAAGGCCATGCGCGGATCAAAAAACTGGCCGATGTCGTGCACCATTTCGTCCAGTTCTTTGTCCGAGAACGGCACAAAGCCCCAGTTTTTTTCCCAGGCTTTATTATAGATGCCTTTGAGCAGGTTAAACTCGGCTTTGACGTTCGAGGCATCCGCCGTGCGGACCCGGATTTTGCGGCGCTCGTTGTTTTTGTCCGTCACGCGGAAAATCTGTTCCAGGGTTTTGGAGCCATCGACCGCATCCAACGTAAATTCATATTCGTACAGGTCCATGACCTTGTCAAAACCGGGGGTATTTTCGACCAACCGCTGGTAGTAGGGAAGATTATAGGGGTACAGCATGACCGGCGGATCGTCGAACCCTTCGGTCAGAATGCCGCATTCGCCATTGGTCGAAAAGCTGGCCGGACCGCGCAGGGCGTCATAGCCCAGCTTCTCGACGTATTCTGCCGCGGTGTCGAGCAGGGCGGTGGCGGCTTCTTGATCGTCCAGCACTTCAAACAGGCCAAAAAAACCAATATGCTCGTTCCAATATTCATTATGACGGTGGTTGATAAAAGCGCAGTTGGTGCCGACCGGCTGGTCCCCTCGCCAGGCGATGAAAAAATCGCCCTCCATGTACTCCCAACTGGCATTTTTCTTTTTGTCGAGCTTGTGCCGCATCATCGACACCAGCGGCGGCACCCAATACGGATTACCTTTGTAAACGGTCCACGGGAATTTTATAAAGACATCACGATCAGCTTTCGTCTCAACCTTACGGATAGACAGCGGTGCAGGCATTACGTCCCCCTGAGTGCGGCAGATAAATAAGCATCAATCTTACTCCGGTTACCTTGCCCCGCAAAAAAGCAATGCGTGATCTCTTAAAAACCGTCTTGACAGAGCGAGAGGGTTTTGGTATGCTACTCCCATCTTCCTGAGTAGCTCAATGGCAGAGCAATCGGCTGTTAACCGATGGGTTGTAGGTTCGAGTCCTACCTCAGGAGCTAACCCCTATCGACCCGATAGGGGTTATTTTTTGTCACGGCTGAGGAACATTCCACCAACGCACGGTATTATCCTGGGCGCTGCTGAGTAGGTGCGATCCGTCCGGCGACCACGCCAGGCCGAGCACTGCGGCGGTATGGCCGGTCAAGACGTCCAGCGCGCTGCCGTCACTCCCCCACAGGCGCACCGTCCCATCCCGTCCGCCCGTCGCCAGCCGGAGACCGTCCGGCGACCAGACGACCACGACCACCCGGTCGGTGTGCCCGGTCAGCGTCGCGACGGACGTTCCGGACGCGACATCCCAGAGCTGGGCCGTCGCATCCCAACTGCTGCTGGCGAGCAGCGATCCATCCGGCGACCACGCCACCGCTGTGACGCCGTCCTTATGCGTGAAGCTCGCCGTCTCCATGAAGGCCACCGCATCCCACAGGTGAATGGAGCCATCCGAACTGGCCGTGGCAATCGTCGCGCCGTCCGGCGACCACGCGACGGCGGTCAGGCTGGCGGCGTGATCGAGCGTGGTCACTGCGGTGAGCGTGCTCATGTCCCAGACGCGGGCGGTTTTGTCCGGTCCGCCGCTGACCAGGCGTGACCCGTCCGGCGACCAGGCAGCGGTTACGACCCAATCGGTATGGCCTTTCAAAATCCCCACTTGTTGGCCGCTGGCCGCGTCCCACACGCGCAGGGTGTGATCGAGGCTGGCACTGACCAGGCGCGAACCATCTGGCGACCACGCCAGCCCGCGCACGGCCTGGGTGTGCCCTTTCAAGGCGCGCACCGGCTCCAGTGCGGCGGAATACAGCCAGACGGTATAGCCGCTGCTCAGGGCGACCAGATCGCCGCCGGGCTGGTAGGTCACAGCCCGCACGTCCGGCAGGGGAATCAGCGCCAGGTCCGGCGCGGGAGTCCCCGACTCGGCGGCCAGGGGCGTGACGGTTACCGCTTGAATGGGGCGAGTGCTGCCCCGGTCTTTTTCGTTGGCACAGCCTGCCAGCACGACGATTGCCGCCAGGATCAAGATCAACCGGGAGAAAAACGCTGTTTTAGGTTTCATCATAAGTATCCGGGGATGTACGCTAATGACCGTCGCTACCTGCCTCATTTTAGCATAGGAACCGCTACACTTTTAATTTTGGGCCAATCTCGCTACCCTAATAGTATGATGACGCGACGAACCAATGATCTCCGCTCTTATCTGCTGGCCGTGGCCCTGACGGCAGCCGCCACGTTTGGACTGTGGGTGCTGCGCGATGTCCTGACCCCGGCCAACTTTTCGCTGATCTACCTGCTGGTAGTGCTCATCGTCGCCGTGACGCAGGGAACCCAGCCCTCGCTGTTCACAGCCCTGCTCAGTTTCCTGTGCTTCAACTTCTTTCTGGTCAGGCCGATCTACACTTTCCACGTCACCGAGGCGCGCGATCTGCTGGACCTGCTCATCTACTTCGCCTGCGCGACGCTCACCGGCCAACTGGCGTCGGATGCCCGCCACCAGGCCGAAAACGCGCGCCAGCGGGCGTATGAACAAAATGTGCTGTACGAGCTGACCAGCGTCCTGAACCAACAGATGGACGCCCAGAACGTCTACACCACCCTCCGGCAAGTGTTGTGCAAGCTGCCGTCGATTGTCCAGGCCGACGTAATTCCGCACCAGGAGCATCCCGCCGCCCCGGATCAAACCACCCTGTACCTGCTGCTGCGCACCAATGAACGCGTGTACGGGGTGTTGAGTGTCGCCTTCGACAGCCCGCCTTCTCCGTCCCTGATCGAACTGGTCCGGGCGTGCGTGATCCAGGCGGCCATCGCCTTGCAGCGCATCGAACTGACGGAACACGCCCAGCGCAGCAAGAATTTCGAAGAAGCCGACCGGCTCAAGACCGCCCTGCTGCGCGCCGTATCGCATGACCTGCGCACCCCGCTGACGATCATCAAAACCTCAGCCAATAACCTGCTCACCTTTTATGCGACCCTGCCGGAAAACGAGCGCGTGGATATGCTGAAAACCGTCGAGCATGAAGCCGATCATCTGAACAAGATGGTGGGCAACCTGCTCGATCTCTCGCGGTTGGAAGCGGGCGCGCTGCAAATCAACCGCCATCTGAACTCGCTCGAAGAAGTCGCCGGGGATGTCGCCGCCCGCATCTGGCAGTTGACGCACCAGGAACGCATCAAAATCACCTTTCCCGATGACATGCCGCTCGTCTCGTTCGACTACGGGTTGATCCTGCAAGTGCTGGGCAACCTGGTAGACAATGCCCTGCGCTATGAGCGAGAATCGTATCAGGTCGAGATCCGCGGCAGCGTGGTCGAACGAACCGCCCATGTCGCCGTGATCAATCACGGTCCCAACATTCTCCCCGACGAACGGGAGCACATCATGCAGCCGTTTTATCATGGTCCGGGCGGGAATATCGGCCTGGGCATGGCGATTGCCAAAGGGATCGTCGAAGCGCATGGCGGGAAAATCTGGATCGAGGATACACCGGGCGGAGGCGCCACGTTTGTGTTTGCGCTGCCCTTAGGAGAAGTCGAAGATGAAAATACTGGTCGTGGATGACGAGCCGCAGATTCGACGCCTGCTCAAAGCGGGCCTGACCGGCTATGGCTACCAGGTAGTCACCGCCGCCAACGGGCCGGACGCGCTGATCCAGGGCGCGCAGCAGATGCCGGACGTGATCATCCTGGATATTTCGCTCGGCGCGCCGCCCGACGGCCTGGAAGTCTGCCGCCAGTTCCGCGAGTGGAGCAAAACGCCGATCATCATGCTCTCGATTCGCAACGACGAAAAGACGAAGGTGGCGGCGCTGGACGCCGGGGCCGACGACTACCTGACCAAGCCGTTTGGCATGGAGGAATTACGCGCCCGCATCCAGGCCATTCTGCGGCGCAGCGTGGCCGCCCCGCCCAGCCCGTCGGTCGCGGAAATCCGCGTGGGCGATCTGCTGATCGACCTGGCCAGCCGCCGGGTGATGGTCGAAAACGAAGAAGTCCACCTGACCCCGACCGAATACGATCTGCTGCGCGTCCTGGCGACCCATCCCGGCAAGGTGATGACCCACCGGATGCTGCTCAAGGAAGTGTGGGGGCCGGAATACGAGCAGATGGATCATTACGTGCGGGTGTATATCAACCAGCTTCGCAAGAAGCTGCGCGAGAACCCTGCGCGCGACATCCGCTACATCATCAACGAGCCGGGGGTGGGCTACCGTTTCGTGGACCTCGGATAACACGCCGAAAATTTTGATGGAAAATTTACGCTCCGGCGTTTTTTTTGACCCCATCCTGATGGGCTTCGCAGTACCATCAGGTCAGGTCGGCCAAAAACGAACAGGAGCGGCAATGTCTACCATCATGGTCCAGATCATGGACCCGCAGAAAACGCTTGAAGCGCTCCATTTTGCCTGCGCGCTGGCTCACGGCCAGCACACTAAGGTGGTGTTAGTCAAAATGGTGCCGGTGGAACACTTAAGCTGGTTGGGATCAGAGCTGGGGAACCACTATTTCACGGATGACGATAATCAGGCGCTGCGGAATTACCGCGAGATCGCCTGTAGCTACGATGTCGAAGTCGAGACTCAGACCTACCAGTATACGACGTTCACCTCGGCG
>CAYRWY010000169.1:0-11123 GCA_964427955.1 uncultured Anaerolineaceae bacterium
CGACGCATGATCTCCTCCTAAAAGAGAAAAACGATTCAACGCGGAGCACGCAGAGATTCATGAAGGTAGAAAGAGAGAAAAGCATTTTCATCCCGATGCGGCAGCGGGTTCGCGGTGACTGGCTCGCGCTTTGAGGATAGTGTAGGGCCGGGCCTGTTTTTTTGACAGGGAAATGGCGTGGAAATTGGATGGAAATCGAATGGGGATCGCGCCCTACTTACCTCACCCCCCGGCCCCCTCTCCACGCGGTGGCGAGGGGGAGTGGCGCGGCGGAAACGTTGGTGAAAAACGGGACGGTGTACCCAGCAGGGGCGTATCGCAATACGCCCCCTACTCCGCCCGCGTCACGACACGATGATCGGAAGCTGGCGAAGCTCTTCGGTGCCATCCAACCGGACCACGCGCAGGGTGTAGATCGTGGTCGCCAGCGGGCACTCGGTGCGCGACTCGTGGCCGGTGACGCCCGCCCCCTGGTAGTACACGGCCTGGATGCCTTCGACGTCCCAGCGAACGGCGACGCACTGCCCCAACGAAATGGTAGTGCGATCCGCGTAGAAATTGATGCTCACGGCGACCGGGGCCGTGACTTTCTGAATCCAATAGCCGCCCGGATCGCTGTCCGCCAGGAAGCCGACACGACCATCGGCCAACTGGGCCTGCCACCAGCGATAGCCCTGCGAGCAGTACGGGCCATTCTGGATGGTCATACGCGTGCCGGGCGTCAATTCCTGGATCATGGCCCCGGTCAGCGCGGCAGTGCTGCGGAAGCGGACCGCCGCCCCGTAACGCGTCACTTCGGCGGTGTCGCCGATGGCCACGGGGGGCAGACCGCCATTCCCGGCGTAGACGTACTGGCAGCCCTCGCCCAGCGGACTGCCGGGCGTCGCGCTGGGAATGGGCGTGAAGGTCGGGAACGGCGTGAGCGTGGGGAACGGCGTCCAGGTCGGGATGAAGGGCGTCAGGGTCGCCGCCGGAGTCAGCGTAGGAACGGCGGTCGGCAGCGCGGGCTGCGTCGGGATCGGGGTAGCGACCACCGGCAGGGCCGCCTGTGACGGACTCCAGGCGGGCGAGAGCAGTTTCAGGCCGGGCAGATCCACATTCACGGCGGCGATCTGGCCGGACGTGGGCGAATAGACGGAGACCTGCTGCTGCCCGGTGATGATCAGCAAGTGCTGCCCGTCGGGTGACCAGGTCAGCGCCGTGGCGTCGGTGAAACCGGGGGTCTGCGCCAGCACGCCGGTCGCCGTAGCGAACAGGAACAACTCCGCGGGATCGCCATCCTGCAGGGTGCCATCGCCGGTCGCATCCGAGGTGGCGCCTGCGAGGGCGATCTGGCTGCCGTCCGGGCTGAATTCGAGGTCGTAGACGTGCACCTGATAATTAGCCAGCCGGGCCGGACCGCCCGCCGCCGGGGTATAGAAGCCGGAATCGCCCCCGACTTCGAGCGTGCCGACGACCGAGCGGCCATCCGGGCCGACGTCGAAGGCGGTGAGGTGGGGAAAGGTGCCGATGTTGTAGCGCAGGGCAAAGTCGCTGCCCTCGTAGACGGCGGCCTGGACGTTGCCAGAGGGATCGGCGGAGGCGCACAGCAGGAACAGCGGCGCGTTCGCGACGGCGATCCCCTGGTCGCAGACCGGCACCAGATCGCGGATCTCGGCGGGACGTCCGCGCGGCGGCGAGAGCTTCAGCCCAGCGTCGGTCAGCAGCACCAGCGCCGACCCGTCCGGCACCCAGGCCAGCGATAGGACGGCGAAGGCCGGGTAGACTTCGGTCAAATCCTCACACAGCCGCTCGCCGTCGAAACAGCCGCGCAGACTGCGCAGCAAGCCGTAGCCGCCGTCGGCCAGCGGAAAGGCCAGCATCCCCCCCTCGCCCGGCTGCCAGGCCAGGTGCGCCGCGGCGTTGACCGGCGTATCCAGGCGCCCGACCTGGCCCGATGCCAGATCGAGCACGTAGACCCCGGCCTGATCGGTATCATCCACGCCCACGAAGGCCACCACGCCCGCCGGGGGCACCGCCTGGGCGACCGCCGGAGAGAATCGACCTGTCAGGCTGACTGCGGCGAGCAAGCTGGCCAGCCCAAGCACGCGCAAAACCAAACGCCGGAGTCTCATCAAGACACCTCCCGTATTGTGTGAGGACACGCATCCCGGTATAGTTGTCTCTACTATACATTATTTTACGAGAGGCGGAAGCATGGCGCGCTTGACAGCAATGGGCAGTCCTGAGCGGGTCCAGGCGATCAGCGTGTTGAACGCGGCGCTGGACGCCGCCGATCCGGCCCAGGCCATCCGCCGCCTGATGTTCCGCAGCGACGAGACGCTGTGGATCGACGGCGTCGCGTACGACCTGGGGCGCTACCGCCGCGTATTCGTGGTCGGCGCGGGCAAGGCCGGGGCGTCGATGGCCAGCGCGGTCGAGGCGCTGATCGGCGACCGGATCACGGCGGGCTGGGTCAACGTCAAGTACGGCTACACCGAACCAACCGAACGCATCACCGTGCACGAAGCTGCCCACCCGGTGCCGGACGACGCCGGGCTGACCGGCACGCAGGCCATGCTCGACCTGCTGCGCGATCTGACGACCGACGACCTGGTGCTGTGCCTGCTGTCCGGCGGAGGATCGGCGCTGATGCCGCTGCCGGTGACGGGCGTCAGCCTGGACGACATGCGGGCCTTGACCGACCAACTGCTGCGCTGCGGGGCGCCGATCCAGGCCATCAACGCCGTGCGCAAACACCTGTCGCAGGTATCCGGAGGGCAGCTCGCCCGCCGCGCGTACCCGGCGTCAGTCGTGTCGCTGATCCTGTCGGACGTCGTCGGCAGTCCGCTGGACGTGATCGCGTCCGGGCCGACGGTGGCCGATCCGACGACGTACGCCCATGCCCAGGCCGTGATCGAACGCTACGGCATCCAGGAGCAGGTACCCGCGCCGATCCGCCGCCACCTGATGCGCGGGCTGTCGGGCAATCTGCCGGAGACTCTGAAGGTGGGCGATCCCGAACTGGAGCAGGTCCACAACGTGATCATCGCCGACAACGCGCGCGCCGCGCAGGCCGCGGTCGAGCAGGCGCAGGCGCTCGGCTTCAACACCCTGCTGCTTTCGACCTTCGTGGAAGGCGAAGCGCGCGAGGTGGCGAAGGTGCTGGCGGCGTTGGCGAAAGAAGTGCTGGCCAGCGGGCGACCCGTGCCGCGCCCGGCGTGCCTGATCCTGGGTGGTGAGACGACGGTCACCGTCAAGGGCGACGGCCAGGGCGGGCGCAACCAGGAACTCGCGCTGGCGGCGGCGCAGGCTATCGACGGGCTGGAGTCAGTGTTGATCGCCAGCCTGGCGACCGACGGATCGGACGGTCCGACCGACGCGGCAGGCGGGCTGGTGGATGGGACGACGCTGGCGCGCGGCGGGGCATTGGGATGGTCGATCCAGACGGCGCTGAGCCGCAACGATGCCTATCGCTACCTGGACGCCGTGGGCGACCTGCTGGTGACCGGGCCGACCAATACCAACGTGAATGACTTGATGGCGGTGTGGGTGTTTTGAAAGGCAGACGGCATTGACCGCACGACGAGGCGCGGCGCTTTACCTCCCCCTCTCCACGCGGTGGCGAGGGGGAGTGGCGCGGCGGAAATGTCGGTGAAGGGGCGGAGGCCCCTCTGGCTATCTCAAACCTGGGT
This sequence comes from uncultured Anaerolineaceae bacterium, assembly GCA_964427955.1. Lineage (GTDB taxonomy): Bacteria > Chloroflexota > Anaerolineae > Aggregatilineales > Aggregatilineaceae > JACRBK01. The sequence continues at coordinate 3,675 of CAYRWY010000169.1, forward strand.
CAGGGCTGCGGGGCTTTGCTCACCGCCAGCCAGGTCTGCACCAACGGGCCGCGCGGCTCTTTTGGCAAGGTGATGGTCGCGACCTCGCCGCGCAGCAGGGCTACGATCCGCAGATCGTCCAGGGACGTGACCTGATCGGGCACGTGGTCGGGCGAGAAACCGCGCGCGGCCCGCTCGACGTCCGTTTTCGGGACGGACAGGCCGGCCCGCCACTCGTCCGCGATGGCGTAATCACCGGACGCCGCGTGTAATTCGTCCAGCGCGCGCACGGCGACGAAGCGATCAAAGCCGCGCAGACTGTCGAAATTGTCGCGCAGCCAGCGGGCGGCCTTGTCCACCTGGCGGCGGTAGTTCCCGGCGCGGGTGGTGTGCCCGGCCCGGACGAAGGCCAGCAGGGCCGCCGCCGTCATCTCGGCGTTGTCCCAACTGCCGTCTACCTTCTGGGTGCGCGCCAACCACTTCAGGCGATCTTCGACCGTGTGCAGCTCGGCAGACACCGGTTCCGGGGCGCGGGGTGGAGCGAAGTGTGCCGCAGCGGGCGGCGCACCGGACGCCGTGCGGCGGCGCATGAAGGCCGGGAGGTCGAGATCGGCGCTCGACATCGCCCGGTTCGCCGTGAACCTCAGGCCAGAGGACGGAGATCCCGTCGGCATGGCCAGCCCAAAGACCCTCGGCGGTATTCGAGGTTCCGCAAACCCTTCAAAGTCCAATCCTTCGGGCAGTGGAACCGCAACCTTGACGTGGGCGTGATCGCCCTGGCGCGCCGTGACCGCACTGTCCACGGCGACGAACGAGGTGTAAGCCGTCATCAGGCGATGTTCAAGCGCCAGCGCGATAATCTGCTCCCGCGCCCTCTCGATGGATTCCGGTGACTGGCCCAGCAGTGCGTCGATGCGCGCGCGTGCCCAGAGGCGCTGCACGGCGGGACGACTCTCGACGGCGGGCGGCAGGTCCAGCGCCATCTCGACGCGGCGGCCTGAGAGGGTGCCGATCAGCCGGACCGACGTTGGCCCCGCTGCCCGCTTCAGCCGGGTGACGATTTGCAGCGGCTCGCCGACGTACAGATCGGGGAGCACGTCAGGATACGTGTCCCAGGTGTCCGCGCCGCGCCAGTCGAGGCGGAGATCTTGCAGCACTGGATAACTCACCCGGTCCTGGAAGCGCGTGATCGCAGCCTCGATGTCGTCATCCAGGCCCAGAAATTCCGCCGTACCGCGCCCTAACTGCGCCAGCTTCGCCAGCAGATAGCGATTGACCGACGGGCCGATCCCGAACGAAAAGATGCGCGCATCGCCCCGGTGCCGGTTGATCTGGCGCAGCGCCTCGTCTTCCGCGGAAACCGCGCCATCGGTCAAAAAGACAACGAAGCGACCGCGACCGGGATCGGCGGAAAGCTTCAGCGCGGCTTCGATGGCCGAGACGATCTCGGTCCCGCCGCGCCCGTCGATCTGGTCCAGCCAGCGATCCGCCGCGTCCACGTGCTCCTGGGTGACGGACACCATCTTGCGGTCAAACCACTCGATCTCGGTGTCGAACGCCTGGATGGTGAAGGTATCGGCGTCGTTCAGGGCGCGGATGCAGGCGCGCAGGGCGTTTTTGTCCTGCTCGATGGGCTTGCCCTGCATCGAGCCGGAGCGGTCGATCACGAAGATGAACTCGCGCGGGACGGGCATGAGCGACCCGTCGAAGCGCGGCGGCAGCAGCGTGATCAGCGCGGTGTCGAGATCGCCGTCGTGACTGGTCCAGGCCGCCGTGCGGACCAGATCCGCGGCGACCTGATAGCGCAGCACGAAATCCTGATCGGGAATAGTGCGTGCGGCCAGGCCCAGCTCGAAATCCTGCCCGCGCGGCGTGAGCGTGATCGGGTGCGTGCGGCTGACCGGCGGCGTGATGGGCAGCCCCGGCAGCAGGGACAGATTGATCTCGACCGGGCCGACCTCCGACTCGTCCGGCGTGACGGGAGCCGTCAGGCCGCGCATCTCGTCCAGCGACATGCCGGGCCGGTGATAGCGCGGGGTGAGGCCCATCGGGAACACGAACTCGTACTCGCCGTCACGGTAGGACAGGCGCTCGTCGTAGTGCAGCGCGGTGATGATCGTCTCGCCGGGCTGGACGTTGCCGATCTGGATGGAGAACAGATTCGGGCGGCGCTGCTCCAGCAGGCTGGCGCGGCGGCCCTCGGAGATCGCTTCCAGGTATTTCTCGCGGGCGACCTGAGACTCTTTGATCTCCGCCGCGATGGTGCGCTCCCCGATCGTAATCCGGTAATCCACGACGGCGGCCTCGTGCGGCAGGGGGAACAGGTATTCCAGGTCCACCGGCTGTGGAAAGGGATTGTCGAAATGCTGAGTGACCGTGAGGCTGGCCACCGGCCCAACGATCTGCCCGGTGACCACCGTCCGCCGCAGCGGCAGCGGCGAGGCGATCTCGCCCGGCACGAGCAGGTATCCTATTTTGAACTCGGTTTCTTGCGCCATAACGCTCTCTCCCCAAACAGGTTGCGATCCACCCTCATCTTAGCACGATCTGGGGCAAAAGCCGCCGATCCCCCCGCGATTGGGGGGGGTGGGCAACCATTCGCCGGGCTTTACCCCACCCCCAGCCCCTCCCCAGGCAAGCTGGAGAGGGGAGCAAGCTTTTTTCCCTCGCCCGTACTGCGTTCATCGTCCGACACTTCTAACAAATACTAAGACACGTAGGGGGGCACCAGCGTGTGCTCCCGCGGGCGGACACCTTGGTCCGCCCCTACACGACCAAAAACTGTCGGAGACTGAAGCGATTGAGGGGGCTGAAGTCGAGCAGGCGACAACGGCTGGGTTTTACCTCACCCCCCGGCCCCCTCTCCACGCGGTGGCGAGGGGGAGTGGCGCGGCGGAAACGTCGGTGAAGGGGCGCGCTGATGGAGAAACGAAATAGAGTCCAAATGATTCGTAGGGGCAGAGCAAGCTACGCCCCTACGATTCCGATCCTCTGAGTTCTAATTCGTTTCTCCATGAGTTTTAGCAAAATAACACGGAGATACACGGTACCGGCCTCACCCCCCAGCCCCCTCTCCAACAAAGTTGGCGAGGGGGAGTCAGGGGAGAAGCGCAGGGGGGGCAGGCCAGGCGAGCGGCTGCTCAGGACGCGCAGGTGACGGCCTCCAGCGGCAGCACGATGGCATCGTCGGGAACGGGCGCGCCGTTCTGCGTCACCGGCAGGCGGTCCATGTCGGCGGAATACAGCCCGACGGCGACCGCCGCCAGGGCCGGATCGGCGGACAGGGTGTGGCGATCCACCAGATTCTGGCCGGACCGCCACCGGCTGGACGGATAGTCACCCGCCAACGGGGGGCCATCATTCTGCTCGATCATAGCGCCCTGAGCGTCCAGGCCGTGCACGAACACCGTCAAATCCTGGCCGACCGGTTTGGTCACGTGCCAGTAGAGGTGGATCACGACCTGATCGCCCTGCGGCTGGACATCCGCACAGCGCAGTTGAATCCCCTGCCCCAGCGTGTACTTCAGCCGGTTGGGGACCGCCTGACCGCTGCCGCGGATGCGGATGAGCGGATCGAGCAGCAGGCGGTCCGATCCATCGGCGAGCCGCAGCGGCTCGCCGGTCGCGGCGTCCACCATTTGCACGCTCAAGCGTCCGTCGTAGGGCGGGGCCGAGTCGTAGACTTCCAGGCGGTGCGAATCGGAGAAGAAGCGGCTGGGGACGAAGCCCTTGACGTCGAACGCCGACGACTCGCTGACCGCCCAGGCCGCCGTGAGCGAGGGGTTGACGATCTGCACAATCGAGCGGTAGGAGGTCGTGATCGCGTGCTGCGGCTGCCAGTAGAGGTCGATCAGCAGCCAGCCGCCGGGCGAAACGGTGGACTCCTGCAAGGTGTAGCCGAGCAGCGTGTACTCGTCCCCAAACGCCTGGTAGACGGACGTTTCCATGTAGTGCGGCTGATCCGGCGCGGATTCGTAGCGCAGCCAGTGGGTCTCCGGCATGACGTAGAGCTTGTTTACCGCCGCCACGCCCAGCAGCACCGCCGCGATCCAGCGCGCCAGGTGGGGACGGTCAGGTTCGGGGACCGGACGGCGACGGACGCGCCCCTGGCTGGAATCACGCGACTCCGATCCGGCCCGTGGCGTGGGGAATGACTCGGTCCCGATGCCCCCGGCAAACGCGAGGACCAGCGGAGGATGGGCTGTCCACAGGCGGCGGACGAGCAGCAGCGTCACACCCAGGCTGAACAGGGTCAGCGCCACGCCCGCGCTTTGGGATGCCGTCCCGGCATAACGCAGCGTGAGGACGTGCTCGCCTGCCGGAACATCCACCGTGAGCAGGCCCAGATCGGCTTCGGCATAGGCCCGCACCGGCGCGCCGTCAAGGGTCACTTGCCAGCCCGGATAGTAGTATTGGCGGAAGCGCACCGGGCGCGCGCTGGTCGTCGTGACACGGAGTGTGGCATCGTCCAGCGACTCGGTCTTGAGATCGGGGAACTGCTCGATCAGGTCTTGATCGTAGACGACCAGCCGCAGCGGGTGATCGATATACTGCTCCGCGTCCGGCACCGCGCCGGGCCGGGGGATGGTCGCGCCCCAGTTCGGGTCGAATTCATCATAGCTGGTGGTGCCCCAGGCGCGCGTCTCTTCCTCGAAATTGATCTCGTCCAGGGCGGTCAGGTGATCCATCCGGGCATAGTTCACCGGAGCGTAAATCAGAGGCAGCGCCGCCGCAATGACCAGCGACATGCTGCCCGCCAGCCCGATCATTTCCCATCGTTTCGGCACGATGGACAGCGCCGCGCCCCCCAGCAAGGCGACCAGCACCGCCCCCAGCCGCAGGAAACGCTCCGGGTAGCGCAGTTGGCGGAAGAATGGCAGCGACAGCCACACGTCCAGCGAGTAGTCGGTCAGCATGAACAGGGTGAAGAGCAGGCCAACCGCCAGCAGCGCCGCCAGCGCGATTTTCCGGCGCCACAGCAGCCCGCCCAGCCCGATCAGGCCCAGCACGCCGCCGACCAGCCCCAGCGTCGTCGGAAAGCGGAGCGTCAGATCGGTCACGTCGAAAGGCCGCGGCTGCGAAAAGATCGCGCCGGGCATCAAAAAGGTGCTTTTCAAATAGCTGATGAAATATTGGCGGTCGGCATTATCCGTCCACGCGCCCACGTGATGCAGTTCCAGCAGCATCGGCAGCCAGAAGATGGCCGACAGTCCGCCCCCCAGCAGGACACTTCCGGCCAGCACGGCCAGACGCCGCAGAAACTCCCGCCGACGATGCCGGGTCGCCCAGCCCACCAGCAGGATCGCTGCCGGGACGGCGTACAGCGCCGTGATGAAGGCGATGGGAATATGGGTCAGGATCACGCCTGCGACCAGCCCGGCGGTCAGCGCCGCGGCCCGGCGGGTCGGGGCGAACGCCATCCGCGCCAGCGCGAAGAACAGCCAGGGGACCAGCGCCGCCGCCACCATCTGCGGCAGACTGCCCTGATACCAGACCTCGTACAGCCGCGACGGCGCATAGGTCCAGAGCGCCGCGGCCAGCAGCGCTGCCGAGCCGGGCAGAAACGTCTTCGCCAGCGCATACATCCCGGTGGAACCGATCACCCAGGCCAGTGCCGACAGGATTACGAAGGCCGACGCCGCGCCGATCCCGATCTGCCCCAGCAGGCCGCCCAGGTAGAACACCCCGGGCGGGTAAAAATTGAAGATCGGATAGCCAAACCCCAGATGAAAGTAGGGAACCCAGCGCGGCCACAGGTTGTCCTTCGCGAGCAGCAGAGTCATCGCCTGGATACGATGGACGTGCAGCGGGCCATCGGCGGTCAGAATAATCCCGTCTCCCAGCGCCGCCACTACCGGGATCACGGGCAGCAGCGCGGCGATGATCCAGCCCTGCCCGAACCACTTACGCATAGCCAACTTCCTATCACTACCGCGCGTCCCACACAACGAACGGCTATTATAGTGCGCCGCCCCCACGGCGCAGGCCGCCCCCTTCCTCAACGTAGGTGAAGAATGGGCTAATCGTGGGCTTACAAAACAGGAATTGCCCTGTTTCTTTGCGTACAATTCCACTAAAATTGGGTATAGTTACAGGTTCGCAATCCGCATTACAGGTTCGCAAGAATCGAAAAAATAAGGAGGCGCGATGAGAATCACGCGAGTTGTATTGACAGTAGTGACAGCGTTGGTGCTGTCCGGGATGGGCTTTACAGCCTTCCACGGTGCAGCGGTCTTGGCCCAGGGAGGGGCATCCGGTCCCGGCCTGGTCGTCTTCACCTCCAACCGGTCTGGTAATTACGAGATTTATGTGCTCGATCCCAACACCGGGCTTTCGACCCAGTTGACCAACAACCCGGCCAACGACATCGACCCGGTGTGGGCCTCGGATGGGAGCAAGATCGCGTTCGCCTCGGATCGCGATGGCGACTACGAGTTGTACGTCATGAAAGCCGACGGCACCGGCCTGGTGCAGCTTACCAACAACCTGGCCCAGGACGTGCAGCCGCGCTGGCAGCCGGGCGATCAGCAGATCGTCTACGTCTCGAACGTCAACGCCGGACAGTGGGACCTGTACGCGATCACGGCAGATGGCACGGTCGTGCGCCAGTTGACCAATGATCCGTCCGACGAACGCGGCCCCGGCGCCGGTGGCGCGACTCCCGTAACGGGTGGCGGCGTTGGCCCGATTGTCGTCACGCCGACCCCCGGTGTGCTGGCCACCACGATGCCCGACGCCATCGTGAACAGCACGACCTTGAACGTGCGCGAGAATCCCGGCGAAGGTGCCCGCATCCTGGTCACCATCCCGCGCGACACGGCGCTCAAGATCCTGGGCCGCTACTCGGACAACAGTTGGGTCCAGGTCCTGACCCCGACCAACGTCACCGGCTGGGTCTACCGCCCGCTGCTGACGGTCAACATCAACCTGGCGAACGTCCCGGTGGTGAATGCCACGTTCATGGCGCCGCCCACCGCCGTCCCAACCGCGGTGCCGACCGCTGTCCCGTCGTCTTCGGCGAACCTGGTGGCCGGAATCGTGGTGCTCGAGCCGTCGGCACCGACCTGCCAACAGACCTTCAACGTCGGCTTCGACGTCGCCAACCTCGGCACGGTGGCCACCAGCGCCAGCGGCACGGTGTCGCTGGTCGATGTGCGCACCGCCGATGGCACGGTCCAGGGCCAGACGATTGGCGGCTTCCCGGTGCTGGCCCCCGGCCAGACCTTCCGCGTGACCATGCCGCTGACGATCAACACGTGGTACAACGATCAGCACACCATCACGCTGGTGATCGATCCCAACAACCAGATCGCCGAGAGTGTCGAGACCGACAACGTCCGCACCATCAGCTACACGCTGGCCAAGGGCAGTTGCCCGTAAACACCAGCCCGGCGGGGTGAGGCCGGTTTCCCGCTCTCACCCCCCGACCCCCTCTCCACCCGGTGGCGAGGGGGAGTGGCGCGGTGGAAA
>CAYRWY010000170.1:0-11109 GCA_964427955.1 uncultured Anaerolineaceae bacterium
TGTCTCTCAAAAATCCCGGTTCTCAATGCCTGTCCGCCCCTGAACCACCGCGTGGGGAGCGAGGAGACGTCTGAGAACTGAAAACTGATCACTGTGAACTGTAAACTGTCAGCTAACTCAACGTCGCTACGACCTGGACCACCGGCGCGACGCCGCTCCAGGGGATCACGTTCCCGGCGATGGACTGGCCATCCACCACCAGCGCGACGGTGTTGCCCGCGCCTGCCCGCCGGATCGTGATGTGGTACGTCACGCCCCGGAAGACGCGCGTCACCTCGAAGCCGCCCCAGTCCACCGGGACGACCGGCGCCACCTGCAAGCCGTCGTAAGTCGGGCGGATGCCGAGAATCCACTGCGTGATCGCCACGTAGTTCCAGGAAGCCGTCCCGCTCAGCCAGGAATTCTTCGCTTCGCCGTGGGTGGCGGCATCGCGCCCGGCGATCATCTGGGGATACACGTACGGCTCGGAGCGGTGCACCTCGCTGATCGACTCGCGTGCGGAGGGATTGATCCGCAGGTAGTAGTCGTGCGCCGTATCGCCATGCCCGACCAGCGTTTCGGCGATCATGATCCAGGGGTTGGTGTGGCAGAAAATGCCCGCGTTCTCTTTGTAGCCGGGCGGATAGGACGAAATCTCGCCCAGGTGCAGGTAATAGCGGCTGTAGGCGGGCTGCTGGAGCACGATCCCATGCCGCGTCGCCAGCCGCTCGCCGACCGCGCGCAGCGCCTGCTCCGCCAGACCATCCTGAAGTCCGATCCCGGCCATGACGCACAGGCCCTGCGGCTCGATGAAGATCTGTCCTTCTTCGCATTCGTGCGAGCCGACCTTATCGCCGTAGAAGTCGTAGGCGCGCAGGAACCATGCGCCATCCCAGCCGTGCTGCCGGACGGTGTTGTCGATGTCCACGGCAGCGGCGCGGTACTGCTGTGCCTCGTCGGACCGCCCCCGCCGCTCGGCGATGGCGGCCAGTTCTTCCGCCGCCAGGATGAACAGCCCGCCGATCAGGACGGACTCGGCCACTTTGCCGTCTTTGTTGGTGGTGGTCTGGAACGATTCGCCGGGCGTATCGGAGAAGGTGTTCAGATTGAGGCAGTCATTCCAATCGGCGCGCCCGATCAACGGCAGGCCGTGCGGCCCGCGCCGTTCCAGCGTGTAGCTCAGACACCGCTGCAAGTGTTCGTAGAGGGGCTGCTCGGTTCCCGGACGATTCTCATAGGGGACCGGCACGTCCAGGATCGCCCAGTCGCCCGTCTCTTTGATGTACGCCGCCGCCGCCAGGACCAGCCACAGTGGATCGTCGTTGAAGCCGCTGCCGACCGAGTCGTTACCGCGCTTGGTGAGCGGCTGATACTGGTGGAAGGCCCCGCCGGTTTCCAACTGCGTGGCGGCCAGGTCCAGCAGGCGCTCGCGCGCGCGGGCCGGGATCATGTGCACGAAGCCCAGCAGATCCTGGTTCGAATCGCGGAAGCCCATCCCACGTCCCACGCCCGACTCGAAGTACGAGGCCGAGCGCGACATGTTGAAGGTGATCATGTTCTGGTAGGCGTTCCAGATATTCACCATGCGGTTGGTGTGGACGTCCGGCGTCTGCACCTGGAACACGCCCAGCAATTGATCCCAATGGCGGCACAGCGTCTCGAAGGCAGCGTTGACCTCGTTCACGTCCAGGTAGCGCGCGATCACCGGTCGGGTGGCCCGCTTGTTGATGATCTGCGATCCGGGCGGGTCGAACTTCTGATCGACCGGGTATTCCTGGTAGCCGAGCAAAAAAACGAGGGTGCGAGTCTCGCCGGGTTGGAGCGCGATCTTGACGTGGTGCACGCCGACGGGCGACCAGCCGTGCGCGTGCGAGAAAGAACACTGCCCGTTTTCGACCGCCACCGGGTTTTCCCAACCGCGATAGGGTCCCAGGAAGGCTTCGCGCTGGGTGTCGTAGCTGGTCACCGGCTCAGAACAGGCGAAATAGGCGTAATGATCGCGCCGCTCGCGGTATTCGGTCTTGTGATAGATCACGCCCGCTTCGACTTCCACCTCGCCGATGTTGAAATTGCGCTGGAAGTTGGTGGTATCGTCGTTGGCATCCCACAGGCAGAACTCGACGCTGCCGAAAACCGACAGTTCGGCGGGCTGCTCACGCTGGTTGGTGATCGCGCACTGCCAGATTTCGAGGTTTTCGCCCAGGGGGACGAAGTAGCGGGTCTGGGCGGCGATCCCCAGGCGGCGCGATCCGATGATGGTGTAGCCCATCCCGTGACGGCAGGTATACTCTTCCAGGTCGGTGCGGGTCGGCTGCCAGGAAGGCGACCAGAAATCGCCGGTCTGATCGTCCCGCAGGTAGAGATAGCGCCCCCCGTAGTCGAAGGGCACATTATTATAGCGATAGCGGATGAGCCGCCTGAGACGGGCATCGCGATAAAATGAGTAGCCTCCGGCGGTATTGGAGATCAAGCCAAAATACGCCTCACTGCCCAGGTAATTGATCCAGGGCAGCGGGGTATCGGGCTGGGTAATCACGTACTCGCGGCGGGCGTCGTCAAAATAACCGTAGCGCATAAAGTCTCCAAATGAACACCAGTAGGGAGGTGGAAATAAAGTCGCCTATAAGTCATGGGAGCGCTCCCAATGAAACTTAAATGTAGTATAGAGCGAACCGTCACAGCCTGTCAATAGGAGTAGAGCCAGTGAACAACCAGATCACGTATCACCAGGTCGTCCAGGCCCTCGCCGGAAACAAGCTGCCCTACGCCGTCCTCACCCTGCATAACGACGTGCGGGTGATCCTCTCGGCGTTCGGCGGGCGGGTGCTGGGCCCCTTCCTGTCCCCCGACAGCGCCAGTCTCTACTGGCTGCCCCCGGCGCTCCGCAGTCCCCAGGCGCTCCAGGCGGCACTGGCCGCCGGACAAACCGGGCTGGGCGGTGAGCGTTATTGGCTCACGCCCGAAGTCCAATATAACGTCCAGGATCGCACACGGTGGGAAACCACCTACGTTCTGCCGCCCCAGCTCGATCCCGGCCATTACAACCTGGAACAAACCCGGCCCGACGAGTGGCGGCTGGCGCAGGATGTCACCCTGGATACGTTCAACGTCGCGGCGGGCCGCAAAGAGCTGCACGTCGAACTCTTGATCCATCCGGTCGCCGATCCCCTGCGCACGCTGCGCCGCTACGGCGCGCTGCTCGACGGCGTGACCTATGCGGGCTACGAGCAGGTCATCACCCTCAGCGAGCGGGTGAATGATGGCATCTTGAGCGAAAGCTGGAATCTGATCCAGGTCAATCCAGGGGGGATGATGCTGATCCCCACGACCGTCGAGCCGGACTGGCGCGATTATTACGAACCCGCCGGAAACGGCCAGGAGTTCCATGCCTATCACGTCCGGGTCCACATCACCGGGCAGCGCCGCTACAAGCTCGGCTACCAGGCCGCGCAGAGCATCGGGCGGCTGGCGTACTTCAACGCCCTGGACGACGGCCAGGCGTACCTGCTGGTCCGCAGCTTCTTCAACAATCCGTCCGCGCTCTATCCCGAAGAAGCCGCGCAGACGCCCTGGACGTGGGGCGACTCGGTGCACATCTACAACGACGATGGGCAACTGGGCGGATTTGGCGAACTGGAAGTGCACGGCCAGACCATCGGCGGCGCGACTCAGCGCAGCACCAGCCAGGATCAGCTCATCCTGTGGCTGTATGCCGGTCCGGCGGCGCAGATCAAGGCCATCGCCCATGCATTGCTCGGCATCCACCTGGACCGGTGATGCCGCCGCCGATCACAGTATGGAGATACTAACAGTAACCATCACTTTTATTAATTGTTCTTTGATTAACAGACTATAGAATGGGTACAAGTATCCAGGTAGTGAGGAAGCGATTGGGGTATGAACTTCAGTATCGAGAAACTTTCGGACGAACCGATCATCATCTGCACGTTGGGGGTCCACTTCGACCCGGTCGACGATTACCCAACCTTCTGGCCGCAGCTTGGCCAGGCAATCGAGGGTATGGAGGCGCCGATTTACCGCATCACGCATCTGTTGTCGAAGAATTACGATTTCGGCCAGATGATGGTCGCCATTGCCGAAGAAACACGCAACGGGTTCCCAGGGTCGATCGGAGATCCGCGCATCCGGAGCGTGCTGGTCTCGCAAGCCGCCATGGTGCAGTTGGGCATCGAAAGCCTCCAGCAGGAACAGTATGGTCAGTTGGATCACCCCATCTTCGGCACCCTCGAAGAAGCCCTGGCCTTTGTCCGAGAGCAGCTCGCCTAGAGCCTGGGATTCAGGTGCTGCCTTCTGCACTAAAATGCCCCTCAGCAGGGGCATTTGTGTTAATAGGCCCTATCAAGCAGCCAGGAGATTTTCCTATAATCTGAGTAGCGTTTGACGTCACACATGGAGTTTATGATGAACCTCTCTCAACGTATCGCAGCGGCACGTGGCCAGGAACCTGCCGATCTGCTGCTGACCAACCTGAAACTGGTGAACGTTTATACCGGCGAAATTTATCCCAGCGAGATCGCCATCAAAGAGTCGATCATCGTCGGGGTCGGACCGGGCTACACTGCCGCCGAGACGGTGGACCTGGGCGGGCGCTACGTGGCACCCGGTCTGATCGACGCGCACGTCCACATCGAGAGCAGCCTGTGCATCCCCCCCGAATTCAGCCGCGCGGCCCTGGCCCACGGCGTGACGACGGTCGTCACCGACCCGCACGAGATCGCCAACGTCTACGGCTTGAGCGGCATCCACTACATGCTGGACTCGTCGCAGGGCAGCCCGCTCAGCATGTTCGTCAATGCCTCAAGCTGCGTCCCGGCCACGCACATGGCCAACGCGGGCGCGTCGCTGGACGCTGCCGATCTGAAAACGCTGATCGGCCATCCCCAGGTGTTGGGGCTGGCGGAAGTGATGAACTTCCCCGGCGTGATCTACGGCGATCCGGGCGTGCTGGACAAGCTCACAGCCTTCGAGGGACGGGTGATCGATGGACATTCCCCCAACCTGAGCGGGCCGGCCCTCAACGCGTACATCGCGGCGGGCATCGGCAGTGATCATGAATGCACGACGGTCGAAGAAGCCCGCGAGAAGCTGCAAAAGGGCATGGTGATCCTGATCCGCGAGGCGACCAACGCCCGCAACTTGCAGGCGTTACTCCCGGTGATCACCCAGCAGAACAATCACCGCGTCTGCTGGTGCACCGATGATCGCCATCCCGCCGACCTGCTCGACGATGGCTCCATCGACCTGCTGGTGCGCATGGCGATTGCCGAAGGCGGGCTGGACCCGGTGGTCGCCCTCCGGATCGGCTCGCTCAACACGGCGGAATTTTTCCGGCTGCACGACCGGGGCGCGATTGCGCCGGGCCGCCGTGCCGATCTGTTCGTCTTCTCCAACCTGCACGCGCCGCACGCCGAGCTGGTCTACTGCGGCGGGAAATTGGTCGCGCAGGAGGGCCGGACCATCGCCGCGATCACGTCCGCCCCGACCGCCGTGCTGCCGCCGTCCATGAATATCCGCTGGGACAGCGTGGACTTCGCCATTCCGGCCACCAGCCGCCGCATCCGCGTGATCGGGACGGTGCACGGCCAGGTCGTGACCGAAAATCGCACCGAAGACGCCCGGATCGAAAACGGGCAGGCGGTGGTCGATCTGTCGCGCGATCTGCTCAAGATCGCCGTGATCGAGCGCCACCATGCCACCGGCAATATCGGCAAAGGCTTCATCCAGGGCCTGGGGCTGAAGCGCGGCGCCATCGCGGGCACCGTCGCCCACGACCATCACAATCTCGTCGTGGTCGGGGCAGACGACACCAGCATGATGACCGCCGTCAAAGCGGTGGCCGCGTCGGGCGGTGGACTGGTCGCCGTGAACGGTGATCAGGTGCTGGCCGAGCTGCCGCTGCCGGTGGCCGGGCTGATGAGCGACAGGCCGCTGGAAGAAGTCCGCGCCGCGCTCGATCACCTGATCGACGTGACAGCCCGCGAACTTGGCTCACCGCTGCACGATCCGTTCATGCTGATGGGCTTCATGGCGTTGGAAGTGATCCCCAGCCTCAAGCTAACGGACCTGGGGCTGGTCGATGTGGACCAGTTCAAGCCGGTCGAGCTGTTTGTATAACTATCACAACGCGTTTCTCCGTCCTATTTCCGGCCCCTTCCCTGCGGGGCCGGGAGCTTGTGTGCATCGCACAAAAAGTTTGCTTTTGCCCATTTTTCTACTAAACTGGTGTTAAAGATAGGCGTTCTGGCCTTTTTTAGTTAGCGAGTGACAGGAGAGTTCGTATGCTGAAGAAACTGTCTGTGCTCTTGATTTTGGTGGCAATGGTGCTCGGTGGGGTGGCTACGGCTGCGCCGCGGGCCACTGCCCAAGACGAATTCATCTTCGGTGTGGTGCTCGTCGGCCCGAAAGATGATCACGGTTGGAGCCAGGCGCATTACGAAGCCGGGCAGTACGTGGAAAGCAAGTTGCCCGGTGCCAAAATGATCTTCTTGGAGAGCTTGAACTCGGCAGATCGTCCCGAAACCACCCTGGATCAGGTTGTTCAGGATATGGTCGATCAGGGCGCGAAACTGATCATCACGACCTCGGCAGATTTCGAAGTCGATACGACCGTCGTGGCCGCCAACTATCCGAACATCACCTTCATCAACGCCTCGGGTGACGATGCCCTGTGGGGCATCGCGCCGTCCAACGCGGGCAACTTCATGGGCCAGATGGAATATGGCAAGATGATGGCGGGCTGCGCCGCGGCGCTCAAGACTCAGACCGGCAGCATCGGTTACGTCGGCCCGCTGGTAGATCCCGAAACCACCCGTCTGGTCAACTCGGTTTACCTGGGCGCGCAGTACTGCTACAAGAACTTCCGCGGTATGGACCCGACTACCCTCAAATTCGGCGTGACCTGGATCGGCTTCTGGTTCAACATCCCCGGCGTTACGCTGGACCCGACCGCCGTATCGAACGCCTTCCTGGATGGCGGCGCGGACGTGTTGATCTCCGGGATCGACACCAGCGAAGCGATCACCGTCGTCGGGCAGCGCGCGGCAGAAGGTGGCAAGGTGTGGGCCGTGCCCTACGACTTCATGGGCGCCTGCGAGACCTCGCCTGAGGTCTGCCTGGGCGTGCCGTACTTCAACTGGGGCCCCGCCTACCTGAAGACCGTCGAAGCGGTCAAGGATGGCACCTGGACGCAGTCCTGGGACTGGAACGCCCCCGATTGGACCGACATCAACAATCCTGACACCAGCGCCGTGGGCTTCGTGTACGGCAATGCGCTGACCGATGACGAGAAGGCCCAGATGGACGAGTTCATCGGCCTGCTGGCGAAGGGCGCGATGGGCGAAGAAGGTGGCATCAACCTGTACACCGGCCCGCTCTCCTTCCAGGATGGCTCGGTCTTCCTGGCCGACGGCCAGGTCGCCACGCCGAAGCAGGTCTGGTTCGAGGCCGCCAACGCCGACGACGCCAAGACCCCCGAAGAAGTGACCCCACCGCAGCTTCTGGCCGGGATCGAAGGCTCGACCAAGTAGCTCACCACGTCAATAAAAATGCGGGAGAGGGGCCATCCCCTCTCCCTTTGTTTATCAAACGCCGCTTCCAGACTCACTGAGACACTTATGCTTGTTGAACTTCAACACATTTCAAAGACTTTTGGGAGAGTGCGCGCCAACCAGGATATCTCGCTGACATTCGAAGGTGGGCGCATTTATGCCATCCTGGGCGAGAACGGGGCCGGCAAAAGCACTCTCATGAAGATTATGTCCGGCTACCAGGCCGCCGACAGCGGACAAATCCTGGTAGACCGCGAGCCGGTCGTGTTGAGCGCCCCCACGGACGCCATCGCGCACGGGATCGGGATGTTGTATCAGGACCCGCTCGATTTCCCGCCCTTCACCGTGCTCGAAAATTTCATTGCAGGACGGCCCAATCGCTACTTCCCCGACCGGGCGACGGCCCGCAAGCAGCTCCTCGCGCTGTGCGACCGCTTCGAGTTCAAGCTGAATCCCGACCGCTACATCGACACGCTGACTATCGGCGAGCGGCAGCAGCTTGAGATTCTGCGCCTGCTCTCGCTCGACGTGAAAGTGCTGGTGCTCGACGAACCCACCACCGGCATCAGCGCCGAGCAGAAAACCGCGCTGTTCAGCGTGCTCAAGGCACTGGCGCGCGACGACGGCCTGACCATCATCCTGGTCTCGCACAAGCTGGAAGACGTGATCGAGCTGTGTGATTACGCCTACGTGCTGCGGCGCGGCCAGTATGTTGGCGAAAAAGCCGTCCCCTGCCCGATCTCGGACCTGGTAGCCTTGATGTTCGGCAAAATCATCGAGCGCCAGCTTCGCCCGCTGATCGAGTGCGGCGCGCCGGTGCTGGTCATCAAGAATCTGCGCCTCTCCGCGCCACGCCTGACCGTCCAAAACCTCTCTCTGACCGTCTGCAAAAGCGAAGTGATCGGCCTGGCCGGGCTGGACGGCAGCGGGCAAGGCGAGTTCGTGCGGGCTTGTTCGGGGCTGTTCCCGCCGGAAGAAGGCACGATCACGCTGAATGGGCGCGACGTGACCCGCGCGGCCTATCACGACTTCGCGCAGTCGGGCGTGGCTTTCCTCGCCGCCGGGCGGTTGGAAGAGGGGCTGATCAAGGGCATGACGCTGACGGAGCATTTCGCGCTGACCATGCCGGGCAAGCGCCCCTGGGTGAACTGGGTCCAGGCGCGGCATACCACGGCGGAGCGCCTCACGCAGTTCAACGTCAAGGGACGGCCCAACAGCCCGATCCAGACGCTGTCGGGCGGCAACCAGCAGCGGTTTGCGCTGGCCCTGCTGCGGCAGAACTTGAACGTGCTGCTGCTGGAGCATCCCACGCGCGGCCTGGACGTCGAAAGCGCCAACTATATCTGGGAGCAGCTTCTCCGGCGGCGTGAGCAGAACACCGCGATCATCTTCATTTCAGCCGAATTGGACGAAATCGTGACCTACAGCGACCGTATCCTGGTCTTTTTCGGCGGGCGCACGACCCTGGTGGATAATCCGAAGGACATGACCGCCGACCGCCTGGGCGAGCTGATTGGGGGGAGGATGTAGCCATGACCACACCCGTTTCGACCTCCTCTCCGGCCCCCCGCCCCGGCACCGCCCAGCGGATGATGTGGCATTACGTGATCGACCTGCTGCCGACCCTGATCACCCCGTTCGCCGGGATCGCGGTGGCGCTGGTGTTGATCGTGCTGATCCTGAAATGGCAGGGAGCCGATCCCAAAGTGGCCTGGGACTACGTTTACCAGGGCACGCTCCAGACTTCCGAAAAGCGCGCCGACATGGTGGCCTTCTGGATGCCGCTGGCGATCACGTCGTTCGGCCTGGTGCTGACCTATAACGCCGGGCTGTGGAATATCGGCGTGGAAGGCCAGATGATCATGGGCGCCATTGGCGCGACCTGGGGCATCCGCCTGTTCGCCGAAAACAGCCCGCTGGGCCTGCACCTGGGGCGCACCGAAATCCTGATCGCCGCCTTCATCCTGGCCGCCGCCGCCGGGTCCTTGTGGGCCTGGTTAGCCGCCGTGCTGAAGACGAAGGGCGGCGTCAACGAGATTTTTGGCGGGGTGGCGCTGAACTTCATCGCGCAGACGTTCAACATGTACCTGGTGTCGAACGGCGGTCCCTGGCAGCCCCTGGGCAGCCGTGCGACCGAAACCGCCCGCTTCCCGGAGATCGCGCGCCTGCCTACCTTCGAAGCTTACCGCCGTCTCAGTCCGACGACGATCTACCTGACGGTCGTGGCTTTCGTGATCGTGTTCGTGATCATGTACATCTCGCGCTGGGGCTTGCAACTGCGCGCGATGGGCAAAAATCAGAAATCGGCCTTTTTGTTGGGCGTCCGCACCCAGCGCAACGTCTGGCTGGCAATGGCGCTGTGCGGCAGCATGGCGGGCCTGGGCGGCGCGTTCCGCGTGTTCGCCCCGGACGTGATCAAGCTCACGGCGTCGCCGTCGGGCGGGATCGGCTTCCTGGCGATCCTGGTCGTGCTGCTGGCGTCGATGTCGGCCATCCTGACGCCGTTCGTGTCCTTCGTGTTCGCGGTGTTGTCCAAAGGTGGCCAGCGGTTGGAAAGTGGCTTCCAGTGGGATTATGGCCTCACCCTGGATCGTTCGCTGGTGCGGGTGCTGCAAAGTACGGTGGTGCTGATGGTCGTGTTGGCCTTTGGCGTGCGCAATCGCTTCTTCCCGCCGCGCAGCACGCTGCCGGTCCAGGACGAAGATGATGTGGATCGCACCTAGACACGCACGGCACTGGGAATATCTCACCGTGTACCTGTCGGGTGAGCTGGATTTTCCCGCCGAAGTGGACCGCCATGAAACGCTGTCGTGGGCGGGCAAGTCGCTCAGCCAGCAGTTGAACGAGTACGCCGCCATCGGATGGGAATTGATCGACTTGCGCTGGCTGTCCGACCTGGAGATGATGGTCACCTTCCGGCGGGTGCGGAGAGATAATACGGTTTCGTAGGGGCAGGGTGCAGCAAGCAGCGCCCCTACTGCATACTGTGAACTGACAACTAACAACTGATCACTGTATCACTGGGAAACTTTTACATGGCAGCAGGTCTTGAAGGTACTTTACGAGGCGTTATCCGCTCTGCCGCGCCGATTGTCATCGCCGGGCAGGGCGAGCTGATTACGGAGCGGGCCGGGGTGATCAACCTGGCGCTGGACGGCACGATCATGCTGACGGCCATGACGGCCCACGCCATCGTGCGCGACACCGGCAGCCTGGCCGCGGCCATCCTGGCGGCGATGGCCGTCGGAGCGGGGGTGGCGTTCATCGTCGTCTTTTCGAGCATCGCGCTCCGGCTCAACCAGGTCGCCGTCGGCTTCGTGCTGACCATCCTGTGCGCGGACCTGGCGATCTTCCTGGGCAAGCCGCATTTCAACCAGCCCGGCAAGGAAATCCCCGCCGCGCCGATCCCCTTCTTGCGCGATATTCCGTTCCTGGGGCCGGTGCTGTTCCGGCATAACGTGCTGATCTATTTCAGCATGATCCTGATCTTCCTGGTCTGGTTCTACATCTACCGCACGCGGCCCGGCCTGACCCTGCGCAGCATCGGCGAGCAGCCCGAAGC
>CAYRWY010000171.1:0-11070 GCA_964427955.1 uncultured Anaerolineaceae bacterium
TGTCGGCGCGCAAAGAGTGGCACAAGGGATGGCGCTAGATGGGCAAACAAGCGGTGCTGGTCATTGACGTCGTGCGCGATTTTACCGATCCCCAGGGCAAGGTGCCGCATCCCCAGGCCGCGGAGATTGTGCCCCACATCGACCGTTTCGTGAACCTCGCCCGGCAGCGTGGGGCGGTGATCGTGTGGGTGATCGATTCGCATCGCCCCGGCAAGCCGGATTGGGAGTTGGAAAACGTGCGGGCGCACTGCGAAGCGGGAACGCCGGGCGTCGAGCTGGCCCCGCCCCTCGAACCGCACGAGGCCGATTACGTGATCACCAAGCGGCGGTACAGCGCCTTTGTCGGCACCGATCTCGATCTGATCCTGCGCGACAACCATATCGACACCCTGTTTCTGACCGGGACCAAAACGAATGTGTGCATTCGGGCCACGGCGCAGGATGCTTTCGAGCATAACTATCGCGTGATCGTGCCGCGGGAGTGCGTCTCGACGGACAAGCCGCATCTGCACGAAGCCAATCTCGAAGACATCCACAAATATCTGGGGCGCGTGGTGACGCTGGACGAGGCAATGGCCCAACTGGCCGCAAAGGACAACGCCTGACATGGACGTGTTGGCTACCGGTTATCCGAGCCTGGACACGATTGTCCGGGTGTCGCACAGTCCGACCGTCGGTGAGACGGCGCTGCTGCGGACGCTCCCGGAGTCGTTCAGTTTTGGCGGCTGCGGCGCGAATGTGGCGGTGGCCCTGGCGCGGTTGGGATTCCAGGCGGGGGTCGCGATGGTCCTGGGCGATGACCCCGCCGGAGACGACTACGTGCGCTATTTGGTCGAAACCGGGGTGGAGGTCCGCCACGTGATCCGCCTGCCCGGTGAGCAGTCTTCGCGCAGCTACCTGTATCTCAATCCCGATGGCCAGTACCAGAACTTCTTCTTTCCCGGTGCGGCGGACGCGTGGCAGGATCGCCTCGTGGTGGATCAGCTCGACCGCTACCGCCTGGCGCTGGTGACGGTCGGCCCATTTCATTACAACCGGCAGTTCATCCAGGCGGTGCAGCAGGCCGGGGTGCCGCTGGCCTGGGTGCTCCGGGCGGACAGCCATGCCTATCCTCCCGACATGCTGGGCGATTTTCTGGCGGCCAGCACCTATATCCTGATGAATCACATTGAGGCCGAGTACGTGACCCGGACCCTGGGCTTCTCCGCGATTTCGCAAGGGCTGAGCGACATCACTCGCGCCATCGTCGTCACGCAGGGCAGCCAGGGCAGCCAGGTCTACACCGCGGCGGGCATGACTCCGGTGCGGGCCGTGTCAGTTGGACCCGTGGTAGACCCTACCGGGGCCGGTGATGGATTTACGGCAGGCTTCCTGGCGGGCCTCTTGCGCGGGTGGTCCCCGGAGGTCAGCGCGCGGCTGGGGGCGGTGGTGGCCTCCTTTGTGCTCGAAGCGGTGGGCTGTCAGACCAACCTGCCCGGTTGGACGCAGGCCGCCGCCCGATTTGAAGATTATTTTGGCTCTCTTGAGGGAATCAATGGTTAAAGAGACGTTGTATCTTAAGTGTAGACCGGGGGATGTGGCCCCGTTGGTGCTGCTTTCTGGTGACCCGGCCCGCGTAGAGCGCCTTAAGAGTATGTTGGATGATCCCCGTGTGATCAGCCGCAGCCGGGAATACACGGTGCTCACTGGCAGCTACCAGGGAGTTCCGATCTCGGCTATTTCCGGCGGGATCGGCGCGCCGTCCACCGCGATTGTGGTTGAAGAGCTGGTGCAGTTGGGCGTCCGCTCCATCGTCCGGATCGGCACGATGATGGGCGTGCGCGCGGCGTTGGGCAGCGTCGTGCTGTCGTTGGGCGCGGCGCGTTTTGAAGGAACCTCGGCGCACTACCTCCCGCTGGCTTACCCGGCCATTCCCAACTGGCCCCTGGTTCACGCCCTCGCTGAAGCGGGCCGCCAACAGGCGCTCGACGTCCAGATGGGGCTGACGGCTACCTTCGACGCCTTTTATCCCGACATGGCGCCTACAGTCGTGGGGCGGGCCTCGCTGGACCTGGCCCCCATGCAGCAGGTCGGGGTGTTGAGTATGGACATGGAAACCTCGCTGCTGTTCACCCTGGGGTCCGTGTTCCACCTGGCGACCGCGTCGATGTGCCTGGTCACCGTCCAGGCTGAACCCCATCGGCATCTCGATCCGGCGGTGCGCAGTGCGCTCGACGATCAGATGGTACGCGCGGCCCTGGCAGGCAGCGTGGCTTTCAAGGACAGCTAACCCTATGGTAGAGACTCTGCTGATCAATGGCCAGTGGCGCGCCAGCGCCGGCGGCGCGACCATGCCGGTTATCAATCCCGCCAACGGGACGATCCTCGCCTCGATCTCCCAGGCGTCGGTGGCCGATGCCCAGGCGGCGCTGGCGGCGGCGGCGGATGCGTTCCCGGTCTGGGCGGGAATGTCGCCCCGCGAGCGCGCCCGGATCATGCACGAGGCGATGGTCATCTTCCGCCGCAACCTGGACCAGGCCGCCCACCTGCTCACCCGCGAGCACGGCAAGCCGCTCAACGATTCCGTGAAGGAATGCCGCTACAGCGCCGACGTCATCGATTTTTACGCGGAAGAAGGGCGGCGGTTGGAGGGCACCCACTTTGCGGGCGATCTCGGTCCGACGCACAGTTTCGTCTTCAAGCAGCCGGTTGGGGTGGTGGCCGCCATCACGCCCTGGAACTTTCCGGTCGATCTCCTGTCCTGGAAGCTGGGGCCGGGGTTGGCGGCGGGCTGCACTTTCGTGATCAAGCCGCCCAGCGAAGCGCCGCTGGCCGCTACCGAATTCGTCCGCGCGTTCGTCGAGGCGGGGATTCCGCCCGGCGTGCTCAACCTCGTGACCGGACCGGGCCGCACCGTCGGCGCAGAACTGGTGACCAGCCCGCTCAGCCGGAAAATCGCCTTCACGGGATCGACCGCCACCGGCCTGTGGATCGCCCAGGAGGCCGCCCGCCAGTTGAAAGCCGTCACGCTCGAACTGGGCGGCAGCGCGCCCTTTGTCGTGTGCCGGGATGCCGATCTGGACATCGCCGTGCCCGAGGCGCTGCGCCGGGCCTTCTCTCACACTGGCCAGATCTGCATCAGCGTCAACCGGATCTTCGTGCAGCGCGAGCGGTACGCCGAATTTGTGGATCGTTTCACGGCGGCAGCGGCCCGCCTTCGGGTGACGGCGGATGGGATTGCCGAGCCGGACGCCGACATGGGGCCGATGATCAACGAGGCCGGGCTGCGCACTGTGCAGGCGCACGTGACCGAGGCGGTCGAGCAGGGGGCGCAGGTGCAGACCGGCGGCAGGGTGCCCGATCAGCCCCAGTATGCGCGGGGCTTTTTCTACCTGCCCACCGTGCTGACCGGCGTCACGCGCCAGATGCGGGTCATGCAGGAGGAGACGTTCGGCCCGGTCGCGCCCATCGCCGCTTTCGACACGCTGGACGAGGGCATCCGGCTGGCGAACGATACACCCTACGGTCTGGCGGCCTATGTCTACACGCAGGACCTCGATACGGCGTTCTACGCGGCGCAGCATCTCCGGGCGGGCGGGATCGGCATCAACGTCAACGACATTACCGACATCCGGGGACCGTTTGGCGGCATGAAGCAGAGCGGCATGGGCCGGGAACTCGGCCAGCCGGGGCTGGACAGCTACCTGGAAGTCAAGCACGTGCGCTATCGTTACCAGCCGCCGCGTTAGCAGGCGCTACAGCGACAGCTTCTTGAACACCCGCTCCGGGATGTGGCAGATGATCAGCATGATGTAGCGCCAGAACCAGGGCACGTAGACCACCGCTTCGCCCTTGAGCATGGCGGTATAGATTCGTTTTCCGACAATTTCTGGTCGGTCGTAGAGCGGGTTTTTCTTCAGGTGGGCCGTCATGTGGGTATCGACGAAGCCCGGTTTGATCGCGAACACCGCCACCCCAGCTTTGCTCAGCCGCACGCGCAGCCCGCTCGAAAACAGGCTGACCGCGCCTTTGGCCGCGCCGTAGACATAGTTGCTGCCTCGCCCGCGATCCCCGGCGACGGACGAAATCACCGCGATGCAGCCGCGCCGCTGCGGCTCGAAGCGCTGCGCCAGGAGGGTGAGCAGCGAAATCGTGCTCAGCGCGTTGGTATGAAATTCGCGCAGCGTGGTTTCGACGCTGGCCTGGGCTTGCGCCTGGTCCGGCAGGGTGCCATGCGCGATCAGCACCGCATCCATCCCGCCGAGCGCCGCATCCGCCGCCGCGATCAGGGCTGCGTGCTGGTCGAGCGCGTCCAGGTCGAGCGTGTACGGCACCACTCGCGCCGCGCCGCGCACCTCCAGGTCATGCTGAATCACCGCCAGTTTTTCGGCATTGCGTCCCACGATGAACAGTTCTGCCCCATCGGCGGCGAAGTGTTTGGCGGTTTCGTGCGCGATGGCCGACGCGGCCCCTATGATCATCAGTTTCATGCTCACCCCTCACTCTGATTGTTACCCATGACACGCCGCCAAAAGCTCGACGAGAATTTCGGATCGATATACCGGGCAAATTCCTGCCATTGGGGATAGCACGCCTGGAAGGTCTCCGCCGACATGCGCGCATCTTTGGCCGGATACAGCACCCCGCCGTGTTCCCGGACCACCTGGTCCAGCCGGTTGAGCAGCGCCAGCGTGCGCTGGCCGCGAAACGGAAAGTCCAGCGCCAGCGTCACGCCCGGACGTGGAAAGGACAGCATTCCCGGTGAGGGCACGTTGCCGAACACCTTCAGCACCGCCAGGAACGACACCACCCCGGACTGGCTGATCTGGGTCAGGATGTCTTTGATCGCGGTGCGATCCTGGGCGTAGGGGATCACGAACTGGTATTGCAGGAAACCGGGCGCGCCGTACAGCCGGTGCCACTCGTAGATCGCGTCCAGCGGGTAGAAGAATGGATCGTAGGGGACGACCTGGTGCGCGCGCTTCGTCAACTGCGAGCGATAATACAGGCCGTTGAAGGCTTTGACTGTCGCCAGGTTGAGCACGAAGGCCGGAAGCTGCACCGGCACGGTGAACAGCGAGCGTGGCTCGGCGGCTTTGCGCGGGATGTGCTTGGGCCAGGCATAGTTGCCGCGCATGAACAGCCCGCGTCCCAGGTGCTGGCCCGTAGCCAGGCAGTCCACCCAGGCCATCGTGTGTTCGAACCGTTCGTCGGAATCGGCACTGATCTCGAAAAATTCATCGACACAGCGGAAGCGGATCTGTTCTTTGGCGATGAACGGTCCCGCCACGCGGCGCACACGAATTTCCGCCCACAGGATCAGGCCGGTCAGTCCCAGCCCGCCGATGGTCGCGCGGAACAACTCGGCATTTTCGTCCGGCGAGCAGATCATCCGCTCACCGTCCGAGCGCAGCAGCTCGAAGCGGGTGACGTGACAGCCGAAAGTCCCGGCCTTGTGGTGATTTTTGCCGTGCACATCGTTCGCAATCGCGCCGCCGACGGTGATGAACTTGGTGCCCGGCGTGGTGGGCAAGAACCAGCCGCGCGGCACGATCAGCGCCAGAATGTCCGCCAGGGTCACGCCAGCTTCGCAGCGCAGCAGGCCGGTGGTGTCGTCGAAGTCCATGAAGCGGTTGAGGGGGCCGGTATCGAGCAGGGTGCCGCCCTCGTTCAGACAGCTATCGCCGTAGCTGCGGCCCCAGCCATACGGCAGTGCCGGACCTTCGATGGCCGCCAGGTCGATCACGTCGTCGCGCCAACGGACCGGGACGACTGCCCGGTGCGGCGCGTGGGGATAACGTCCCCAGGATTGGTAAGTGCGCATAGGCCCTTTCGTTGGGGGGAAATCACGCGATCCCAGACCCAAAATTTGACAAACCTACCCAAACTTACGTTACAATATGAATGCCTTTATTTAAAGGCGCATTGCGACGCGCATCATCGCAAGGTCCCGTCTATTCAGGTTCGCAGACGGGACTTTTGTTTGTGTTGCCAACCCTCTCATCAGCGCGCGGGAACCACCTGGTATACCTGGGCGCCATCATCCTCGTAGACCAGCCGTAAGTACGGCGCGGCGCTGACCGGCGTCCGAAGGTAGGACGCGGCCTCCGGGATCGGCTGCCGCCAGCGGAGCAGGTCCGCGAAGCTGGACGGATTCCCGAACACCTGCGGAACCAGCACATACTCGACCCCGGCAGCGCGGAGCCGTTCGGCATTTTCCGGGGCCGCCGGATCACGCCAGAAATCCCGCAGGGTGTGCTGGGTCGTCTCCGCTAAATACGTGTTACGGAAAAATGGCTGCGGGCGGAAATACACCGTCGCGCGTTCGGCGATGACCGGCACCCAATCCCCTTCTTGCGGGCCGGGATGGTTCAGGATGAGCGCATCGTCCGGGGTATGGTCGCGCAGCCAGCGCATAGCGCGCACGTCGGCGGCGGACGAAAACGCGCCGTAGAAGCTCACCCCGCGCTGTTTGGTTTCCTTCAGGATCGGATCGAAATAGACCACGCCGAGCGCGATGCCCAGCATGGCCAGCGCCGACACCGGGATCGCGAACCGGGCGATCAGGCGGTCAATCCGTTCCCCGCCCAGCCGGTCGGCCAGCCACACCAGGGCCATGCCCCCTAACACCAGGTAGGGGATGATCGGCCCGTGCCAGGCCAGGCTGAACGGGTAATCGTATTTGAGCAGCGGGCCGAGCAGGTCGGGAAAGGCTTTTTCGAGCAGCCCCAGCGTCGAAAACTCGACGATCCCCACCAGCCAGACGAGCATCAGCAGCGTGAAAGGATGCCGCCGCCGCAGCCCTGTCCAGGCACCCACCAGGGCCAGCAGCACGATCACCCCGCCGTGCATCAGGACCATCGTCCGCCAGTGAGACGCCTCGACCTTGAACGGCGATTCGATCCCCGATCCCAACAGGTCGCTGATGCTGATCAGCCACGGCGCGACGATGCCCAGGGCGACCAGCGGGATCACGGCGGCGAGGATCAGCCAGGCGTCGAAGCGCGGGCGCGGCTTGCTCAGCCAGATCACGATCAGCCAGGGGATGTAGCCGATCATCAGCGCGATGGTGCTGTCCGGCTGGCTCAATGGCACGCCCGCCAGGCAGATCGCCGCAAACAGCACGCTCGACCAGCGCCCCGTCTGCAAGAAGCGCAGCACGAAGGTCAGGAAGCCCAGCGAAAAGAGCAGCGCCAGCAGCGCCGTATAATGCGAGTCCATGAACGCGGTGATCAACCCGGTGCCGATCAGCGCCGCGAGCATGAAGCCTCGCCCGGTGCGCGGCCCCTCCAGCTCACAGCCGAGATCGTAAGCACCCCAGATGAACAGCACCGCCGTCGCCGCGCTGAGGATCATTTGCAGGCTGTGGATGCCGGGATCGAGGTGGGTGCTCAGGTGGGCGATCAAGCCGAAATAGGCCGGAGAGTAGAGATAGTCGATTTCAGGATGCCACGGTGCCAGCGACAGATAGTCATGGCCGTTGCGCAGCGTCAGCGCCAGGTAGCCGAAACCCTGGGCGTCCGTGTCCAGCGGCACCGGGAGCACGGTGATCACCGCCCCAAACAGGGTGATCACGGCCATCAGGAAGGCGATGTCCCGCAGGCTCAGCCAGGCCCAGGGGGAGAGATCGGTCCGGCTCTCATTGCGACTCGTGGTCCACAATGCGCCCGCGACGACCAGGGCGAAGACCCCGATCCAGAGGCTGTCCGCCAGCGCGGGCGACCAACCGATCACAGGCGCGGTCAGCCAGGTTCCATCCACGACCAGCGCCAGGAATAAGATAGCACCCAGGCCAATCCGCGCTCCTCGTGCCGGAAGGATCGACGCGACCAGCATCCCCATCCCCAACAGGATGGTGACCAGGGCCAGGTAAACGAGAAAAATCATCAATGAGTCCCAAAACCGCTGAAACGCAGCGGGTAGTTAGTGAACGATCCGCATTGAATATAACCAAAAACTAACAACTCACAACTATTCCGAGAGGGGGCGAATGACCCGGGCCGGGTTTCCGGCGGCAATGACACCGGGGGGAATATCGCGGGTGACGACGCTGCCCGCCCCGATCACGCTGTGGGCACCAATGCGCACGCCTTTCAAGATCAAAGACTGCATCCCGATGAAGACGCCGTCTTCGATGACCACCGGGGCGGTCGCGCCGTCGAGCGGATGCGACAGCCGCTGCGCCAGGTCGAGCGGATGAAAATCGGTGTCGGTGATGGTGCAGTTGCCGCCTACCCACACGTCGTCCCCGATGGTGATGCACTGTTCCGCGCAGATCGTGCCCCCGGTCATGCCGAACCCGCGCCCGATGGTCAATTGGGCGCCGGGCCGCCGGGTGGTCAGGATCACGGCGTGGAACGGCCCCAGGGCGTTGCTGTGTGGGATCGAGCGCAGCGCGAGCTGATCGCCGATCACCAGGGTGCTGCGGCGGTGTTTTTGCAGGATGGGGACGCCGTAGAACTTCCAGCCCCGGCCCCACGGCACGCCCGCCAGGGCGAAGATCAGCCGGGTCATGGGCCAACTGAGCACGCGGCGCACTTCCAACCGCACGCGCCAGGGGGTGTCCAGCGCCATGCTGAACGCCTGGGCGGAGATCAGCGTTTCGGGTGGGGTGGTGTCGTGAGACGGGGTCATAGGTAGCCCTGGATGATGCTGACTAACTGCCGGGCACGGTGTTGGAAGGTGTGCTCCTTCAGGAACCGTTCGCGCGCCGCCTGCCCGATCTGGCGCCGGGCCTCGTCATGGCTGAGCAGCCAGGTGTAACGCTCCGTCGCTTCGTCGGCGCTGTGGACGACGATCAGTTCTTTCTCCGGCTCGAACCACGTTTCGATACCTTCGTAGGGGTTGCAGACCATACACGCGCCCAGCGACGCCAGCTCGAACGGGCGGGAACTGGACGACGCGAACACCGAGGCGTGGGCTTTGCGCGTGATCACCAGGTTGAGCTTGCTGCGGCAGGCATATTCGCGCAGCTTGCTGAAGGACAGATAGGGCAGTATTTGCGCCCGCCCCAGGTCGCCCAGGTGTGTGCCGCGCACGGCGAAGTGGGCATCCGGCAGCCGCACGCTGGGTTCGCGCACCATTGCCTCGATCCATTCCGCGCGGTATTCGCGCCCGTGCCCATAGAAGAAGGCGTCGAGGTCCTGCGGCACGTCCAGCGGGCTGAACAAATCCTCGTCGGCGCCGTAAAACAGCGTGTGCACGGCGCGCGCGCCCAGGTCGGACAGCCCTTTTTTCCCGCCTTCGCTGTTGGAAATGAACGCGGTGTATTCCGAGAGATCCGCGCCCTGGTAGATGCGGAAGCCGGTCGCGAAGCCCATGAAATTAGGCAGGCTGGCCGGGACGTCGCCATCGTAGAACAGCACCGGCTTGTGGTGCTGCGTGATGATGTGCTGGGCTAGCCCCGGCAGGTGGTTGAGCGGGACCGTGATCAGCAGCACCGCGTCTACATCCGGGTGTCTGGCCAGCACGCGGTCGACGTGCCGCTGCCAGCGCGGCGCGATCACCGTCTGCGCGATGCGCCGCACCAGCTTGTCGGACAGCCCCTCCGCCTCAAGCTGCGTTCCGGCGGCCTGCGTTTGTTGGACGCCGCCGATCTTGCGCCAGCCGTCGCGCAGCCGCTTGAAGAGATCGCCTTCGCGCTGGGCGGGATTGGGCGCGGCCTGCCACCAGGGCGACTCAATCGCCGGGCCTTGATAGGGCGTGGCGATGACGTCTACGCCGACTTCGTACAGGGCTTTGAGAAGCTGCCACCAGGCGGGCGTGGCGCTGAACGGTTGGGTGAGATCGAGTGAAGAGACGATCACGAGAAGTTTCATGATTGGTGTCTTTGATCGCGTTTAGCCATCGCCCGCTCGTAAATCTCGAACGTGGCATCCACCTGCTGCTTGAGCGTGAAGTGGTTCAGGACGTGCTGGCGGCCCGCCTCGCCCATCTGGCGGCGCAGCGGTTCGTCGGTGAGCAGCCGGGTCAGCCGGTCCGCCAGGGCGTCGATGTTGTAGGGGTTGAGTACAAAACCCGTTTCGCCATCGCGCACGACTTCGGGCGGACCGCCGAAACAGGTCGTGACCGGAGGCGTACCGGCCAGCATTCCCTCGATGTTGACCATCATGAAGGTTTCGAAACACACCGACGGCGATGCCACGACGTCGGCCAGCCGAAACGCGCTGGCCAGTTCTGCGCCTTCCAACCAGCCGCCTAATACGATTTCCTGGGCCAGATCGGGGTTTTCGCGCACCAGCCGGGTGGTGTAGCCCGAGGGCTGGGCCAGCACCAACAGGGTGACATTCGGGACCCGGTGTTTGATCCGTCGCAGGGCGGCGAGGATCTGCTGGTCACCTTTTTCGCGGTTCAGGCGCCCGCCGAACAGGATCACCCGCCGTCCGGCGAGGTGCAGCCGTTGGCGCAGGACTTCGATTCCGGCATCAGTCACGCTGGCAAAGTTTTCATCGACGCCGTTATACACAACGTTGAACGGTGGCAGGCGGTTGGCTTCAAGCGCCTGCTTATGGGCCTGGCTGACAGCGATGCGCTCGTCTGTGTAATAGCGCATGGTGTGGCGGATCGACAGGTTGCGGGCAGGATTCCAGCGCAGGTGCATCTGGCGCACGTTATAACCAAACGGCAGCCGGTAGTTCCAGCCGTCCATCTGGTCCGGGCGAGCGGGATCGATGAAGTGCGTCAGCTTGCCATAAGCGAACGGCATGACATCGTGGGAGGTGAACACAGTCGCCGCGTTGGCGAAGCGTCCGATGACCATACTGTGGTAGCCGAGATATTGGTGCACGTTGTGAGCGTTGACCACGTCCGGCTTGAGCTGGCGCAGCAGGATATTCAGGGGGCGAATGGTTTCCGGGTTGACCAGGCTGAGCCAGGCTTGCCAGCGCATGGCGTACTGCGAATGCAGCAGGTGGACGGTGATCCCCTGGCGGGTTTCGACTCGGGACGGACCGGTGGTAGCGGCGATAAAGGTCACGCGCTGTCCGGCAGCGATCAGTCCGCAGCCTAACTGCCAGGCGACCTGGCCGGCGCCGCCCGGCGTCTCAGGGGGCAGGGCGTCACTGAGAATGACGATGTGCTTAACCATAGCTA
>CAYRWY010000172.1:0-11056 GCA_964427955.1 uncultured Anaerolineaceae bacterium
GTTCACGATGCGGTTGATGTAGTCCTGGGTGCGACGTCCAGGCCGGATGCCGGGGATAAACCCGCCGTTCTTTTGCAGGTTCTCGCCCAGGTTCTGGTTCTGGATCATCACGCCGGTATAGAAGTAGGTGAAGCCGACCACCAGCCAGAAGTACACAAACCAGTAGATGAAGCCCTGCTGATTCGCGAAGGTATCCTGGATCTTCTGGGCGGTATCACCGCTGAAGAACCCGGCCACGATGCCAGGGAAGGTCACGATCGACTGGGCGAAGATCAGCGGGATCATGCCCGCGGTGTTGACCTTCAGCGGGATATGGGTCGTGCCGCCGCCGTACATCTTGCGACCGCGCACGCGCTTGCCATATTGGACCGGTATCCGTCGTGTCCCTTCCTGGATGACCACGATGACGATCACCGTGACCAAAATCAGCACGATGAACACGACCAGGTTGAAGACAAAATGCGTCTGGAGCAGTTGGTACAGGTTGGCAGGCACGCGCGACACGATACCGGCGAAGATGATCACCGAGATACCGTTGCCGATACCCTGTTCGGTAATCAGATTGCCCAGCCAGATCGCAAACATCGTCCCAGCCGTCATAGTCGCGATGACCGAAATGGTCGTCAACCAGTCGGCATCGCTCCCAAACCCAAAGCCGGGGATCAGTGTCTTGCCCCCCGCGTTGTTCACCTGGGTCTGGAAGATATTGACCTGACCTACCGCCTGCAAAGCCGCCATCGGGATGGCCAGAAAATAGGTGTAGCGATCAATCTTCTTCTGCCCACCCGGTTCTTTCTGGATCGCTTCCAGCGCCGGGATGATCGGAACCAACAGTTGCAGGATGATCGAAGCGGTGATGTACGGATACACCCCATTGGCGATCACGCTGAAGTTGGAGACCGCGCCCCCCGACAGCAGGTTGAGCACACTCAAAAAGCCCGATTCATCCGCCTTGAACAGCTCGTCCAGCGCGCCGCGATCCACACCAGGGACCGTCACGTGCGCCGCGAACTGGTAGATGATCAGGATTAACAAGGTATACAGGAGTTTTCGCCGCAGGTCCGGCAGGCGGAACGCATTCCGCAGCGCCTCGATCATAAGCTTACTTCCTTATCCACTCTTGGTTGAAGGGCGCATCGATAACTCCCACGGACCGGGACAATCTCGTGCCCGGTCCGGTGGGTTTATGCGTGTATTATTTCGCCTCGCGCTGCGCACGCAGTTCGGCAAGCTGCTCTTTGCGCAGCTTCTTGACCGTCGCACGCGCACCCGTCAGCAGCAGTTCGAGCTTTTCGACCGAACCGCCTGCCTGCTCGATCTTGGCCTGGGCGGTCTTGGTGAAGCGGTGCGCCTTGACCGTCAGTTTGACCGCCAAGTCACCTTCGCCCAAGATCACGACCGGCTTATCGGCATCTTTGATCAGACCGTGCTCGACCAACGCTTCGGGCGTGACCGTGTCACCGGCTGCAAAGGTCGCTGCCAGAGCGTCCACATTGACTTCCTGGCACTCGATCCGAAAAACGTTGTTGAACCCGCGCTTGAAGGGCAACCGGCGCACCAGGGGGAGCTGTCCACCTTCGAAATAAGCGCCTTTGTTCTTGCCAGTACGCGCGCCCTGGCCTTTGGTACCCCGCCCGGCGGTTTTACCCTGCCCGGCGCTGATACCACGACCGACACGCTTATGCTTTTTCGTAGACCCTTCCGCCGGGCGCAGATCGTGTAACTTCATGACTCGATCTCCTCAACCTTCAACAGGTGGATGATCTTGTGAATCATACCACGCACGGGCGGCGTATCCTCATGGATAATGCTCGAATTCATCTTGCCCAGCCCCAGCGACTTGACCGTTTCTTTTTGACGCTTGGTGTAGCCGATCGGGCTTTTGACCAATGTGATACGCAGCTTTTTACTCATTGGTGACTTTCCTTCCGCGCTTCCAGAACGGCATCAGTTCCGCTGGATTCTTGCCGCGCATGGCTGCGACATCTTCCGGATTCCGCAGTTGGAACAGCGCTTCGAGCGTCGCGTGAGCTACGTTCAGGATATTGGAGCTACCCTGGCTCTTGCTCAAGATGTCGCGAACGCCCGCCGCTTCCAACACCGCACGCACGCCACCACCGGCGATCACGCCCGTACCGGGGGACGCGGGTTTGAGCAGCACTACCGCACCGCCACGCTTGCCCGTCACTTCATGCGGAATGGTCGTCTCGGACAGCGACAGGGTATGCATATTGCGGCGCGCACGCTCGGACGCTTTACGGATCGCATCCGGCACGCCACGGGCCTTGCCGACCCCAATGCCAACCTGTCCCCGATTATCCCCTACAACGACCACCGCGCGGAAGGCGAAGCGTCGGCCACCTTTGACCACCTTGGCGACGCGGGTGATGTCAATTACGCGCTCATCAAGCTCATCGCGCTCTTCTTCACGTTCGCGTCGAGGTTCTCGTCTTCCCATGGTTATCTCCACTAATCAACCCGGTAGCCGGACGGGGCTTCTGGCCCCGCATGGACTCCGGCGTCCCGGTTCAAATTACTAGAAATCTAACCCAGCTTCGCGCGCGCCATCCGCCAGGGCTTTGATGCGGCCATGATACCGATAGCCACCCCGGTCGAACACGACTTGCTTGACTCCAGCAGCCAGGGCGCGCTGGGCGAGGAGCTGACCCACTAACTTGGCAGCTTCAGTTTTGTTTTTCCCGTCCACCTGGCCGCGCAGTTCGCGGTCGATGGTTGAGGCCGAGACCAGCGTATGTCCCTCGACATCGTCGATCACCTGAGCGTAGATATTCGTCAGGCTACGGAATACGTTCAAGCGAGGCCGGTCCGGCGTTCCTGAGATGCGAGCACGCACCCGACGATGACGGCGTTGGCGTGCGATACGTCCTTTTTCACTCATGACTATCTCTCCGACACCTTACAGCCTAGCCAGTTTTACCGGCTTTACCAGCCTTGCGGCGGATAATTTCGCCCTGGTAGCGGACGCCCTTGCCCAGATAGGGTTCCGGCGGACGCAGTTTGCGAATATAGGCAGCTAATTCGCCTACAACTTGCTTATCGGTTCCTCGGACCTTGATGACCCGTCCACGCTCTTCGACGGCGAACTCCACGTCCTTGGGCGGCTTGATCGGGATGTTGTGGGAATACCCCAGGTACATCACCAGGTTCTTGCCGTCCATTTCACCGCGATAGCCAACGCCTTCGATCGTCAGCACGCGCTCGAACCCGGTGCTCACGCCGGTCACCATATTGGCGAGCAGCGCGCGGGTCGTGCCGTGCAAGGCGCGATGACGGCGGTCATCACTCGGACGGGTGATTACGATCTGCTTGCTTTCCTGCTTGATCGCAATCTCCGGCGAAAACGCGTAGGACAATTCACCCTTCGGGCCTTTGACGGTGACTGCACTACCGTCAATAATGACCTGAACCTTGTCCGGGATCGGAATCGGTTGTTTCCCAATTCGAGACACGGTTCCATTCCTTCCTTCGTTACCTTAACGATAAGTGAGTGCGCGGAAAGATGTTGGCCGGGCCGGGATGCATCGTAGAACTTCTGGGCGAAGATGGTGAAGGCGTGCCTCGACCGCCTCGCCCAGCTCTTTTACTGGCATCCGCCAGTCCCGTTTAGGCGTAAGGTTGGCGCTCCGCCTGGCATTACCAGACGTAGCAGAGCACCTCGCCACCAACGCCCTCGCGGCGTGCTTGTTGGCCGGTCATCACACCCTTGGGGGTGGTCAGGATGCAAATGCCCATCCCGCTCAAGACCCAAGGAATTTCACTCTTCGCGACGTAGACCCGGCGCCCCGGTTTACTGACGCGCTTCAAGTTGGTGATCACCGACACCCGCTCGCGACGTTTGCCCCAATACTTCAGCCGGATGGTGATGACCGAGGCCGGCTGTTGTTCGGTGACCGTCACGTCTTCGATATAACCTTCGTTCTTCAGGATTTGCGCTACGGACAAATTGATCTTGGAGAACGGCACTGCTACCAGAGCGTGCCCTACCATGACCGCATTGCGAATCCGGGTCAACATATCAGCAATAGGATCCATGATTTCGCTCCGGTATTACCAGCTTGACTTGACCACGCCGGGAATCTTACCTTCCAGGGCCAATTCCCGGAAGTGGATGCGGCACAACCCAAAGCGGCGGATATAGCCCCGGGACCGCCCGCATACTTTACCCGAGTGCGGGTCTACGTACTGGCAGCGATTGCGCACGCGCACTTTATATTTGCGCTTGGTCTCGCGTGCCACCATCGACTTTTTCGCCATAGGTTCACACCTTTTCCAGAACTTAAACCCGTTCGCTAACTCTCGCGGAACGGCATCCCCATCAACTTGAGCAGACGCCGGCCCTCTTCGTCGGTGCGGGCGGTGGTGACAATGGTGATTTCAAGGCCGCGCACCTTGTCAATTTTGTCGTACTCGATTTCGGGGAACAGGATTTGCTCCCGAACTCCCAGGGTATAGTTGCCACGCCCATCAAACGCGTCGGGGCTGATGCCGCTGAAGTCGCGCGTGCGAGGCAGCGCGATGTTCGTCAAGCGGTCCATCATGGCCCACATCCGCTCACCGCGCAGGTCCACTTTCACGCCGATGGCGCGTCCCTCGCGCAGTTTGAAGTTCGCGACGCTGATGCGCGCTTTGGTGATCACCGGCTGTTGGCCCGTAATCTTGCGCAAGTCTTCCACCGCCGCGTCCAACGCTTTCGCGTTGTCGAGCGCCTCACCCACACCGATGTTCAAGACGACTTTGGTGATGCGCGGAACCCGCATCGGAGTGGTAAATCCAAATTCCTGCATCAGGGCCGGAACAACTTCCTTACGGTAGCGCTCCAGCATACGATTGGTCGTCATACTTGCTTACCTCACTTTGCGAAGACGGCTAGTCGATGTCCTGGCCGCACTTACGGCAGACCCGGACCTTCATGTCGTCTTCCGTCACCCGGAACCCGACCCGCGTGGCCTCGCTGCACTGAGGGCAAACCAGCATCACGTTCGATAAATGGATCGGTGCCTCAAACTCGATGATACCCGGCTGGACTTGCTGACGGCCTGCCTGGACGGGGCGCTGGTGCTTGCGGGCGATGTTCACCCGTTCGACCACCACGCGCTCTTTCTTCGGCACCACGCGCAGCACTGCGCCCGTCGTGCCTTTGTCTTTGCCTGCGATCACGAGAACCGTGTCGCCCTTTTTGATCCGCTGCATACTCGCCTCACTTAACCTTCCAGCTGGCCGCTTTAGAGCGTTTCAGGAGCCAGCGAGACGATCTTCATGAACCCTTTTTCACGCAGTTCGCGCGCGACCGGGCCAAAAATGCGGGTGCCACGTGGGTCTTTGGTATCGCCTGCCAGGATCACCGCCGCGTTGTCATCAAACTTGATGTACGAACCGTCGCTCCGGCGGTACTCTTTGGCCGTGCGAACGATCACCGCGCGCACAACTTCGCTCTTCTTCACGGTCCCCTGAGGAGACGCCACTTTGACCGCGGCGATCACGATGTCGCCCACCGCCGCCGTGCGACGCTTGGAGCCACCGGTGATATGGAACACCAGCAGTTCGCGCGCGCCCGTGTTGTCCGCTACTTTAACTCGCGTCTCGTGTTGAAGCATGGTCCCTACGCCTCACTTCCGCCATCGGCAGGCAGCGGTTCGGGTTGTTCCGTCGCTTCCAGCACGGTTTCCACCGCCCAGCGCTTGGTCTTGCTGATCGGGCGGCTTTCGACGATTTTCACCAGGGCGCCGACGGGCGTCGAGTCGCTTTCGTCGTGCACCACGTACTTCTTCCGCGACCGGACCACTTTTTTGTAGAGGGGATGCTGCTTGGTGCTCTCGACCTCTACGACCACCGTTTTGGCGGTGGAGTGACGGACCACGCGACCAATCAACCGCTTACGATTGTTAGTCATTAGTTCTCCTCCTGGATGACCATCGCGGCCAGTTCCTGCTCGCGCTGGATGGTCAGCAAACGCGCAATTTCTTTCTTGAGCTGGCGAATGCGCGTGTAGTCTTCCAACTGGCCGGAGGACCACTGCAACCGGAGGTTGAACATTTCCTGCCGGGCGTCGGAGATCGCCTGCGCGATTTCGACGGCGTTCATCTTACGTAACTCAGCTGCTGAAGTCACTAGCCACCTCCTCACCGGAGATCGGATCGGTGCGCTTGATAAACTTCGTCGCAATCGGCAGTTTGAACGCGGCCAGACGCAGCGCTTCACGCGCCGTTTCTTCGTCGATATCGGCCATTTCAAACATCACCAGGCCGGGACGGATCACGGCTACATAGTGATCCACCGCGCCCTTGCCTTTACCCATACGGCTTTCCGCCGCCCGATGTGTTACCGGCTTATCAGGGAAGATGCGGATCCAGACACGCCCACGACGCTTGATCGAGCGCATGACCGTGCGACGCGCAGCTTCAATCTGACGGCTGGTGATCCAGGCGGGTTCGAGTGCCTGCAACCCGTAGTCGCCAAACTGAACTTTGTTGCCGCGCGAGGCCATCCCTCTCATCCGGCCACGAAACTGCTTGCGGTGTTTAACCCGCTTTGGCATTAACATGGTCGTTCGCTCTCTGAATTATTCTTCGCTTACGTACACGCCGGAAGGCTCGACCGGGCGGGTTTCCTCGCTCCGGACTTCGCCTTTGTAAATCCAAACCTTGATCCCGATTCGACCGTAGGTGGTCAGCGCCTCGGCCCGCGCGAAGTCGATGTACGACCGCAGGGTGCTGCGCGGAACCTGGCCTTCCATCTGCCATTCACGGCGCGCCATTTCGGCGCCGGCCAGACGACCACTTACCTGAATCTTGATCCCTTTGGCGCCTTGACGCATCGCCTGGCTGACCGCACGCTTCATGGCGCGGCTGTGCCCGATACGACGCTCCAACTGGCCCGCGATATTGAGAGCGACCAGACGGGCGTTCAGGTCCGGCTTCTCAATTTCCTCGACCTCGACCTTCACCTTCTTGCCGGTGATTTCTTCGAGGCCCTGGCGCAGTTTCTTGACGCTTTCGCCCTTACGACCGATCACGATCCCCGGTTTGGCGGTGAACAGCGACACCTGGACCTGATTGGGATACCGCTCGATTTCAACTCCGGCAATCCCGGCGCGCTCGGCTTCCTTCTCCACGTACTGGCGGATACGGAAGTCTTCCTGCAACAGGTTGCGGTAGCGGTTTCCTTCGGCAAACCAGCGCGCCGACCAATCCCGGTTGATCTTGAGCCGGAACCCTACTGGGTGGATTTTACGTCCCATTAGTTGATCGACTCCTCATAACGCTCAGTCAACACGACCGTGACATGCGCCAGACGCTTCACACGCGGTTTGTACCGCCCACGAGCGCCCGCCTTCACCCGCTTCATCCGGGGGCCTTCGTTCGCCGCCAGGGATGAGATGTACAGGTCCTGGCGGTTCATCTCAAAGTTTTGTTCTGCATTCGCGACCGCAGATTCCACCAGCTTGAACAAGAACTCGGCCCCTTTGTGCGGCATATGCTGCAAGGTGGCGAGCGCCTGGTCAGCGTCCATTCCGCGCACCAAGTCGCAGATCAGACGCAGCTTGCGCGGCGAAATCGGCAGGTAACGGGCAGTAGCTTGAACATCGGCCATAGCACTAATCCCTTATCCTGACCTACTTCTTCTTTTTCTTCTCGGCCAAGTGCCCACGATAGGTCCGCGTGGGAGCAAACTCGCCCAACCGGTGACCGACCATGTTCTCAGTGACATAGATCGGTACATGGCGGCGACCGTCATGCACCGCAATCGTGAAGCCCACCATCTGGGGGAAGATGGTTGAGGCCCGACTCCAGGTGCGGATCACCTTCTTATCGCCACGCTCACGCATTTGTTCGATCTTGCGCAGCAGTTTCGGCTCAATGAAGGGCCCTTTTTTCAGCGAACGCGACATCCTTGCCTCCGACTCACTTTACCGACGCTTCGCACGCCGCCGCACAATGAACTTATCGGTACGTTTGTTGTGCCGGGTCTTCTTACCCAGGGCAGGTTTGCCCCACGGAGTCTTCGGACCGGACATCCCGATAGGCGAGCGACCTTCACCACCACCGTGCGGGTGGCTGTTGGGGTCCATGGCGGTACCACGCACGGTCGGGCGCCAGCCCAGCCAGCGCTTACGGCCTGCTTTACCCAGCTTGATATTGCCATGCTCGGTGTTGCCCACCTGCCCGACCGTGGCCAGGCAGCTTTCGTGCACCAGGCGAACTTCGCCGCTCGGCAGACGAATCTGAGCGTAGACGCCTTCTTTGGCCAACACCTGGGCAGACGTCCCCGCCGCGCGCGCCAACTGGCCGCCGCGCCCTGGTTCCAGTTCCACGTTGTGTACCAGCGAGCCAACCGGGATCAGGCGAATAGGCAGGGTGTTGCCAAGCCGAACATCGGCGTTGGGACCACTCACGACCGCGTCGCCCACGCGCAGCCCCAACGGTGCAATAATATACCGCCGTTCGCCGTCCGCGTAAAGGAGCAATGCGATACGCGCCGAACGATTGGGGTCATATTCAATCGACTCGACTTTGGCGGGAATGGCGTGCTTATCGCGCTTGAAATCAATCAGGCGATAAGTTTTCTTGTGACCGCTGCCACGATGCCGGACGGTAATCCGACCGGTGCGGTTGCGGCCCGCGCGCCCGCGCTTCTCACGCAGCAGCGGACGATGCGGCTTGGCGCGCGTAATCTCCTCGAACGAGCTGCCCGTCATCCCCCGACGACTGGGTGATGTGGGCTTGTAGGTCTTAATCGGCATCTCGTTACCTCAATCTATCACTGGTGCGGTGTTCATTAGCCCCGTGAGGCGCGGATATCTGAACCCCGCGACTGACTACTACAGGTTGAACGCTGCAATCGTCTGCCCCGTCGGCAGGGTGACAATCGCCTTTTTCCAGGGCTGCTGACGGGTATAGAACTTACGGCCACGACGCCCACGCTTGAGCGGCACGACCATAGTGCGGACGTTCACCACATCCACATCGAAAATCTTCATCACCGCTTCGGCAATCTGAATCTTGTTGGCCTTCATATCAACCTCGAACGCGTACTGGTTGAAGACTTCGGCCATATCGTGCGACTTTTCGGTGATGACCGGACGCTTGATGATGTCGTACAGGTGCAAAGTCGTCATGTCATCGGCTCCTTATTGCTTGGCTTCCTGGCCCAAGATGATCTGGATGACTTCCAGGGCCGCCTGGGGGATCACGAGCCGATCATACTGGAGCAGGTCGCGCACATTCAGGTACGAGGCCCGCAGGGTCATCGCGTTCGACAGGTTGCGGATGCTGAATTCCACGGCGTCATCACGCTGTGCCATGAGCACGAGTGCGCTGTCGCTGCCGACCAGATTACGCAGCACCCCGGCCATCGCGCTGGTCTTGGGAGCATCCATTTCCAGCTTGTCGACGACCACGATCTGATCTCCGGCGGCTTTGGCGGAAAGGGCACTGCGCAAAGCTCCGCGACGCATCTTGCGCGGCATGTCCTTGCTGTAGTCACGCGGCTGGGGACCATGAGCGATACCACCACCCACGAAGATGGGGGCGGAACGCGCACCGTGACGTGCCCGACCGGTACCTTTTTGACGATACCACTTGGCCTTCGTGCGATTGATCTCGCCGCGCGTTTTTGTCTTGTGCGTTCCCAGACGGGCATTCGCCATCTGGCGCACATACGCCTGGTGCATCAGGGCCGCATTGACCTCAACCTCAAAAATGTCGGCAGGAAGCTCGACGCTGCCCACCTGGTCACCGGCCATATTACGAACGGGTACTTTCATGTCTACGACTCCTCTGATGCGGATCACGCCTTAACACGAGTCTTGCGGGAAGGCTTGATCAGCAGAACGCCGTCTTTGGCCCCCGGGACCGACCCACGCACAGCGAGAACATTCTTTTCCACATCGACCAAAACGACTTCGAGATTCTGAACGGTGACACGGTCGGTGCCCATATGGCCGCTCATGCGCGTGTTCTTACGCACACGGCCCGGCGTCGTGGTAGAGCTGATCGAACCCGGCGCACGCTCGCGGTCAGACTGGCCGTGCGTCTTGGGCTGACGGTTGAAATGATGACGCTTGATCGTACCGGCAAACCCACGCCCCTTCGAGATACCTACCACATCCACGCGCTCGCCCACGACGAACACGTCCGCTTTGAGGACTTGCCCTTCTTCTACGTCGATTTCCTTGACGCGGAATTCGCGCAGAACACGCAGGTCAGGCAGTTCCAGGCCATTACGCTTGAGATGGCCTTGTTTCGGCTTGTTCAACCGCGTCGTACCGTTCTTCTTGGGCGGCAGTTCCTCGAAGCCAAGCTGAACAGCCTTGTAACCGTCTTTTTCCTCAGTACGGACCTGAGTGACATAGCACGGCCCAGCCTGAATGACCGTGACCGGAATGACCAGGCCTTTGTCATCGTAAATCTGGGTCATGCCTACTTTTTTACCAATGATGCCCTTCATGCTGCCTCCCAGGGACTGTCTGGCTGCCGTGTTGATCACGGGGACCACACATCATCCCGGCTTCGTCTAGATCATTTACACTACATCACGCGATTAAGGCCCGATTTTCCACCCGGCGAGACTAGATCTTGATTTCGATGTCTACGCCAGCCGGCAAATTCAACCGCATCAGGGTATCAATGGTCTTCGCGTCGGGGTCGAGAACGTCAATAAGCCGTTTGTGTGTTCTGATCTCGAAATGTTCGTGCGAGTCTTTATCGATAAACGGCGAACGGCGAACGGTGAACCGTTCAATGCGGGTCGGCAGCGGGACCGGACCAACCACGCGCGCGCCAGTGCGCTCGGCGGTTTCCACGATACGCTGGGCCGACTGGTCCAGAACGCGATGATCATATGCTTTGAGCCGGATGCGGATTTTCTGTTTGGCCATAATTTTTCCTCAGACTTCTTAATCCTCGCCGAAGTCAACTGGCAGGGCTGGCAGTTCCCACCGGGTGAGGGTGCAACATGCCAGCCTCCCATGTCTTCGTTTAACTCAAGATTTCGGTGATAACACCCGCGCCGACGGTGAGGCCACCTTCGCGAATAG
>CAYRWY010000173.1:0-11025 GCA_964427955.1 uncultured Anaerolineaceae bacterium
TGCTGGCCGGGCTGATCCTGCGCGTCTGGGAACTGGGGCGGGCCAGCCTGTGGTACGACGAAGTGGTGACCGAGCTTTACGCCCAGGCTCCGTTCAGCCGTTTTTTCACGATGGTGCTCGAAATCGGCAACCACATGCCGCTTTATTTTGCCCTGATGCACCTGTTCCCCACCGGCAGCGAGTTCTGGCTGCGCCTGCCGTCGGCGCTGGTGGGCGTGGCGGGGATCGCGGTATTGATGGGCGTTACCGTGCGGCTGTACAAGAACTATGACCTGGCTTTGATCGCCGGAGGGCTGCTGGCGTTCAATCCCTATCACATCTGGCTCTCGCGGACGGCGCGGCCTTACGCGCTGTTATTCGTCGTATCGCTGCTGGCGTCGTACTACTTTCTGCTGCTGCTGCGCGGCGAGCGGTCCCGTCGAAACTGGTGGTTGTTCACGGGCTGGAGCATGATCGCCTATGTGACCCACTATCCGTCGATGGCGCTGCCCCTGGCCCAATATATCTTGTTTGCCTTCATCCTGAAGGGCAACCGGGGGTTTTTCCGGCGGTGGGTTCGGGCGCAGGTCGTGGCCGGTATCCCGGTCGTGATCTGGGTGTATGCGCTGATGCGCCAGCCGCACGTCGCGTTCGGCATTGGCTGGATTCCACGCCCTGGCCCGCAGGATATTGTGCTGACCCTGTGGAACATGCTGATCGGCTATGACGGGACGTTGCCCTGGTATGCCGTGCCGGGGCTGATCGCGGCGGCGCTTGGCCTGGGCTATGGAGTCTACCTGGCGCTGCGCGAACACCAGGCGGATCGCGTCGATTTCTATTGGTTTTGGCTGATCGCGGCGCCGCTAGCGTTAGGATTTGGCGTGTCGATCTTCCGCCCGCTCTACGTGGACCGCTATTTCATGATTTTTCTGCCCGCCCTCCTTCTGCTGACCATCCAGGGGTGGTTGCGCTTGCCGTTCCTTCAGCCGCGCTGGCGGGTCGCGTGCGCGGGGGTGGTGATGCTGGTCGGAGTGACCAGCGTCCTGGTTACCCTTCAGCAGGGCGCTGACGAAAAAGAAGACTGGCGCGGTGTGACCGCCTACATCGCCGCGCAGCGCCAGCCGGGGGATGGGGTGCTGGTCGAAGAGCCGTTCAACCTGGTGATTTTCCGGCGCTATTCCGAAGACGCCACGCTACCGGGGGCCTGGCTGTCGGATGGTCCCCCGCTGTCCGAGCAGTTCCGCACCCCGATCCGGCGTATCTGGGCGATCTACCGTAATCCCCGCGAAGATGGGCACGTGCAGGGCGTCCTGCCGGATTTCGACCCCTACGCGCCGGGCAGTTCGCCGATGGCGGGCTGGCTGATCCCCCGCCACGGCCAGGTAATCTCAACGCGCGAGTTCAACGGCGTGACGGTGCTGTTGGTCGATGTGTCGTCCCGCTGGGGAGTTTCGCAGTAATGCCCACCCGCCGCGATTACGCCGCGATCAGCTTGCTGGCGCTACTGTGGGGCGCGTTCCTCGCGCTGGCGATCCGCCAGCCGGGCTACACCGACGCCTACTACTATTTCAACGCCGGTCAGCGGGTAGCCGAAGGAAAGGGCCTGACCGATCCTTACCTGTGGGTCTATTTCAACGCGCCCGATCGCCTGCCCGGCCCCAGCCATACCTACTGGATGCCGCTCGAATCGTTGGTCGCGGCGGCGAGTATGGCTGTGTTCGGCGCGAACTTCGGCGCGGCGCAGCTTCCTTCGGTGCTGTGTTTGGCCGGGTTGGTCGTGATCGCGTTCTGGCTGGGCGCGCGGCTGAATGGCACGCGCCGCCACGCCTGGATCGCCGGGCTGCTGGTGCTGTTCGGCGGGCTGTTCGCCCCATTCTGGACGACGACCGACACGTTCGCGCTGTTCGGGCTGGCCGGCTCGCTGGCCCTGGTCGCCATCGGGCAGGGGCGCGCGACTGGCGGTTGGCGCTGGTATGCGCTGGGCGGCGCGTGCAGCGGATTGGCGCATCTCGCCCGCGCGGACGGCGTGCTGCTGGTGCTGGTGCTGCTCCTGGTGGCGTTTTGGCCCTGGGGTTTCGACGCCCGGCGGGCGGTGCGGAGCGCGGCGGCGGGCCTGATCGCCTACCTGCTGGTCATGTCGCCCTGGTTCATCCGCAACCTGTCCGAGATCGGGACGCCGCTGCCCACCGGCGGGACGGACACGATCTGGCTGCGCAGCTACGACGAACTGGTGAATTATCCCCCCGGCGCGCGCGCGTCCGATTTCCTGGACTGGGGACTCGGCAACATCGTCCAGTCGCGGCTGACGGCGCTGTCCAGCAACCTCGGCACCTGGATCGCCGTCGAAACCTGGGTGGTCCTCGGCCCCTTCGTCTTGATCGGGCTGTGGCTGCGTCGCCGCGAACCGCTCCTGCTGGGGCTGCTGCTCTACGCGCTGGGGCTGCATCTGGCGATGACGTTTGTGTTTGCTTTTCCCGGCTACCGGGGCGGCTTGTTCCACTCGTCCGCGGTGCTGCTGCCGTTTTGGGCCAGCCTGGGCGTGGCCGGGCTGGATCGCGCCGTCGCCTGGCTGGCGCAGCGCCGCCGCTGGCACCGGGCGCAGGCGCAGCGTGTTTTTGGCGGGGCGGCGGTGGTCCTGGCCGCCGTGCTGGCCCTGGGCATTTTGAGCGCGCGGCGCTCGAACTGGAATCACAACGCCGACTTTTACCGCGTGCTGGGGCGCGATCTCCCGGCGGACGCCGTCGTGATGATCAACGATCCGGCGGCGCTCTACTACCAGGCCGG
This sequence comes from uncultured Anaerolineaceae bacterium, assembly GCA_964427955.1. Lineage (GTDB taxonomy): Bacteria > Chloroflexota > Anaerolineae > Aggregatilineales > Aggregatilineaceae > JACRBK01. Next base: position 2,764 of record CAYRWY010000173.1, read on the forward strand.
TCTATCCGGCGTGGTCGTGCCCAACGCCGATCCGGACGTGATCCCGGAGATCGCGGCGCGTTATGGGGTGAACACTCTCGTGTTGGACGTCAACCGTCCGCAGCCGTTCACCGGCCTGTTTTTGGGCCGTGAAGAACGACCGTTTTTGCGTTTGGTCCGGGTCTACGGATCGGAGACGCCCGATCCGGCGGATGACCGGCGTGTCTTCGAAATCAGGGTGCAGGAGTAACCGGGATGACGATCGGGCGGGTGAAAATCGAGCGGCAGGATATTCTAATCGGGCTGGTAGCGGCGCTCAGCGTGATCGTGTACGTCGTCGCCTCGGGGCGGCTGGATCGCGTCGGCTTCCCGCTGGACGATTCCTGGATTCACCAGACCTATGGCCGCAACCTGGCCGAGCGCGGCGAGTGGGCCTTCGTGCCGGGGGAGCCGAGCGTCGCCTCGACTTCGCCGTTGTTCACCACGCTGCTGGCGGCGGGTTATGTGCTGCACGTGCCCTTTTTCGTGTGGACCTTCAGCCTGGAAGTGCTGGCGCTGGCCGGGGCAGGCTGGGTTGGACGGCGGCTCGGTCGGCTGCTGTTTCCCGATCTGGATTACGCGGGGTTGTGGACCGGGCTGGCGCTGGTGACGACCTGGCATCTCGCCTGGGCCGCCGCATCCGGCATGGAGACGGTCCTGTTTTGCACCTGGGGCCTGACGGTTGTCTGGTTGGGCTGGCGCGAACTCCAGGTAGAGCGTGCGACGGATGCGCCCCGCGCGGCGTTCAAGCGTGGCGCGCTGCTGGGCCTCTTCGGCGCGCTGCTGACGCTAGCCCGCCCCGAAGGGATCGCGCTGCTGGGGCTGGTGGGACTGTTCGTGCTGCTGGCGGGGGTGCATCAAAGCTGGCGGGTGTACCTGGCCTGGGCGGTTGGGGTCGGCCTGCTGTGGCTGATCGGCGTTGGGCCTTATCTGGCGATCAACTATCACATCGACGGCAGCCTGCTGCCCAACACCATCGCCGCCAAGCAGGCTGAGCACGTCTACATCAGTAAACATTGGTCGCTGATCGAGCGTTACGGGCGGCTGCTGCTCCCGCTGCTGGCGGGCAGCCTGACGATGCTGCTGCCGGGCATCGTCTACGGCCTGATCCGTCTCGCCCGCCGCGTGCGCGAAGATCGCCGCGCGATCTTGTTCTGGCTGCCGCTGGCCTGGGCCGTGCTCGATCTGAGTGCCTACGCCATCAAACTCCCGGCCAACTACCAGCATGGCCGCTATGTGATGCCCATTCTGCCGCACCTGCTGCTGTACGGGGTGGGGGGCACGGTGGCGCTGGTCTGGGCCGGGCGGCGCACGCCCCTCGCGCGCGTGCTCAGCCGCAGTCTGGCCCTCTCGGCGGTCTTGATCACGATCGGATTCTGGATCATCGGCGCCCAGCAGTACGCGCGCGACGTGCGGATCATCAACACCGAGATGGTCAAGACTGCTAAGTGGGTGAAGCAGAATTTGCCGCCCGACCAACTCCTGGCCGTGCACGACATCGGGGCGGTGGGCTACTATGCGCCGCGCCCGATCCTGGACCTGGCCGGGTTGGTTAGTCCCGAAGTCGTCCCCGTGATCACCGATCACGAGGCGCTGATGGCGCTGATGTGCGAGCGCCAGGTGCGCTATTTGATGGTGCTGCCCAACCAGCGGCCCACGACCGCCGACGATCCGCGTCTCGGCCCGGCCCCGATCTTCGTGACCGGGTCGCCGTATTCGCTGGAGGCCGGGGGCGGGAATATGACCGTCTACGAGCTGCACTGGCCTGCCGCCTGTCGTTGACAGGCTTGCCCGTCGATTCTGTCCTATGCTATACTCCCCACAAACAGCATGAGCGTATTTTGCTGATATGCTCATATTCTCTTTGAGGAATTGGCTTTTCTCATGGCTGAAAACCGGGCGTTTGACGCCTCTCACAAAATTACTTTGGTCATCGTCGATGATCATCCGGTGTTTCGCCAGGGGCTCCGGAATGTGTTTGCCTTCGAAGACGACATCCAGGTCCTGGCCGAATGCGCCAGCGGCGAACAGGCGATCCTGCTGGTGCATACTCTGCAACCGGAAGTTCTACTGCTGGACATCAACCTGCCGGGGATTAACGGCTTGCAGGTGACCAGCCGTTTGAAGGGCGAGCATTCGCCGACCTCGATTGTGCTGTTAACGGCCTACGATGACGTGGAACAGGTGTTGCACGCCATGCGATCCGGGGCTTCGGCCTACTGTCCTAAAGACATCGAGCCAGAGGTGCTGATCGACGTGATCCACAAGGTCGTCGGGGGCTACTTTGTGGTGGGCGCGCTGACGTTTGACGAAGAAGGTCTGAAAACCTGGTTGAATGCCGGGGTAGAGGCCGCGACCGGGCCGTACATGGTGGACCCGAACGAGCATTTCATGCCCCTGAGTCCGCGCGAGATGGAGATTCTGCGCTTCGTCACCCAGGGCAAGAGCAACAAAGAGATCGCCCAGTCCTTGGGGATCAGCCATCAGACCGTCAAGAATCACATGACCTCCATCCTGAAAAAACTTGACGTTCGTGATCGCACCCAGGCGGCGGTTTACGCGCTGCGGCGCGGTTGGGTGCGTCCGAAAGATCAAAAGCACGAATGAGTGGGGAACGAGATTCCGAAGAAGCGAGGGGTTAGGCCATGGTCCAGGGTATTTTAACTCCCAAAGAAGAGCTGGTCGCGGAGTTTGAAGCCAAGTACGAAGAAATTCGGAAACGAGTGGTCGAGAACCAACAGATCATCGAGCAGTCGCAGCTCGAGGTCAACCGGATGCGCGAGCGCAACGTCACCATCAGCGCGCAGCTCAGCCGGGTGGAGGGCAACTTCGACACCATCCCGCGGGCCGACATCAAAGCCGCCTATGACAGCGCCATTGACGCCAAAAGCCGGTTGTTGACGATGCAGGGCCAGCTTGAAAAGGCGAAGGCGACGCAGGAAGAACTGCTGCATTTTCAAGAACTGTTGGATCGCTTGCTGGGCCAGGTGCGTGGGCTGTCCCCGGATCAGCTTCCCGCGCCGTCGGTACGCCAGATGCCGACCGGTTTGAGTGGAGAAGGCGGCAGCCTGTCCACCAAAGCCATCGTCAGTATGGTCCGGGCGCAGGAAGACGAGCGCCAGCGCCTCGCCCGCCAAATGCACGACGGTCCGGCCCAATCGCTGACCAACTTCATTCTTCAGGCTGAGATCTGCCAACGGTTGTTTGATCGCAACCCGGATCGGGCCGGGGAAGAGTTGGGCAATCTCAAGTCTGCGGCCAGCACCACCTTTCAAAAAGTGCGCGACTTTATCTTCGACCTCCGCCCCATGATGCTCGACGATCTGGGCCTGGTGCCGACCATCCGTCGTTATGCCGAAGCCTTCCAGGAAAAAACCGGGATCGAAACGCAGCTCAATATCCTGGGCGACGAGCGCCGTCTGCCGGGCCATATTGAAGTGATGATGTTCCGCTCCATTCAGAGCATCATCGGCCATGCCCGCGACGCGTTGGGGGCCAAGTCGGTCGATATCGTCCTGGATGTCGGCCCGGAATGGCTGAAGGCGACCATCGACCATGACGGTCGCGGCTTCGATCCCGAAGAGGTCCTGGGGGCTGAAAACGGCGAGGATGTGTTCAGCCTGCGCAACCTGAAGGACCGGATCGAGCTGGTGGGCGGCAGCATGGATATCCACAGCGGCGAAGACCAGGCCAGCCATTACGTCATCCTGCTGCCCGGCATCTAGACTAGGACTGTTAGGCTGTTTGCGGAATTCGCGCATCAGACTACACTAAGTATCAGTTTAGCGAAATCTATGGTGTGTACCTTAACCCAAGCACAAGCCCTTTGGGAGGAACGATATGCGAGGTCGAGTTCTTATTCTGATAGGTGCAGTCATCTTGCTGGCGGTCGTGCTGGTCGTGTTTTTGATGACCAGCGGCGGTGGGAATGACGATGCGACTGACACAACCGCGACTCCGGCGTCGGAGGCGGGCGCGCCGGAAAGCCCGCGCGTGGCCAATCTGGTTGAAATTGTGGTAGCGATTCAGGACCTGCCGCGCGGTATGGTGATCCCGGCTGATGGTGTCGCACCTCAACTTTGGCCGCAGGAATCGCTTCCCGAAGGTTACTTCCTGGGTGAGGAAATTGACCAGGTCGTGGGCCGGATCGCGCGTACCGACATCTTCCGCGGCACGCCGGTGCTCTCCCGTCATGTGGTCGATAATCTATACGAAATCGCGCGCGCCGGTTCGGATGCGGCGGCCATGATGAACGCGCTGCCGAACGACCGCAGCTACGTGGCCGTCTCCGTCCCGCTGGACCCGTCGGGCGTGGGCCAGGTCGCCTATGGCATTCAGGATGGCGACTTCGTGGACGTGGCGCTCTCCTTCCTGTTTGTGGATGTGGACCCGACGTTCCAGACCCGTATGCCGAACAACGTCTCGTTGATCACCCGCATCGAAACGGGTGAACTGAGCATTGGCGCGCCGCGTCAAGGTCGTCAGGAAGCCAGCACGCTGTCGCCTGAAGGCGTTTTGTTAGGCCCGAGTGAGGCCTCTCAGCGTCCTCGTCTGGTCACGCAGCGTACGGTGACGAATGCCTGGGTCGTCCATGTCGGCTACTTCCCTCCGGGTGGCAATATCATTGGCTCGACCCCGACGCCCGCCGTTGTCGTGACTTCGCCTCCTCCGGGTGAAGGCAGCCAGCAGCAGCAGCCGACTACCCCGCAGGCGACGGCGACGCCGTTCACGCCGCTCATTATCACGCTGGCCGTGACCCCGCAAGATGCGTTGGTATTGGCCTGGGCGGTGGATGCCCAGATCCCGATCACGCTGTTCCTGCGCACCGCGGGCGACGATCGTGTCACCAATACCGAGCCGGTAACGCTGGACTATATGATCAGCACCTATAATGCTGAGCCGCCTAATGCTCTGGAATTTGCCCTCGAGCCGCCGATCACGAGTGTGCGCCGGTTCGACATTGGAACCCTCTACGACTTCCTGGGGGAGTCCGTGGCTGCCGGTCAGTAGGGATGCCAGAGTGCGGGATGCGCTTGAACATGGTGTAAGCTTAAAGAAGGGCACACGACCTGCAAGCGGTCTGTGCCTTTCTTGTCACGTCGTAGCAGCTCCGAATGGCGATGGAGTGGATTGAGGTAGTGGCGGATGAGCGGTCCTAAGAAGAGCGAAGAAAAAGAGAAGGAAACCATCAAGGTTCTGATTGTCGATGATATTCCCGACACTCGCGAGAACTTGCGTAAGCTGCTCGCTTTTGAGCCGGATATCCAGGTGGTGGGCGGCGAAGGGGCCGGGACCGGGCGCGAAGCGATCGATCTCGCGACCAAGTTCAAGCCCGATGTGGTGTTGATGGATATCAACATGCCCGACATGGACGGCATCACGGCGACCAAAGCCATCAGTACCGCCGTGCGCGCGGCAGCCGTGGTGATCATGTCGGTGCAGAGCGAGCCGGGCTATTTGCGCCAGGCCATGCTGGCGGGCGCGCGTGATTTTCTCACCAAGCCGATTTCGAGCGAAGAGCTGTATGCCACTATCCGCCGGGTCTATGATGGCAACAAGCCCCTGCGGTTGCAGGATGAGCAGATAGCGTCGCTGCGGACGGCGGCGGTGGCGATGGATACTGCCAAGCCCTCGCTGATCGCGTCGGATACCGGGGCCGGGCACATCGTCGTAGTCTACAGCCCCCAGGCCGGGTCGGGCGTGACGACTCTCGCCACGAATCTGGCATCGGCGTTGATGCGTTCGGATACCCGGGTGCTGTTGGTCGACTGCAACTTGCAGTTCGGGGACGTCGATGCGTTCCTGAACTTGCAGGCCCAATCCAACATCTACGATCTGACCAAGCGCGTGAACGATCTCGATCAGGAGATCGTGGACAACGTGCTCGTGACGCATGGCAGCGGCCTCAAGGTGCTCATTTCGCCGCCTCGTCCGGAGATGGCCTATGACATCGCCCCGGAAGCGGTCAAAGAAGTGATCTCGATGCTGGCCAACGCCTACGATTTTGTCGTGGTGGACACGCCGACCCAGTACGACGACATGACGCTGAAGCTGTTCGAACTGGCCGAGCGGATCGTGCTGGTCGCCACGCCCACCATTCCCGCCATCCGAAATATCCGCAAGATGCTGGATATCTTCGACAACTTGCAGGAACCCAAGAATCTGGCCAGGAAGGTCATGTTCGTCTTGAACCGAGTCGTCAACGAAAAAGAGCGTGGCCGGGGCACGGTGCCCACGGCGTCGATTTCCAGCCACCTCAAGCGCGAAGTGATCGCGACGGTGCCCCTGGACGAACGCGCGGTCCTGACCGCCGTGAATCAGGGTGTGCCGGTCGTCGCCCGGTCGAAAACCCAGTCCCCGGGGCGGGAACTGGTCGATCTGGCGGAGGCGATCCGCCGGTCCGTCGGTTCGCAGGCGGACTCCTCGGGCCAGCTTCCACGCGATACCGATCAACGAACCAAGAGTGGTATCCGGTCGTTGTTTGGGGGAACCAACTGAGTCGATACGCAGGGCTAGAGTGTGTGGGTAGGAATGTAGGGAGGCAAAGCCATGTCATTGTTGCGACGGATTGAGCGTGGAGGGCAGGGCGGACCGGCCCAACCTCAACAGCAGGGTCCGGCGACCCCAGCCGAAGAGTCGAAGCTGGATCAGGTTCGCCGGCGTACCCAGGTGCCGCAGTCGGCTGGTCCGGCTGCTGCGCCGCGCGGAGAAGGGGGCGGCGGCAGCTACCAGGACTTGAAGGTGCGCGTCCAGAACAAGCTGCTGGCCGAATTGGACACCAGCGTGGACCCCCGGTCGCCCGAGGTTCGCACGGCCATCGAAGAGCTTTTTACTGCGATCCTGTCCGAAGAGAGCATCGCGTTGGGGCGTGTCGAGCGCCAGCGCCTCTTCGAAGCCATCGTGGCGGAAATCCTCGGCTTTGGGCCGTTGGAGCCGCTGTTGGCGGACGAAACCATCACTGAAATCATGGTCAACGGCCCCAAGAATGTCTATATCGAGCGCGCTGGTAACCTGCTGCGCTCGAACGTGACCTTCGAAGACGAAGACCACGTCCTGCGCGTACTGGACCGTATCGTAGCTCCGCTCGGACGTCGTATCGACGAAAGCTCGCCCACGGTAGACGCCCGTCTGCCCGATGGCTCGCGTGTGAACGCCGTCATCCGTCCGATTGCGCTGTGCGGCCCGACCATCACCATCCGGAAATTCGCCAAGAAACCCCTGACCGTCGAGGACCTGATCCGCTTCGGTTCTATGTCGCCCGAAATCGCCGAATTCCTCCGCGCCTGCGTGATCTCGCGCCTCAACATCGTGGTGTCGGGCGGTACCGGTTCGGGCAAGACCACCCTGCTCAACGTGTTGTCGGGCTTCATTCCCAACGACGAGCGCATCATCACCATCGAAAACGCGGCGGAACTTCAACTCCGTCAGGAGCATGTCGTCTCGCTGGAAAGCCGCCCGGCCAACATCGAAGGGCGCGGCGAGATCAGCATTCGGGATCTGGTGGTGAACTCGCTCCGTATGCGCCCCGACCGCATCGTGGTGGGGGAATGCCGTTCGGGCGAGGCGCTGGACATGTTGCAGGCCATGAACACCGGTCACGATGGTTCGCTGACCACGGCCCACTCGAACAGCCCGCGCGATACGCTGGCCCGTCTCGAAGTGATGTGTCTGATGGCCGGTATGGATCTCCCTGTCCGTGCTATTCGCGAGCAGGTGTCTTCCGCGGTCGATCTGATCGTGCACCAGGAGCGTCTGCGCGATGGGACGCGCAAGATCACCAAAGTCACCGAAATCCAGGGTATGGAAGGTGACGTCATCACCATGTCGGATATCTTCGAGTTCGAGCAGACGGGGATCGAGGCGGGCAAGGTCATCGGTCGTATCCGTCCTACCGGTCTGCGTCCCAAGTTCATCGACAAGATCGAATCGTCGGGCATCCATCTGCCGCCGTCGGTCTTTGGTATCGGCATGTCGCGCTACTAAAACTGAAGCGATCATCAGTACCAGCAGATGATTCACCAGGCCTTCATTTGCTGGTACAATGAAAATACAGGTCTAGGTTTGATAGGGGAGGTCGTGCATTATGGCACTCATTATTGCTGGTGTGGCCGGGGTGCTGGCATTCATCATCCTGGTGGTTGGCATTGCCAGTATCCGTTCCGAGCGCCAGGGCCAGATTGAAGAGCGTTTGGGACGCTATACCTCCGAATACAGCAGTCTGCTGACCGAATTTGAAGAAGCCCA
>CAYRWY010000174.1:0-1574 GCA_964427955.1 uncultured Anaerolineaceae bacterium
GATACACGTTATATCTTTATCGTGGGCGGAGTTCTTTCGGGACTCGGCAAGGGTATTTTCTGCGCATCGTTGGGCATGTTACTCAAGGCGTGTGGATTCAGCGTCACGGCGGTCAAGATTGATCCCTATGTCAACGTCGATGCGGGGACCATGCGGCCTACCGAGCACGGCGAGGTGTTCGTCACCGCCGATGGGGGCGAAACCGATCAGGATATCGGCCATTACGAACGCTTCATGAATATCGAGCTTTCCAAGGAACACAATATCACGACCGGGCAGATCTACTCCCAGATCATTGCCCGCGAACGCCAGTTGGGCTACGGCGGGCGTGACGTGGAGATGTTCCCCGACGTGATTAACGAAGCCAAGCGGCGGATCTTGCAGTTCGAAACAGACGCGGACTTCGTGATCGTGGAGATCGGCGGCACGACGGGCGACGTGGAAAATCTCCCCTTCCTGCACGCGGCGCGTGAGATTGGCGTCGATCACCCCGCGGCCTACGTCATGGTGTCCTATCTGCCCTACCTGTCGAACGTGGGGGAACTCAAGACCAAGCCCACTCAGCACGCGGTCGTGGCGCTCCGCTCTATCGGCATTATGCCCGACTTCCTGGTCTGTCGCGCCCAGGTGCCTACCGACCGTCCGCGCCGGGAGACGCTTTCGCGGCGCTGTTTCATCAAGGAAGAAAACATCCTGGACGATCCCGATCTCAGCTCGATCTACGAGCTGCCCCTGGTGCTGAATTCCCAGAATCTCTCGGAGAAAATCCTGAAGCGCTTCGACCTGCCCCCCAGGGTGCCCAACCTGGAACCCTGGAAAAACTTCTGGGAAGGGCTGCGGGTTTCAACTCCGCTGGTCAAGATCGCGTTGGTCGAAAAATACTCGCACTACGGCGCGGCAGAACACCAGGACGTCCACCTGTCGGTCGTCGAAGCCCTGCGCCACGCTGCCGCTTCGGAAAACATGGCGACGAAGCTGGTGCAGATTTCATCCGAAGAAGTCCTGGCCGACCCGTCCATTCTCAGGCAGTATGACGGCATCATCGTTCCGCAGGCGTGGGGGCAGGCGGGGGTTGAGGGCAAAGTCGAGGCCGCTCACTTCGCGCGGGTCGAAGAGGTCCCCTATCTCGGCCTGTGTTACGGAATGCAGATCGGTGTCATCGAATTTGCCCGAAATATCTGTGGGTTGGAAAAAGCCGGTTCTTCCGAGTCCAATCCCGATACCCCGCACCCCGTCATCCACTTGATGCCGAGCCAGGTGGAACATATCGCCAAGAAGCAGTATGGGGGGACTATCCGGCTGGGGAATTACCCGTGTAAGGTGATCCCCGGCACGCGCACCCATGAAATCTACGGCGAAGACTTGATTTACGAGCGCCATCGCCATCGTTACGAATTCAACAACGATTACCGGGAGACGCTTGAACAACACGGCCTGACCATCGCCGGGACGTCGCCGGATAACGAGCTGGTCGAAATCGTGGAGATCTCAGCGCATCCCTTCTTCATCGGGACTCAATTCCACCCGGAACTTCGCTCCAGCCCGTTGAAGCCGCACCCGCTGTTCAAGGCGTT
>CAYRWY010000174.1:1674-10990 GCA_964427955.1 uncultured Anaerolineaceae bacterium
CCCGGACGGTGACGACCAGCGGGTCGTAAGTGACGATCAGGCTGGCCGCGCCGTCTGCGATCCGCACCGTCTCCGGCTCGACGGTGACCGCGCCGAAGGTCGTGAGCACCGTTTCGAAGCTCCCGGCTTCGGTAAAATTCACCTCATCCACCAGTTCGACCCAGCCGCGCGGCGTCGTGCGGTGCAGCCTGAGCGTGCGCCGGAGGGAGACCAGCCGGGCCTCCGGCGGGTAGGCCCCGGCCAGTTCCAGGACCAGCCGGTCGCCGCCGTCGTCTGATTGGTGATCGAGCACGCGCGCGGCGTAGGCTTCGCCGGGCCGCTGTAAGCAGCCGTTCGGCACGGGCAGCGAATGCCCGCGCGAGGAATTTACCAGGAAGTCGTACCGGTGGTCGTCCGAGAAATACTGCCGCGTATAGCGCCCCCGTCCGAGATCGGCGATCACCGACACGCCGTTGACATGGACGATCAGATTCCCCACGTCGTTCTGGTTATGCATTTCGTCGTTGTGACCACCTTTAGCCGCGAGCACCAGCCCGCCCGGATCAGCCGGATCGATCCGCGCGATCATCCACTGCATCTCCGGGTACCAGTCCTGCCGCGCCGGGATGGGCGTCTGGTCCAGCGTGGGATCGGGCCGCCAGACCAGCGCGCGCAGCTTCCACGAGAGGGCGCCGTTGGATCGCTGCGGCTGTCCGGCGTATTGGTTCGCCAGCCGCAGCAGGTCGTCCAGCCCATAATGCTGCGCCAGCCGGACCAGCAGCGGCACGGCGGGCGAGATCGAGGCGTCACAGTCGGAAAAATTCACAAAGCACCCTGGGCTGAGGATCGTGCGCAGCGGAAAGGCGGCGATTTGGCGCACGATTGCTTCGCCGAAAAAATCCACGCGCCCGTGGGTGCGCCGGTAGACGAGGTCCGCCGCCAGGATGTAATTGCCGAAGCCGAAATCCCAATAGGCCGGTCCCTCGGTGCTGCCCCCCTGGGCGTCGAACGTCGCCAGGTAGTCGTCGAGCGAGCGCGCGCCCCGCGCGATAATCTCCCCCAGCCGGGCGGTGTCCTGCTCCAGGTAGATCGCCGCCGCGATCACGTTGCCGACACACACCCCGGTCCAGTTGTTGAGCTTGCGCCCCGGATAAGGGTGCAGCCACCAGAAATCATGCCGCGTCAAAAACGGCGTCAGGATGCGGCGGTCCACCTCGTAGCGGATGCGCCTGGCCAGCAGGGGATGGCAGCGATCCCCCAGCAGCAGCACGACTTCGGCCAGTTGGGTCGCCGTCAGCGTCGCGAACAGCCCGACTTCGGGCCGGTCCATGTCGGGCAGATCGTGATGGTGGGCGGGAAATTCCCAACTGCTTTCTTCGCAGATCGCCCAGGCGACCGTCAGCAGCGGGTCCAGGAAGCGGCCCTGATCTTCCAGGCATTCGGCCAGCGCCAGGTCGGCCAGCATCTCCCGCCGCTGAAACCAGGGCGTCTCGTAGGTCTGGCGTTCGCCGCTGCGAAAGAATTCAAGGAACAGCGCGGCGGGCAGCGGCGGCACGGGCTGCGCGGCAGCCGTCTCGGCAGCAGCGATCATGGCCCGGCAGCGATCCGCCCCTAACGCGGCGCGAATGTCGTTCCACGCGGCGCGGTCGTGTGCCGGAGGGAACAGGGGCGGCGCGCTTTCCTCGCGCAGGATCAAATCGACGATGACCGGGTGGTATTGGCTTAACATACGATCCTCGGTTTACCAGAAAAAGGCGCGATGTCCCTGCGCGCGCAGCAGTGCCTCGACGAAGAAGTAATCGCCATAGGGCAGCATCGTATCAGTATACCCCCGGCTGACGTGGCTGGCCCCATGCCGCAGCAGTCCCTCGGCCCCCGGCTGATCGAAGGTGGTATAGCCCGCGATCAGGCCGTCCAGAATCGCCCGGCCCGCCGTGCGGTAGCGCGCGCTGGCGCCGTCCTCCTGATCCGCCAGCAAAAACAGCCCCGCCGCCAGAATCGCCGCCGCCGAGCTGTCCCGGTAGCGCGGTGCGCCGTCCGGCAGCCGGTAATCCCACAATGGGATGTGGTCGTCCGGCAGATGGGCCAGGGCGTACTCCGCCAGCCGTACGGCGGTCTCGCGCAAGCGCGGCTCGCCGGTGTAGGCATAAGCCAGGGCGAAGCCGTGCACGCCCCACGACTGCCCCCGGCTCCAGCACGACTCGTCGGCATATCCCTGGACGGTTTCGCCGCGCAAAGGCTGTCCGGTGTCGGGATCGAAGACGAACGAATGGTACGTCGAGCCGTCCGCGCGCACGATCCGGTCGATGGTCGTGTGCGCGTGGGCCAGCGCGACGTCACGGTAGCGGTCTTCGCCGGTCTGTTGGGTGGCCCAGAACAACAAGCTCAGGTTCTCCAGGCAGTCGATGATCATGCGGCCCCGGTGATCGAGCGCGTCGCCCCAGTCGTTCCAGGCCCGGATGAAGCGCCCGCGGGGATGGTAGCGACCGGCGAGCGCCTGTGCGGCGCGCAGGGCACCCTGGCGCGCGTCCTCGTCGCCGGTCAGTTTATAATCGGCCACCAGCGAGAGCGAGTACAAAAAGCCCAGGTCGTGATCGTGGGACTGGGGGCGATCCAGCCGCTCGACGAAGTAAGGGCGTTGGGCGCGCGCGGCGTGCAGGAATACCGGGTCCTGGGTGAGGGCGTAGGCCAGCCACAACTGGCCGCTCCAAAAACCGTCCACCCAGTTATTCGCATCGCAGCGTTCGTAGGTCAGATCGGCGCGTCCCAGCCAGGGGCGATCCGTCCCCATGCTGGGGATCGTGCGCCGGATCGTAGCGAAGGCTTGAGTGAGCATGGGGCCGTAGGTCATGAACGACCCTCACGGCGCCAGCGTGCCCGCAGGCGGTGAGCTGCCGCCTTGGGACGGCGATCCCGCGTGAAGACCCCTTTATAATTGGTCGCGCCCACCCTCTGCACCGCTTGCGAGGTCTTGAAGTCGCACAGGTTCCAGACGTGCTGGCCCACGACAAACGGTTTGGCGTCGAGCAGGTCCATCGTCCGGGTGAGAATCTCCACCTGGTATTCTTCGCTGAACATTTCGGGGGGATAGGCATGGTGGCCGGGCAGCGTGTCCGCGCCGAATTCCGACAGGATGAACGGCTTGGGGTACCGCTGGTGAATCAGTTCGATCTCAGCCTCGAGGCGCTCCACCCCGGCCTCGATCTGCCCGGATTGCGTGTACCAGCCGCAGTAGCGGTTCAGGCAGACCACGTCCACGAACTCGAACGACTCTTCGAGCGCCCCTTCGTGCGTGACGAGCGTGATCGGGCGCGTGGGATCGAGCTGGCGGGCCAACTCTGCCATCGCTTGGAAGGCGGTGACCGCGGCGGGACGGCTGGGATGGTCGAGCACGGTCAAATCCCGATCATATGCCTGCCGGGCTTCCGGTCGCGAGGTATGCGGCTCGTTCGCCAGCGACCACAGGATCACGCTCGGATGGTTTTTGTCGCGGTCGATCATTTCGCGGATCATCTGGTGACAGAGCCGGTTTCGTCTGTCCAATCCGGCGTCGAGGAAGAACAGACCCACCGCGGGCGTCTCGTCGATGACCAGAAAGCCCAGCCGGTCGGCCAGGTCCAGCATTTGTTCGGAATAGGGATAGTGCGTGGTGCGGAACGAGTTCGCGCCCACCCAGCGCAGCAGCGCGTAATCCTTGACGATCAGGGCGGGCAGCAGCCCCTTGCCCACGACGGGGAAGTCCTCGTGGCGGCCAAAGCCGTACAACTTCACCGGCTGGCCGTTGAGCAGCAGACGCTCTCCGTCCACGCGGATCGTGCGAATGCCTACCGGCAGTTCGTAACGGTCGAGGACGGTATCTCCCCGCCGCAGCTCGACGTGTAGATCGTAGAGCTGCGGGGTTTCAGGCGACCACAGCGCGGCCTGGGGCACCGTCAGCGTCATCTCGGCGGATTTCCCTGGCAGACTGATCTCGGCGGTGGTTGCTGTGCCGTGGCCGGTCAGCGTAACCCGGGCGCGCAGGGCCTCGCCCGGCGTATGGGCCAGGGCGATCCGCACGTAGCCGGTCGTGCCCTCGATGAGGGTGGTCACCGTCAGGTCGGCAATCGCTTCGCGCGGCTCGGTGTAGATCAGGACCGGGCGCTCGATCCCGCAGAAGGGGAAAAAGTCGAAATTCGCATCCGGAAAATCGGTATGGCCAAAGGTGGCGCCTGCCAGCCCGGCCAGCCCGCCCGGGGGGACGCGATCCGGCGCAAGCTGGCCGTCCACGCGCACTACCAGCCGGTTGTCGGTATCGCGCACGCGCCCGGTGAGGTCGAAGACGAATGGCAGGTGACCGCCCTCGTGTTCGCCCAGGCGCTCACCGTTCAACCACACCTCGGCCAGGTAGCTGACCGCGTTGAACCGGAGCAGGATACGCTGTCCGTCCCAGCCCCAGGGCAGATCGAAGGTCGTCTGGTACCACGCGACGCCGAGGTAGTCGCGCGCCTCGGCGAACTGGTCGTTCCAACTGGCGGGCACGGCGATGATCTCAACCGGATCGAAACCCGCCTGCCAGCCCCGTTCCACGCCTTCTTGGGCCGCGTCAAAGCGAAAATCCCAAAACCCGGATAAATCCGCCACCTGGCGGCAAGCATTCGATTGGGGATAAAGCATAGGTTCAACACCTTTTTGAGCAGTAAGCCAAAAATAAAACGATAGCAGTTACGCGATTAGCCTTTAATGCCGGTGGTTCCAATACCCTCGACAAAGAAACGCTGGAAAACCAGGAAGAGCACGACCATCGGAATCAGGGACACGAGTGAGGCCGCCATGATCAGGGAATAATCGGCGGAGTACTGCTGGATGAACATGCGCAGCCCTAACTGAATGGTCTTGAGGTTGTCCGAATGCAGATAAATCAGCGGTCCCATGAAGTCGTTCCAGACGAAGACGGCGGAGAAAATAGTCAGGGTCGCCAGCGCCGGTTTGGACAGCGGCAGCATGATCCGGAAATAGATGCCGTATTCGCTGAGGCCGTCGATGCGGGCGGCGTCGAGGATTTCATTGGGAACGCTGATAAAAAACTGGCGCAGCAAAAAGACCCCGAAGGCCGTAAAGGCCTGCAACAGGATCAGGGATAAATGTTTGTCCACCAGGCCCAGTTCGCGCATGAGGATGAACTGCGGGATCATGTAAACTTGCCAGGGGACGGCAATGCTGCCCAGGTAGGCCAGGAAGAGAAAATTTCGGCCCCTGAACTCCAGTTTGGCAAAGGCGTAGGCGGCGAAGCTGCTGGTCGCTACCTGGAGAAAGGTGATAATGACGGTGAGCTTGAGCGAATTGGTAAAGAAGGTCAGGAACGGAATCTGGGTCCAGATGGTCTTGTAATTGCTCCACTGGGGGTCCTGAGGAATCCACTGAATCGGGAAGCGGAAAACATCTTTGTCCAGCTTTAGCGACGCGGAAAACATCCAGATGAAGGGCAGCAGCATCAGGACTGCCAGCGCGATCAGCAGGATGTAGGTGAGCGCGCCGATCATTTTGTTCTGCACCAGGTTCCAGGGGGCGGGTCGAGTATTCATGTACGTTGGCTCCTCTTATACCTGTGAATATTCAACCCACCGTCGTTCCATGTAGAATTGAACGATGGTGATCGCCATCACTAAAATGAACAACACCATCGCGATGGCGCTCGAGTACCCGAATTTGAACTGCCTGAAGGCGGTGTTATAAGTGTGAATGACCAACACGTTGGTAGCCCGGCCTGGGCCGCCGTTGGTCATGACCAGAATCAGGTCGAAGACCTTGAAAGATGAAATGGTGAGCATGATGCTGATGAAAAACGTCGCGGGCGTCAGCATCGGCATGGTGATATAGCGGAATTTCTGCCACGCGTTCGCCCCGTCGATCTCCGCCGATTCATACAGGATAGCTGGGATGCCTTGCAGGGCGGCGAGGTAGATCACCATGTAGTAGCCCATCCCCCGCCAGATGCTGGCCATGATGACCGTGGGCATGGCCCAATCGACCGAGGCCGACCAGCGCGGCGGATTGGCGACTCCCAGGGATCGGAGCAGTTCGTTGACCGGACCGGCTGACGGAAAAAAAAGCATATTCCACACGACGGCGACTGCCACCAGCGAAGCCACGTAGGGGAAGAAGTAGATGGTACGAAAGATACTTCTGCCCCGTATGGGCCGGTTGAGCAGGACCGCCAGCCCAAGCGAGCACGCCATCGTCAGGGGCACGGTGCCGCCCACGTACCAAAGCGTGTTGCTCAGGGCGATGTTGAACGTGCTGTCGTCCGCCAGCTTTTTGAAATTATCCAGCCCGACCCAACTGCTCTGGTTGGCCCCATCCCAACTCATGAAAGCAAGTCCCATAGAAAAGACGATGGGGACCAGCGTAAAGAGGGCGAAGCCCAGCAGATTAGGGAGGATAAAGGAATAAGCCACTAAATTTTTGCTGAGCTGCCTTCTCCGTTTGCTGGGGCTGGCTGCCTTCATGCTCAGGTTCATAGTTCCCATAATAAAAATCTTTCTTCTTGAGCTGCGCCGGGGCGGGGATACCCCTAAGACCAGGGGCATCCCCGAAAGTCGCGTTCGGTACTACTTCAACACTTCCTGGATACGACTCGTCGTTTCGTCCAGACCATCCTGGACCGAGACGGAGGTGGTCATGATCAGTTCGTGCTCTTCATTCAAAATCTGCTCGACTTCGCCCACCTGGGGATGCATGGGGAGTTCGAGGCGAACCGTCGTGGTTTGCAACGCTTCGGTGGCTTCAGCAGGAACACCATCGATCGCGGCGAAGACTTCCAGGATTTCGGGCGTGCGCAGCGCGGGGAGGTTGCCCATACCCGCCAGGACTTTCGCCCCTTCCGGTCCGGTATAGAACTTGATGAAGTCCCAGGCCGCATCTTTGTTCTTCGACTTCTCGTTGATCGCCAGCGAGGTCAAGGTGCCCGCCGTCGTGCCCGCCGGAACGCCCTCGGGATGGGGGTACTTGGCCACGCCCCATCCGAAATCAAACTCGCCCTTGTTCTGAGCCGCGATCAAAGTGCCAATGAACCAGGACCCCATCGGGAGCATGGCGACCTGCCCGTTCTTGAAGGGGCCAGAGTAGTGGATGTTTCCGGCTCTCAGCTCACCGTAGTCCATGATGATGCCGTCTTTTTGCATCTTGGTCACCATGTCGTACATCGGGGCCATGAAGCTGTAGTCGTCCGAGATGATGGTATGCAGGCCATCTTGCACGGTCGCCAACTGGACGCACGAGCGCCAGGTGTGGAAATGCGCGCCATAGATTTTGTCGGCGCCGCTGCCGCTGGTCAGTTGGCGGGCCAGGGCATCGAACTCCGTCCAGGTCATGTCGTTGGTGGGATAATCGACGCCCGCTGCATCGAAGATCGCCTTGTTGTAGTACAGAATCCAGATGTCACTCCGGAACGGCAGCGCGTAGATCGACCCTTCGTAGGTCAATTCTTCGGCGGCCCCGCTGTAGGCGCTCAGGTCGATCTCGCTGGCGGCGATGTAGTCATTCAAGGGGACGATCTGGCCTCGCGTCAGCATGGCGGAATAGCCGGGAATATCCTTGACAGTAATGATGTCCGTGTCATCGCCACCGGAGAGGCGGATATTCATCGTGTCTTGATATTCGGCGGAGGGCACGTCGACCAGTTCGATGGTGACGTTCGGGTTGGCGGCTTCATACGCGTCAATCACCGCCTGCCAGTACGGGGTGGTGGCCACGTCCCACGCGGACATCGTAAGCTTTACGGATTCTTGGGCGGATACGCCGTGGGAGATCAGGCCCCCGTTTCCCACGCATAAGACGGCGAGCAGCACGGCGATAAAGTTTACGGTGCGCCGATTTAACCACTTGTTCATTTTTTATTACTCCTTTATTATATTTGGGTGGCGATTGGGATGTATGCGTGTGCTCTTCAGGTTGTCAGGTATACCTCCTCGTCTCCAGTATGAAGGGAAAGTTGCGTCAGGCTAGGGCGCACTTTCCCGAATTATCAACGTCTGTTCGATGGTGATCGTCTCCTGGTTGCTTTCGCCGCCAATGCGTTCCAGCAGCATTTCTACGGCCAGGTTACCGATCTCCTGTTTAGGCGTCCGCAGCGTGGTCAGGCGGGGTCGGACGAGACTCGCCAGCAAAATATCATCACAGCCGGTGATGGCGATGTCATCCGGCACGCGGATACCCAGCTCTTCACAGGCGCGGATTGCCCCCACGGCCACCTGATCGTTGAAACAGACCACCCCGTCGATGTCGGACAGGACCTTGCCCAGCCGTTTGAACGCTTCGTAGCCGCCTTCCAGGTTGGCTGGATGGCAGGTGGCGAACCAGTCAGGGTTGTTGGCCTGCCCGGCTTTTTCCAGCGCATTGACGAACCCGTAGTAACGTTTGGTGCTCGTCCTGGCATCGAGCGGGCCGCCCAGGTAGGTCAGGTGACGGCGGCCACTGTGGAGCAGGTGGTTGACGACCAGCGCCATGCCGCCTTCGTCATCCGTCCGGATCGCCCCCGCGAGATCGTGCCAGCCCAGACCCTGGCCGTTGACGACCACGACGTTCTGAAACTGTTGGACCAGCGGCAGCAGCCGGTCTTCGGGGAGGCGGGGCGAACAGACCACGATGCCATCCACTTGAATGTCCTCCAGAAAGAGGAACATAGCCTCTTCCCGGTCCCAGTCGCCTTCGGTGTTGCACAACAGGATTTTGTAGTCGTTCTCCCAGGCGGTGTCTTCGGCGCCCCGCACGATCTCGATGAAAAACTCGTTGGCGATGGTCGGCACGATCAACCCCAGCAAAAAGGTTCGATCGGTCGCCAGGCTGTGCGCGATACGGCTGCGGCGGTAACCGAGTCTCTCCACGGCGGCCAGGACCCTGGCGCGTGTTTCGGGGCTGATCTCGCCCTTGTTATTCAGCACCCGCGACACCGTCGTTTTGGTGACGCCGGCCTGGTTAGCAACATCCGCTATCGTGACGCGTTTGGTTGAGCGAGACACGCCGTGATCCTTAATCTAAAGCGGGCCGCAGTGGAGCATCCGACGATAGGATGAAAGTGGGTGGCGGGACGAGAGAGAGGGGGAACATACCTGAATAATCCTCTGCTCAATATATATAATAATCATTATGATAAATATTTTCCGCAACCGGTTGCGTAACCGGTAACATCACTTTATCATGAGTGCGCTGCCGTTGTCAAGCCATCGACCAGAAGGGTGGGCCGGGAGCGCGCGCTCCCGGCTGAGGATCTACTGATCCTTGCACAAATAGCTAAACTTTTTGCCAGGGAGATTTACCTCACCCCTGACCCCTCTCCAACTTTGGAGAGGGGAACAAGCCC
>CAYRWY010000175.1:0-10951 GCA_964427955.1 uncultured Anaerolineaceae bacterium
GGGACTCGCCGGGTCGCCCTATGTGCTTGTCCCGGCCTCCCCTCTCCATTCGAAAAACACAATGGAGAGGGGGAGACTGCCGCGCCGGAAAAGTCCCCTCGCCAACTCTGTTGGAGAGGGGATTTAGGGGTGAGGCCGACACCAGATCAGATGCTTAGCCTGATACCTATGGAGCGACCCGCCGGGTCGCCCCTACCTTTTGCCGAGAGGTCACACCAGCCGCAGCGCCCAAAAAAGCGCCACTTCGCCGCGCTCGATGTCCTCGTTCGTGTAGAACAGCTCGCGGAGGCCCTCCAACTGGCAGCCCATCGCCGCGTAGAACTTGCAGGCGGGCACATTGTTGGTCTGCGTCTCGAACAGCAGCGCGCGATAGCCCTGCTGGCGCGCCCACAGCGCCGCCCGCTGGAATAACTCACGCCCGACGCCCTGGCCGCGAATAGCCTCGTCCAGCATGATATTCCACACCAGCACGGTATGGTTCCACTCCTGGGGGACCGCGTCGAGGATGCCCGCCAGGCGACCGTTCCATTCGACCACGAGGTGCAGCCCGTTGCCCTGGCGATAGCGCTGGCGGATGTTGGCCTGCTCCTGGGGATCGAAGTCGTAGCCGTGTCCCTTGTCGAACGGCACGGGCAGCGGGCGCTCCACCAGCCGCCACCCGGCCTCGATCCCGTCGCCAAGCCGTTCCACCGCCAGCACCGTCGGGCTGACGAAACTTGCGCGAATCTCGCTCAGGCGGGGGATATCCGCATCGGTCATGTATCGAATGGTAGGGCGAACGGTCATGGCAGCCTCGCATGGTTAATCTGGGACTGACTCAAATCGGCAAGATAGTGTATATTCTAATTCGTGTACACAAACGTTGGGAGTCCGTAATGGTCGAATGGTGGCGCGAGCGTGCCAGCGGTTGGGGAGTCCGGGCCAGCTTTGCCCTGCTGCTGCTGGTTTTTTCGGAAGGGCTGGTCTGGCAGACGCCGACCCGTTTCACGATCCTGGAATGGATCGGCCTGGCGGCGCTCTACCTGGCCCTGGCCGCGCTGGCGCTGGACCTGATCGTGCGCTTGAAGGTGAACGACGTCTTCAGCCTGTTTCTGCTGGCCGGGCTGTACGGCCTGCTGAATGCCACGCTGATCAGCCACGTCACCACGCACGATCTGCCGCTCAGCCTGATCGTGCGCCCGTTCAGCGCGCAGCCGTTGGCCTTCATGGGTGCGCTGGCCGCTTTCCAGATTCTCACCAGCGGGCGCGCGACCGGCCCGCTCGATTTTCTCGCCGCGCTGGCAGTAGGTGTGGCCTGGGGCGTGTGGGTGCGCTGGTTCCCGGTGGCGTCGGATGAGCCGATCCCCGCGGTGTCGATCAGCACGGCGCTGATCGTGGTCGGGATCGGGCTGGCGGCGTGCGGCGCGATCCGGCTGCTGCTGCCGCCTGCCCAGCTTTACCGCCGCGAAGACTGGCTGCTCAACCGGCTGGAACTGGTGGCGATGGCCGGGGTGCTGGGGATGGCGTTTCTGATCGGCGTCGTCCAGAATCAGCTCGCCCGCGTCGATTTCAACATCGTGGTGTCGCTGGGATCATTCCTGGCGGTGGTGCTGTACGCGACGCTGAGTATGCGCCGGGGGGACTCGTTCCTCGGCAAGCTGACGCCGCCGCGCCGTCCCAACGTGGCCGCGTGGATCATGGTGATCATCCCGCTGCTGCTGGCCGGATGGGCGGGCTACCACCTGCCGGGGCACGGCGACAACGCGGTGCAGAGCGATATTTTGTTCGGCGCGCTGACCGGCTTCGGCATCGTCTGGCCGCCCGCCATCTCGACCCTGACCGGGGTCCGGGCCTTCATCCAGTTGGCCCGCGAGGAGGGCTGAACCCATGCCGTCCCCCGCTCTGCCGCTGGATCAGATCGTGCTGGGCGATGCGGTCGAAGTCATGGCGGCGCTGCCGTCGCAGTGTGCCGACCTGATCTTTGCCGATCCCCCCTATTATCTGCAATTGCAGCGCGAACTCTGGCGGCCCAACATGACGCTGGTCGATGCCGTGGACGACGACTGGGACCGGTTCGCCAGCCTGGATGCTTACGACCGCTTCACGCGGGACTGGTTGTCCGCCGCGCGCGAGGTGATGAAAGACACCGCCACGATCTGGATTTCGGGCACCTATCACAACATTTTTCGCGTCGGAGCGATTCTGCAAGACCTGGGCTTCTGGGTGCTGAACAGCGTCACGTTTTACAAGCCGAACGCGATGCCCAATTTTCGCGGCACGCGGCTGAAAAACGACGTCGAGTTCGTGATCTGGGCCAAACGCTCTCCCAAAGCGCGCTACGTTTTCAATCACCGCGCCATGAAGCTGTTCAACGGCGGCAAGCAGTTGGGCAGCGTGTGGACGATCCCCGTCTGCACCCGCGAGGAGCGGTTGAAAGACGCGGCGGGCAAGAAGCTGCATCCCACCCAAAAACCGGAGGAACTGCTGCGGCGCATCATCCTGGCGAGCAGCCATTCCGGTGACCTGGTGCTCGATCCGTTCGCGGGATCGGGCACGACTCCGGCAGTCGCCAAACAACTGCACCGCCACTGGATCGGGATCGAGCGCGAACCCCGCTACGTCGAGGCGGCGCGTGCGCGGGTGGACGCCGTCCAGCCCTACGAACCGGATCACCCGCTGCTGGCGGCGTTCGTGCCCGAAAAGCGGATTCAGGTGCCCTTCCGGCGGTTGATCGACGTGGGCTATTTGCAGGCGGGACAGCCGCTGTTCCTGGATCGCCCATCCCACACGGCGGAAATCCTGGCCGGGGGACTGCTGCGGGCCGACGGGCTGACCGGGTCGATCCACCGCCTGGGGGCGCGGCTGAAAGGCGTGCCGTCGTGCAACGGGTGGAAACACTGGTTTTACGAGGATCGAGAGACCGGGCAGATCCGGCCTATCGATAACCTGCGGCAAAAGGTACGCGAGACATTAGTTGATCACGAGGGCGAATAGGTATGGATGACCACAAGCAGGACCACCTGGACGACGTAGACCGTGTGCTCAAGGAGGTGCGGCGCGATCTGGACCTGACGCAGGCGTCGGGCGACGTGTACGAGCTGCGGGCGCTGCAACTGCTGCTCCAGGTGACGAAGGCCATGCACAGCCAGCGCGACATTCACGCGCTGATCACCCTGGTGTTGGACAGCGCGCTGTCGTTTGCCGAGGCGGACCGCGCGTTTTTGATGCTGTTGGATGCTCACGACGTGCCGCGCTTCAAGATGGGGCGGACGTATACCGGGGCATATCTGAGTGAAAATGATTTCGTGATCTCGACCAGCGTGGTCCAGGAGGCGCTGGCCGCCCTCGCGCCGATCATCCTCACCGACGCCAAACAGGACGCCTATTTTAGCAAGCGCGAAAGTATCATCGAACTGGACCTGCGGACGATCATGGTCGCCCCGCTGCGCCACGAGGATCAGGTGTTGGGGCTGCTCTACGTGGACAGCCGCCGTCCTTTGATGCGCTACAGCAAGCACCACCAGAACGTGCTGGCATCGCTGGCCGACCAGTCGGCGGTGGCGATTTTCAACGCGCAGAAGTTCGATACGAAGAACGGGTAAACGCGGTACCGTTTTACCTCACCCCCCGGCCCCCTCTCCAGACTTGGAGAGGGGGTTTAGGGGTGAGGTATGAATTCGCCAACAGTATTGCCTGCCTGGGGAGGGGCAGGAAGTGGTTTTTAGAACTACACCTGCCCGCTGCGGCGTAGTTCGGCGGTGCAGTCCGGGCAGTAGCCGGTGAAGCACGCGCACGCGCTGGTGACGCTCACGCCCTTGCGCCGCACCAACTCCCCGGCCATGCGGTTCAGCAGATCGGTGTGGATCAGCACCCGCGTCCCGCAGCGCACGCAGGTGAGGTAGTGCTGCTCCGGCCCTTCGGCCAGCCGGAAGACTTCGCGGCGGTGCTCCGGTTCCACGTAGCGGTGGTTGAGCATCTTCAGTTCGACGAACAGGTTCAGCGTGCGGTAGACGGTCGCCAGGCTGATGCTGGCGTCGTGGGCATGAGCCAGGGCGTAGATCTCTTCGGCGTCGAGATGCGTGGACTGGGCGGCCAGCACTTGCAGCAGCAGGGTGCGCTGCGGCGTGACCTTGAATCCGCGCTCGCGGAGCTGCGTCTCGGCTTCGTCAATCCGGTAGGGCATCTAACGGTCCTCTAGGGGCTTCAACCGCTGCCGTTCCCATGGTCGAGCGCAGCGGCAATCGCCTGCAAAATGTCGGTAGGTTTGACGGGTTTGACCAGGAATTGATCGGCCTGCAAATACTGGGCCGATTCGCGGAAACGCGGATAGGCGGTCAGTACGACGACGCGTACATCGCGTAGGGCGGGCATCTGCTGGATGCGGCGCATGACGGCCTCACCGCCCAGCATGGGCATCAGCATATCCATCACGATGACATCCGGGGTGTGGCTCATCAGATATTTGAGAGCCTCCGCGCCATTAGGAGCTTCGTCGACCAGGTAGCCTTCTCGTTCCAGGATGGCCCGGTACAGGATGCGCAGCTCTGAATCATCGTCCACGATCAAAATCGAATGCGACATGTCCCCCATCCTCTCCACAAAAACAATTATGTCTAAGAATACACGACAACAATAGAAAGCTTGTAAAGAGGACGTGATAAATTGGTTAGACTAAAACGGCCCCCGCCAGGCAGGAGCCGTTTTTTGTCATCTCAAGTTCAGGCCGGGGTGCCTACCGACGTCTCCGGCTCTTCGGGCACCTTTTCCGAGAAGGTAATCTCGTCCTTCTCGGCGTCGTAGTCCACGTTCACCGTACTGCCCAGCCGGACATGCCCGGCCAGGATGACGTCGGACAGCCGGTCTTCGACCAGGCTGGTGATCAGGCGGCGCAGCGGGCGGGCGCCGAAGTCGGGATCGTAGCCCTTGTCGGCCAGGTAGGCGCGGGCGGCGTCGGTCAGGCTGAGGGACATGGCGCGCTCGGCCAACCGCTCGTTGACCTTCTTGATCTCCACGTTCACGATGTCCGTGATTTCTTGCCGGGACAGCGCGCTGAAGACGATGGTCGCATCCACGCGGTTGAGGAATTCAGGCCGGAAGGCGCGGCGCAGGCTGTCCATCAGCGTCTTGCGCATGTCGTCGTAATCCTGCTTGACGGTATTTTCTTCCTCGCGGGGGAAGTCGAAGCCCAGCGAGGCCCCGCGCTTGATCATCTCCGCGCCGATGTTGCTGGTCATGATGATGATCGCGTTGCGGAAATCGACGCGGCGACCGCGCGCATCCGACAGGTGCCCTTCTTCCATGATCTGGAGCAGCATGTTGAAGGTTTCGGGATGCGCCTTTTCGATCTCGTCGAAGACGACGATGCTGTAGGGACGGCGGCGCAGGGCTTCGGTCAACTGACCGGCATCCTCATAGCCGACGTAGCCGGGCGGCGCCCCGGTCAGGCGGGCGACGTTGTGCCGCTCCATGAATTCGCTCATGTCGAGCTGGATCAGCGCCTCTTCGCTGCCGAACATGAATTCGGCCAGGGCTTTGGTCAGTTCGGTCTTGCCGACGCCGGTCGGCCCCAGGAAGATGAAGGAGCCGATGGGGCGGCGCGGGTCTTTCAACCCGGCGCGGGCGCGGCGGACGGCCTTGCTGATGGCGTCGATGGCTTCGTGCTGGCCGACGATGCGCTTGTGGAGTTCGGCTTCCATGTGCAACAGCCGCTCGGATTCTTCCTGGCGGATGGCGGTGACCGGAATGCCGGTCCACATGCCGACCACTTCCGCGACGTCTTCCGCGGTCAGGCGGGCGCGGCGCGTGTCAGGATTCCAGTGCTGGCGATAGCTCTCCAGCTCCAACTCCAACTCGTTGACGCGGTCGCTGAGTTCGTCGCGTTCCTCGGTAGGGAGTTCCTCGCCCGCTTCCAGTTCCTCGCGGGTCGAGTCCAGTTCACCTTCGAGGCGCTTGACGCGCGACGATTCCGGCGACTTGTACATCCGCACGCGGCTGGACCCTTCGTCGATCAGGTCGATGGCCTTGTCCGGCAGGAAGCGATCCGGGACGTAGCGGGCCGACAGGTTGGCCGCCGCGTCGATGGCTTCGTCCGTGATTTCGAGGTTGTGATGTTCCTCGTACGGCTCGCGGATGCCGTGCAAAATTTCGATGGTCTGCTCGATGGTCGGCTCTTCGACCATGACCTTCTGGAAGCGGCGTTCGAGCGCGGCGTCGCTTTCGATGTGGCGGCGGTATTCTTCGAGCGTGGTCGCGCCGATGCACTGCAATTCCCCGCGCGACAGCGCCGGTTTGAGGATGTTAGCGGCATCCACGCTGCTGCCCGCCGAGCCTGCGCCGACGAGCATGTGCACTTCGTCGATGAACAGGATGCTCTCGGAGGTCTTGAGTTCTTCGATCACGCGCTTGAGGCGTTCCTCGAACTGGCCGCGATACATCGTCCCGGCCACCAGCGAGCCGACGTCAAGCTGCAAGACGCGCTTGCCCAACAACGGGGCAGGGGCGTCGCGTTCGACGATGCGCTGGGCCAGCCCTTCGACGATGGCCGTCTTGCCCACGCCCGGTTCGCCGATCAACGCCGGGTTGTTCTTCTGGCGGCGGCTGAGGATCTGGATCACGCGCTCGATTTCCATCTCACGCCCGATCACCGGGTCCAGCTTGCCCTGCTCGGCCAGTGCGGTCAGATCGGTTGCCAGTTGGTCGACCAGCGGCGTTTTCGCGTTGGGACGCGGCGTGCGCGCGGGCTGATCCTGGGGCGTGCTCTCGATGGGACGGCGCGGCGCGGGCGACGGATTTTCCTGCAAAACGCGCCGGGTCTGGCGGCGAATTTCATCCGGGCTAATCTTCAACTCGCGGAAGACGTCCACCGCCACGCCTTCGTTGGTGCGCACCAGGCCCAGCAGCAGGTGTTCGGTCCCGATATAGTGGTGGCCCATCCGGCGAGCTTCCTCAACGGCATATTCCAAAACTTTCTTGGTGGCCGGTGAAAGGTCCATACGGGTGACGCCGGGGCGCTTGTTGGTGCTGGTCAGTCGCTCGATGATCCGCTCGACTTCGGTCGTACGCAGGCCCATGTCACGCAAAACACGCCCGGCGACCCCTCCTTCTTCGCGCATCAAGCCCAAGAGCAGGTGCTCGGTGCCGATGTGGGAGTGCTGCATTCGCTCGGCTTCGTCCTGAGCCAGGCTCAGAACCCGTCGCGCGCGTTGGGTAAAGCGCTCCATTTTCCCTGACATATTCACGGTCTCTCCTCATCCCGTCCCTGGTGCCAATCGAATCCAAGAGCGGTGAACTGGCTGATGGGCGATAGAGTCCAATACTCTGTCTTTAATTGTAGATAAAACGCCCACGGTTTAACCAATGGATTCGTGTCAAAAAGACATAAAAAACGGAATCAGACTAACCAGCGTGCGAAAATGTGACCAACTTTTAAGTGTGCTGCGGTCTTTCTAGTTCAATTGTAACACAGCCGGGCCACAATCGATATGAAAATTAGCCTAAAAAAAGAACGGGGTATGCCGGAGCAAGGCAAAAGGTCCTACCCCTCTGGAGGGGGCAGGACCTCGTCAATCATTTCAAAAAGAACATGCGCCGACCGGCAGAAGCTATTCCGCGCTGGGAGTGTCGCCCTCAGGCGCGGGCGGGTTCGTATCCAGTTTGTCGGCAATGGCCTGCCAGTCCTGGTCGAGATACTTCTGCGAGTCCACCTGGCGGAGTGACAGCCCCAGGCGGCGCTGGTCGGCATCGATCTTGACGATGCGCAGCGTGAGCACGTCGCCCACCAGCACGACTTCGCGCGGGTGAGAGACGCGGTAATCGGCCAGCTCGGAAATGTGGATCAGGCCCTCGATCTCCGGGGCATCCACCAACCGGGCGAACGCGCCGAACTTGGTCAGCTTGGTCACGGTAGCCTGGACCAACTGGCCGATCCCGTAACGCTGTACGACAGCCTGCCAGGGATCGTGTTCCATGCGCTTCATGCTCAGGCCGATCCGCTTGCGCTGGGGATCGATGCTGATCACCTCGACCTCGACTTCCTGGCCGACCTGCAAGACCTCGCGCGGATGCGTGACGTGCTTCCACGAGAGTTCCGTCAGGTGCACCAGTCCGTCGGCACCGCCCAAATCGACGAAGGCGCCGAAGTCGGCAATGCTGATCACGCGGCCCTTGCGGACCTCGCCCACGGCCAGGTTTTCCAACAAACGGGCTTTTTGCTGCTCGCGCCATTCGCGAGCCGCGGCGCGCTCGGAGAGGATCAGGCGGTTGCGGGCACGGTCGATCTCGACGACCTTGACGGCGACGTCTTCGCCGACCATGCTGCTCCAGCGTTCCTCAGGGGTCTCACCGGCGGCGCGCTGTTGGCGCTCACGGCTGACCTGGCTGGCTGGGACAAACCCGCGCACCTTGCCAAACCGCACGATCAAACCGCCCTTGTTGTAACCCGCCACTTTGCTGAAATAGACCTGCTTATTTTGGTGGTGTTCTTCCGCCATGCGCCAGTTGTTTTCTTCTTCGGCGCGGGCCAGCGACAGGACAGGGCGTCCGTCGGAGCCTTTGGCTTTGAGCACGTAGGCGGTAATGCTGCCGCCGATCTTGAGCGATTCCAGCGCGGAGCGGTCCATACGTTCCAGCTCGCGGCTGGCGATGACTCCGGTGAGACCTTCGCCCAGGTCTACCAGAACTTCGGTGGGGCTGGTCGCGGCGACGATACCATCCACGATGGTACCGCGACGGAAGCGGGCCGTACTCTCGGTCACTTCCTCTTCCGGCTCGTCGGGTTCTCCGGCGTCGCTCTCATCCACGGCGGGCGGCGCGTCCACCAGGTCGGCGGCACTGACCACGATGTCATGAGTCGTGGTTTCATCAGAAGCGGTCATGTCCGAAAGCTCAGCGGCGCTCTGAACTTCGGGAGTGGTGTGCTCGGTTTCGGGCAAAGTGTCGTCAGCACTCATGTCCGGGCCGAGGTTCGGGTTGTTGGACATCATTTGAACCTGTTCTCCGGTACTTTTTAGCGCATGGGCATTATACACGTTCGGCTGGTAATAATCAAAGGCCATTTTCAACAGATCGTCACCTTTTTCTTTCCTCAGCGGGTGAACAAGCTATCGCAGGGGAGAATCGGCGCAGAGAATGCACGATGGCGCGCCAGTTTTTTGGTCAGATGGACCTAAGTGGACTATGCCACAACACGGCGGCCTGCGTTATAATCACTAGGTCCATTTAACCTACATAGATCGAGGCCACCGTGCGACAGGTAGTATTTCCTTTTACGGCAATCGTCGGGCAGGAGCGCATGAAGCGCGCCCTGGTTCTCAACGCCGTCAATCCCAGCATTGGCGGGGTGCTGATTCGCGGCGAGCGTGGCACCGCCAAATCGACGGCGGCGCGCGCGCTGGCGGCCCTGCTGCCGGAGATCGAAGTCGTCGGCGACTGCCGTTTTGGCTGCGATCCCAAGCAGCCCGAACGTTTTTGCGATGAATGCCGCGACCGCGTGGCGCGTGGGGAAACCCTGCCCGCCAAGCGCCGCCGCACCCGCCTGGTCGATCTGCCGGTCAGCGCGACCGAGGATCGCGTCGTGGGCACGCTGGACATCGAGCAGGCCATCCAGAAGGGCGAGCGCCACTTCGATCCGGGCGTGCTGGCCGCCGCCAACCGGGGCATTCTGTACGTCGATGAAGTAAATCTGCTGGATGATCACGTCGTGGACCTGCTGCTCGATTCGGCGGCGATGGGTGTGAACGTGGTCGAGCGCGAGGGGATCAGCTTCCAGCACCCGGCGCGCTTCATCCTGGTGGGCACGATGAATCCCGAGGAAGGCGAACTGCGCCCGCAACTGCTGGACCGCTTCGCGCTGTCGGTGGACGTGCACGGCCTGGCGGATGCCGGGGAGCGCATGGCGATCCTGGAACGGCATATCGCCTTCGACGCCGACGCCGAGACCTTCCGCCGGGAATGGATTCCGCGCGAGGAAGAACTGTCCGGGCAAATCGAAGCGGCCCGCCGCATGGTGGACCAGGTGCGCTATACCCGCCGTGACCTTTATATGATCGCGACCCTGACCGCCAGCCTGGGCGTCGATGGCCACCGCGCCGACCTGGTGATTCTCAAGGCGGCGCGCGCCCATGCGGCGTTCGAGGGACGGCTGCAAATCACCGAGCGCGACATTTTGCTGGCGGCGGAACTGGCGCTGCCGCACCGTCTGAAGCGCGGCCCGTTCTCCGAGGCGAGCCTGTACGAAGGCGAGCTGCAAGAGCGGCTGTCGCAGATTTCCGAAGACTACAACGAGGATGCGGTCCAGACTCAGGCCGAGACCCAGGCTCCTCACGCCTCCCAGGATGCGGAAAAAAAAGTGAGACGCTGACCGAGCCTGCCGGTCAGCCAGACTCCACCCAACCTGATACGCCGCCGCAGCCTGGACAGCAGGACATTTTCCAGCAGCCCCAGCAGTCGCACTGGTGGGACGGCGGGCAAAAAGCCGAGGCGACTGCCGAATTTTCGCCGCGCCAGTTGAACACGCCGCTGGACCGGCTGACGCGCAAGGTGCGCGGACGCCGCAGCCGCACCCATACCGACCGCAAGCACGGGCGCTACATCCAGGCGCGTCCCGCCGGGGATAAATTGGACGACATCGCCTTCGACGCGACCTTACGCGCGGCGGCTCCCTTCCAGCGCGAGCGCGAAGAGGAGCGCGGCGAATATCGCCTGGCCTATTCGATTCACCGGGGCGATCTACAGCGTAAGGTACGCGTGCGCAAAGCCGCTAACCTGATCCTGTTCGTGGTGGATGCCAGTTGGAGTATGGCGGTCGCCGAGCGCATGAACGCCACCAAAGGCGCGATCATGTCGCTGTTGACCGACGCCTACCAGCGCCGGGATCGCGTGGGGCTGGTCGTGTTCCAAAAAGATCGCGCCCAGTTGGTGCTGACGCCGACCAATTCCGTCACGCTGGCGAAACAGGCGCTGGCCGATATTCCGG
>CAYRWY010000176.1:0-10948 GCA_964427955.1 uncultured Anaerolineaceae bacterium
CGAATCGGTCACCGAAGGACCTCCTGACAAAATTTGCGCGCAGATTTCTGATGCCGTCCTGGATGCCACTCGGAAAGATGACCCGACGGCGCGCGTGGCCTGCGAAACGCCGGTGACAGCCGGGTTGGTCGTGGTCATGGGGGAAATCACCACCTCGACGTACGTGGACATCGGCAGCATCGTGCGCGATGTGGTACGCGAGATCGGCTATACGCGCGCGAAATTCGGTTTCGATGCTGACACCTGCGGCGTGATCGTGTCCCTGAAAGAGCAATCCGGCGACATCGCGCAGGGCGTCAACCGGGCCCTAGAGCAGCGGTCCGGCCAGGTCACCGAGGCCGAGCTGAACGCGATTGGCGCGGGCGATCAAGGCATGATGATCGGGTTTGCCTGTGACGAAACCCCCGAACTCATGCCGCTGACGACGATGCTCGCGCACAAACTGTGCCGCCGCCTGTCCGAAGTGCGGCGGGATGGCACGATGCCGTACCTGCGCCCGGACGGCAAGAGCCAGGTGACGGTGGAATATGCCTACGGCAAGCCCAAGCGCGTGGATACGGTGTTGGTCTCGACGCAGCACGCGCCCGAAATTTCCAGTGAGCAGATTCGCGAAGACGTGCTCAAGCACGTGGTGCAGCCCGTCATCCCGATCGATCTGCTGGACGACAAGACCAAATATTACGTCAATCCGACCGGGCGCTTCGTGGTCGGCGGCCCGCTGGGCGACGCCGGGCTGACCGGGCGCAAGATCATCGTGGACACCTACGGCGGCGTGGCGCGGCACGGTGGTGGCGCGTTCTCGGGTAAGGATGCTACCAAAGTGGATCGTTCGGGGGCCTACATGGCGCGCTATATTGCCAAGAACGTGGTCGCCGCCGGGTTGGCGACCCGCTTCGAACTCCAGGTTTCCTACGCGATTGGCGTGGCTCGCCCGCTCTCGGTCGCCATTGAGACCTTCGGCACGGGCACAGTTCCGGACGAGGTCATTACCCGCTTGATCGACAAGCACTTTGACATGCGCCCGGCAGCCATCATCCACAATCTGGACCTGCGCAAGCCGCAGTTCCGCAAGGTCGCCGCTTACGGGCACTTTGGCCGTGACGACCTGGACGTAGCATGGGAAAAGACGGACAAAGCCGACATTCTCCGCAAGGAAGCGGGTCTGTAGACTGCGCCAGCACAGAAATAGAAGAGGGCCGATCCCAGGCCCTCTTTTCATTTTCAAGCGCCAGACAAGAGTTGACCGTCACTTTGGGCTGGTGTTATGATGGTCACACGCTTCCCAATCCTGCCAATTGCACCAGGAGGTTGCCATGCACAAGTTCAGAGTGTGGTGGAATGGCTTCAAAACCGTGGCCTTGTTGATTTCGTTCACGGTCAATATGGTCTTATTGATTGTGCTGCTGCTGGTCCTGATGCAGATTTTCCAGATCAAGAATGGCATCGTCGAACCGCTGGTCGATGGCCTGCACCGCAACTTTGTGGGGCTGGACGAGGCGGTGATCAATCGCACCATCGACGTGAACGACCAGATTCCGGTGCAGTTTGACCTGCCGCTCAACCAGGCGACGAACGTCGTCCTCACCGACGATGTGCCGATTGCCGCCAGCGCCACCTTCACCCTGCCCGGCGGCGGCGGCGTGATCAACGGACGGGTCGATATCGTGCTGCCCAAAGGGTTGGTCCTGCCGGTTCAGCTCGACATGACCGTCCCGGTGGACACGTCGATCCCGATCAGCCTCCCAGTGGACGTCTCGATTCCGCTCAACGAAACCGAGCTGCATACACCCTTCTACAACCTGCGCGAGCTGCTCGAACCCTACGTGCGCGCCCTGGACAATCTGCCTGGCGGCTGGGACGAAGTCCCGGACTTCACGATCGATGCGATTCAGGGCGAAGGGATCAACTTGCTGTCGCCTACCACCGACAGCGAAGACCCCTGGCCGGGTCCAGGGGCGGCTGAGACTGGAACCGAAACGGAGACCGAGACCGGGACTCCGGCGGGCGACACTCCGACCCCCATGCCGTCGCCCACGCCGATTAAGGACATGGGTATCATTCCACAGCC
Source organism: uncultured Anaerolineaceae bacterium (assembly GCA_964427955.1). GTDB lineage: Bacteria > Chloroflexota > Anaerolineae > Aggregatilineales > Aggregatilineaceae > JACRBK01. Next base: position 2,069 of record CAYRWY010000176.1, read on the forward strand.
CACCCAAGCTCAGTAGGGGCGCTGTACACCAGAGGAAAAAAAGCTGTTGAACGACATCACCCCGCCAGTCTGTGACTATGAAGGATCGCACTACCGGACCGAGTTTTGGGAAGGTCGCGGGCGCGACTATGAAGACCTGACCGAACGCATCGCCCTGCGCCGCCTGCTCCCCCCGCGTGGCAAACGGATCGTCCACCTGGGAGCAGGCTTCGGACGCATGACGAATGAACTCGGCGGGTACGATCAGGTCATCGTGCTGGACTATTCGCGCACGATGCTGCAAGACGCCCAGGCCCACCTGGGCACGAGCGAACGCTACGTGTACGTGGCGGCGGACATCTATCACCTGCCGCTGGCGCCCGGTAGCTGCGATGCCGCGTTGATGGAGCGTGTGATCCATCACATGGCGGACGTGCCCGCCGCCCTGGCGCAGATTCGGGCCGCGTTGGCGCCGGGCGCGCCGTTCGTTCTGGAATACGCCAGCAAACGCAATCTCAAAGCTATCGCCCGCTATGCGCTCAAGCGACAGGCCTGGAGTCCGTTCGATCCGGAGCCGGTCGAATTCGTCAAACTGAACTTCGATTTTCACCCCGATTACATGGCCCGCTGCCTGCGTGACGCCGGATTCGAGACACGGCGCAGGCTGGCGCTGTCCTACTTCCGGGTGGGCCTGCTGAAACGCGTGGTGCCGGGGCGGGTGCTGGTCGCGCTGGATGCCCTGCTCCAATATACCGGCCAGATCGCCCCCTATTCGCCCAGCGTCTTCACGCAAAATTTTGCAGCGGGCAGCACGCCGCCTGCGACGCTGGATGGCCTGCTCTTCCGGTGTCTTAACTGCGGCGGCCCTCTCCACCGCGACGGCGACGCGATGATCTGTGATCAGGGGGATGGGCGCTGGCTCGTTCACGATGGCATTTATGACTTCAAGGAGCCGGGGAGTTAGCCGCCCGGCTCTCACTTCATTTTCGCCTTTCCGATACCTGCGCTAAAATCGCAGAGGTTAAGTTTTTCCAACGCCGCATTCAGATGATTCAGGGATATAAGCCATGACACAACCATCAAAAGGCGCACGAGGACTGTATTTCGAGGAGTTCGAAGTCGGTCTGGAACTCGAAACCCGTGCCAGGACCATTACTGAAGCGGACATTGTGAACTTTGCCGGGCTGTCCGGGGACTTCAACCCGATGCACACGGATGCCGTGTATGCCGCGGGTACCCAATTCAACCAGCGTGTGGCGCATGGGCTGCTAGGCCTCTCGGTGGCAAGCGGCCTGGCCTACCAGATGGGCTTCATCGAAGGCACCGTGATCGCCTTCACCGGGCTGGAATGGAAGTTCCGCGCGCCGATCTTCATCGGCGATACGATCCGCGTCCAGGTCCAGGTGACCAAGCTGCGCGAGATGAAGGCTGCGGGCGGGGGTTTCGTGAGCCTGGAACTCAAGGTCGTCAACCAGGACAATGCCGTCACCCAGAAAGGCGAATGGACCGTGCTCGTCGCCAGCAAGCCCCAGGCTCAGACCGAAAGCGGGACGTAGCGTCCACGTCTTGTGTAATACTACCCGGCAGTGCTAAGATGAATTTAACTCGCTCGTCAGTGGAGCATGAGGTGTAGTATGGCAGACAACAAGCAACCTTTATCGGATGCCGGTCCTGAGCAGCCGACGCCGCGTTCCGCCCGCCCGCCCGAAGGGCTGACCGGGTGGCACGAGCCGCCGGTCGAGGAAGGTTCATCGCACCCGGTCGAAACTGGAGCCTGGTACACGCCTCCCAATGCGCTCCCGGAACCGGAACCTGAAGCCGTGGAACTCGCGCCGCAGGTAGAGGCTCCCGCCGAGCCGTCGGACCTCCGGCAAGAGGAACTGCCCGACACCGCCCCTGCCCCCAGCGGCGCATGGTTTGTCCCCGCCGAAGCCCAGCTTGACCAACGGCTGACCGAGGCCCGCGAACCAATCGCCGAGACTCAGGCTGTCGCACTTCAGCCGGACGAACCCACCCCATCTGCTGACGAGACGCAACCGCAGATTGAAACCCAACCACAGTTGGCAGCCTCCGAAGGCTGGGCCAGCCCTCAGGAGCAGCAGCCCGTCGTCGCGGACGAGGTGCCTGCCGCCGCCACGGCGGCAATGGCCGTCGAACCGGATGGGCAGCAGGCAGCTTCGCCAGAGACCCCGGCGGCTGAGCAAGAACCGCTGCTCGAGGTTCAGGCTGAACAGGAAGCTCAGACCATCGAACCGCAAGATCAGGAGGCAACCCGGCTGTTGTCAAGCAAAGAAACGCCTACCCCCAAACCCGGCAGTATTCAAAGCGTCTCTCAGGAGCCGGAAATTGCTCCCGGCAGCACCCCCCAGCCGCAAACGACGGCTCCGCAGCCCGACTCGCCGGGGCTTTCGCCCGCCGAAGCGGCGTTGTTGGCAGAGCAGCGGGCGCGCGGTGTCGTCGATTCTACCCAGGCTTCGCTCAGCGACGCGGAACTGCCTGGCCGCTCATCCACCGTCACCCCGGCCAGCACGGAACCGCAGCCTGTGGCAGAGACTCCCGCCGCCGAGGCTCCGGCGGATTCGACCAATACCGCGGCCTTCGAAGAGGTCGAACGGAAGGTCAAAATCCTCCGCCAGCAGTATCAGACCGGGCAGCTCACGCGTGAGCAGTTCCAGGCCGAACTGCGGCGCCTGATGATCCTCGGCGATGACGGCCATTGGTGGATGCTCGGCGTCGAATCGGACCGCTGGTACCACTATGATGGCAAAGCGTGGGTCGCCAGCAACCCACCGGGTTATGAAGAGCGCGTCCGGGGAAGCGCGGTGCGCACCGAAACCGGCGTGCAGGAGGTCGTAGCGGATACCGGCCTCGCCCAGGAACCCAAAGCCACGCTGCCTGTCTCCTCGGGCGAAGAGAGTATGCTGCTGCCCAAGCGCGTGCCGCAGGTTGATCCCAACGCGACCCTCGTGTCACCAAGCACGCCGTTCCTGGAGCCGGTGCGCTCATCCGAAGCGGCGACGCAGCAGAAAGCGCGCCAGGTGGAAGCCGGGGGCGAACTGGGCGGCTACGTGCCGTCGCCGATCCAGGACCAGCAGATTCCGGCCCGTCCGGGTGCCGCGGAACCCACCATGCGTTCCGACGCGGTATCGCCGGATCTCACCATCGCGCGGGGCGCCGCCGCACCAGCCGCCGGGGCACTCGCCGCCGCGGGCGCGATTTCCACGCCGGCCAAGCCTCAGTACCGGATCGGCGAATTCCCCCAGCCCGATTACGCCGAGGCGCTGGGTTCCGAACGCGACCGCAATTTCTACCTGAAGTGGAGCATTCGCATCAGCGTCGCGGCGATCATTGGCGGCATGGCGCTGACGTTGATCGTGCTGCTCGCCATGATTGGCTACTATTTCTACAAGGTCGATCAGTATTCCGGCGCGGTCGCATCGCTCCGGGATCGCGCCTCCAATTTCGAGACGACGTTGATCATGGACACGAACGGCCAGGTCCTGGCCGAATTCAGTGATCCGAACACTGGACAGCGCACCTCGGTGCCGCTCAACCAGATTTCCCCCTGGCTGATCGACGCGACCGTCGCGACCGAAAACGAGAAGTTCTACGACGATCCCGGGTTCAGTGTGTCGGCCATCCTGCGGGCGGTTTACCAAAACCTGACCGCGGGCGGCACTGTCTCCGGCGCGAGCACCATCACCCAGCAGTTGGCCAAAGCCCTGGTCCTGGACACCGAACTGTCGTCCCAGCGCACGGCAGAACGCAAGATCATCGAGATCATCGTCGCGTCTGAGATCAAGCGCAAATATACCAAGAACGAAATTCTGGAAATCTATCTCAACGAAATCTTTTACGGGAACTTCGCCTACGGGATCGAAGCAGCCTCCAGAACCTATTTCAACAAACCGGCCAGCGACCTGAATCCCGCCGAAGCGGCCTTCCTGGCCGGGCTGCCCCAATCCCCGGCCACCTATGACCCGGTCGTCAACCGGGAAGCGGCGATGAACCGAATGCAGTCCGTCTTGCGCCTGATGGCCGAAGCCAATGGGACCGGCTGTATCTACATCCAGCACGATGACACCACGCCGTCCGGCATCCCCAATGGCGGCGGAGTCTGCATCATCGCCAATCCTCAACCGGACGGCAGCATGATGTATTATTCCAAGACCAGCCTCGATCCGGAGCCGAAAGAACTGACTCTGGACCTGGCGCTGGTCGAAACGGCCACCTTCAAGCGGCCCGAATTCAAAGCCACCCATCCGCACTTCGTCAACTACGTGTGGCAGCAGTTGGAAGACAAGTACGGCTCGCAGGCGATCTACAGCGCCGGGTATCGCGTCTACACCACGCTGGACGAGAAGATCCAGAATGGGGCGGAACAGTCGGTATCCCAGCGTCTGGGCGAACTGCAAGCGCGGGGGATCGACGCGACCAATGCCTCGGTCGTGGTCATCCGGCCTTCGGATGGGGCGGTGATCGCGATGGTCGGGAGTGCCGACTACTACAACGACCAGATCGACGGGCAGGTGAACGTGGCGTTCACCGGGCAGCAGCCGGGATCGACCATCAAACCCATCGTCTACCTGGCGGCGTTCGAACCGGACTCTCTGGGACGCTACTGGACACCCTCGACGGTGGTCTGGGACGTTTATTCCGACTTCAACGGCTACGTGCCCACCAATTTCGACAACCTGTATCACGGCCCGATGACGGTGCGCCATGCCCTGGGTAATTCGATCAACATCCCCGCCGTGAAGGCGATGAACTTCACGGGGGTGGAGCGTTTCATGGACATGGCCAACCGGTTCGGGTTGGAATTCCCGCTGGGCGATCCCATCGCCTTGAACGCCGGGCTGACCACCGCCCTGGGGGCCGTCGAAGTGCGGTTGTTCGACATGACCTCGGCCTATGCCACGCTGGCCAGCAACGGGCGCCGCGTCGATCCCTACGCGATCCTGTATATCCAGGACAGCAAAGGGAACGAGATTTATCACGCAGACACGGCGCCGGAAGGCTTGCAGGTCATCAGCCCGGAATATGCCTATCTGATGACCGACATCCTGTCCGACAGCGATGCCCGGGCCTTCGAGTTTGGCTATGGCTGGCCGCTGGATATGACCGATGGCCGTCCCGCCGCCGTCAAGACGGGGACGACCAACGACAGCCGCGACATCTGGACAATCGGGTATACGCCGGATTACGCGGTCGGGGTGTGGGTGGGCAATTCGGACAACCGGCCCATGTACGGGGCCATCGGCTATTCCGGGGCGGCCCCCATCTGGAACGACGTGATGACCACCGCTCACCAGGGCGTCACCGTCAAGCAGTTTGGCCGACCCGCGAACATCAGCGAAAAACAGGTCTGTGACGACTCAGGGGCCGAACCGTCCGAGGGCTGTGACGGGCGCGTGCACACGGACATCTTCGCCAACACCGCGCCGCCGCCCACGTCGGATAAGGACATCTTCCGCGCGCTGCAAATCGACGAGTTCACCGGCAAGCTGGCCAACCAGTCCTGCGCCGACGACGTGAAGACGGTCAATTTCGTGGTCATCGACGACCCCACGGCGGTCACCTGGATCAACACGACCTCTGACGGCAACGCCTGGGCGACCCAGCGCAACATCCAGACGCCGATCACGCAGCCGCCCACCGACTACTGCGACCCCAGCCAGCCGCGGCCTTACGTGGTGATCAGCAACCCGGTGCAGGATGCTACCGTCCAGGGCGTTCTGACGATGTTTGGCACGGTCAACGTGCCCAATTTCCACCATTACGAAATCCGTTATGGCGTCACGTTCACGCCCACGACGTTCAGCGATCCGCTGGTGGTCCAGACGACCCAATGGACGCAGCCGGATTCGCCGCTCGGCCAGTTCGATACGCGCGCGCTCCAAAATGGGCAGTACACGCTGCGGCTGATCGCGTACGATACCCAGGGGCACAGCGTGACCCGCGACATCCGGATCAACGTGGTCAATGCCCAGGCGACGCCGGTACCCTCCATTCCTACCGCCGCTCCTACCCTGACCCCAGCCGTGCCGGACGCGTTCCCCACCCCGGCTGTGGTTACGCCAGCCCCCGGACTGGCCCCCACCTGGACGCCGATCACCAACGGCTAGTCGCCAGGGCCACTTCTCGACCATTGAGCATCCAGGGCGTATCTCACCATACGCCCTGGCGAGGTTTCCATGAGCGTAAACTGGCACGATCGCTACCAACTCCGGCGCGAGCCGGATCGCACGATTCGCACGATGACCTATGCGGACGTCCCTAACGTCGTGGCGCTCGCCACCCGCGTGGGCTGGACGCACCAGGCGCGCGACGTGGAACGCCTGATTCACTGGTCCCCGGATGGCTGTTTTGTGATGGTCGAGCCTGAAGGAAAGCTGGTAGGGACGGTCACGACGACCTCCTACCACACCGAGTTAGCGTGGATCGGCATGTTGATCGTCGATCCGGACCGCCAGCGGCGAGGGCTGGGCGGGCAGTTGATGCGCGCCGCCCTGGATCACCTGATCGCACGCGGGACCCAGCGTATCATGCTCGACGCCAGCGACGCCGGACGCCCGCTCTACCAGACATTGGGTTTTCGGGAGCTGTACAAGGTCGAACTGTGGGAAGGACGGGCCAGTACCTACCTTGGCCCGCGCGCCCGGCGCCTGCGCCGCGACGATTTCCCGGCGGTGTTGGACCTGGATCGGGCGCTCTTCGGCCTGGATCGCGCGCATATCCTGACGCGGCTGTTGGAAGAATATCCCAACCTGGCCTGGGTCGATTATCAGCAGGGCAAAGTCGCGGGCTATTTGCTAGGGCGACCGGCCAAAATCGGCTACGCCCTCGGCCCCTGGATGAGCCAGAGCACGGCTTCCTCCGAACGGCTGCTGCTCTCGGCGCTGGAGCAGCTTCAGGGTCACGAGATCCGGTTCCACATCCCAGACTGCAATGGGCGCAGCGTGGTGCTCGCCAGCGATCATAACCTGCGGCGGATTCGCCAAAATACACGCATGATCTATGGGGATGCCCAGCCGGTCAGCCGCGAGATGATGGCCGAATTGGCGGTCGCCTCGCTGGCCACAGGATGATTTACCGGTAGCCGGGGGCCAGCAGCGACAGCGCCTCGACCAGCAGCGGCAGACCGACGATGTCGTGCCAGTGTCCATCCTGGGGACCGAGTGAGGCCCAACAGTCTACGGCCAGTTCACTGACCATCGCATGGTGAACGTACTCGGCGTGCACCGAGTCCGCCAGCATGATCAGGGTATAGGTGTGTTGGCGCGCTGTGGTTACTTCGGAAGTATCGAGGCGGCTGAAAGGCTCCTGCCGCATCTGATCCAACGTGGGAAGTGACGTATACCCGGCGGGCAGACAGTCGCCCTCGATCTCCGCGATGATCAGTTCGAGGCCGTGTTGTTCGAGCACATGCAGACGTTCGACAAAGCCGCTGAGCGTCACCTGACCGCGCCAGTCCAGCGCCGCCGGAGAGGGCCAGACGGCCAGCGTCGGGCCGCCGGAGACGCCCCAGGCCAGGCTGAGTTCGCCCTCAGCCCCATCCAGACTGAATTTGCCTTGCGGGCCTGCCGCCTGAACGGACTGCGCGCCGGATTGGACCCACAGCATCGACTGGGCGTAGGACGGTATCCGCCACCCGGCTTTTTCGGTTACCAGAGAAGTATTCATCGCCCTAGAAGTTGTGCAAATCTTCGAGCATGATCAACCCGCGCCGCAGCGCAATGAGCGAGGCATCCGTGCGCGACTTGGCTCCCAGGGTGTTGATCAGCACCAGGAGCTGTTCGTCTACGATCTGCGGGTCCAGACGCAGCCGTTCGGCAATCTGGTCATTGCTCATCCCCGAGGCGATCCCCATCAGGATGGCGCGATCCAGGTCGCTCAGGCGAGGCGCGTGGTTGGAGTCCTGAGAGACCAACCCCTGGACCACCCGCTCCGCTACGCCGCGTCCCAACACGAGGTTGCCATCCGCTACGTCACGCACTGCCCGGACCAGCTCATCCTCACCCGTCGTCTTCAACACGTAGCCGTGCGCCCCGGCCCGCAGCGCCCGCACGATGTAGCTGTCTTCATCGCGCCCGGTCAGCACCAGGACTTTGAGTTCAGGCCAGGTCGAACGAATCTGCGGCAGAATGTCCAGGCCGCTGGTTCCCGGCATGTTCAGATCGAGCAGGATCAGGTCCGGGCCGGCCTGGCGCACCATCTTGAGCGTCTGTTCGCCGTCGTCGGCTTCGCCCACGATGACCATATCTTCCTGCTCGCCGAGGAACAGCGCGAGACTGGTCCGCAAGACGCGGTGATCATCGGCCAGTCCCACCCGGATCACACCCGTAGCGGCTTCCTCAGGCAGTTCTACCGGCTCCAGTTCGGGCGGGGTCACCACCGCCACCTGCGTATCTATCGTGCGATCCGTCAGAGGAGACAGCTCCGCCAGAGCCGACGCCATCGCGCCTGCCGATTCGAAACGGGCTTCCGGGTGTTTGGCCAGGGCTTTCAGAATCACCTGTTCCAACGCCAGAGGAATTTCAGGCACCATTTCGCTGGGCGGCTTGGGGGGCTTCTTCACCTGTTGGAGCAGCAGCACGCCAATATCGTCGGCATCGAAGGGCAGCACCCCCGTCACCAACTCGTACAAGACCACGCCCGTCGAGTAAATGTCGGTCCGCGGGGTCAGGGGCAGCCCCTGGGCCTGCTCCGGCGACAGGTAGGCAGGCGTGCCAATGATACGCCCGGTCGCCGTCAGCCGCTTCGTTTCACCCGAAATCGCCAGCCCGAAATCCATGATCTTGAGCTGGCCGGTGGGCGTAATGTGAATGTTGGCCGGTTTGATGTCACGGTGAATCAACTGCTGGCGGTGGGCATAATCCAGCGCCACACAGATCTGGCGTC
>CAYRWY010000177.1:0-10926 GCA_964427955.1 uncultured Anaerolineaceae bacterium
GGTTTCGGCGTGGCCGTCGCGACGATCCAGGGCATGGCGGGCGGCGTCCAGGTGGGGATCAGGGCGGGCGGTTCGGCAGGCGCTCCCAGCCAGACGCGCCAGGCGCGCTCGATCTGGTCGGTGGTCATGCCGGTCACCTGTTCGAGTGTGCTCATGAACGGCGCATCTTGAGCCAGCAGCTTCATGGCCTGCGCTTCCGCCGTCAGTCCGCCGGTCGTCTCTTCCAGCCAGAGGAAGAAGGTATAGCCGCCGTAGTAACCGTCCATCCAGTTATCCCCGTCGGTGCGCGGCGCGTCAGCCGGATTGTCGGTCAGCAGCCGCGGCAGGGTGTCGTCGGCGGCGCGGCCCCGGATGTAGCCCAACGGATCTTCATACTGCGCGATCTGGAAGAAGGTGGCATCCCCTTCGATGAACCACCCCGGCACGTCGTTGCGATTGCGCCCGGACAGGAACTCGCCCTGGTACAGGTGCTCGGTTTCGTGCGGGACCGTCGCATAGGCCAGCTCGTACAGCGTATCCGAATTGGGCGTGGGATAGGCTACCTGGGCGATCACGCCCCATTGGTCGAAGGTCTGGCCCACCACGACTCCACTGCCGTACTGCGGCACCGTCCGCCAGGCATTCCAGGCGTCGAGATCGCCAAACAGCACGATACGGGGACGGTAGGGCAGCGGCGCGCCCCACACTGCCAGGTATTTGTCCCGCTGCTGGGCCAGCGCGTCCAGGACATCCTGGCGCACGCCGTCCTGAAGGTCCAGCGTGAACACGATGGCATCGTCGGATTCGCTGCGCTGCCAGGGTTGGGTATTGTCGGCATACTCGACCTGGACCGGCTCCGTCTCGTACACGTTTCCGGCAGCGTCGCGGAATTCCCAATGATAGGCCAGCAGCGACCAGGGCGGCAGCATCTGGGTCGCGTCCGGCTCCCAGGAGGCGAGATACGTTCCTTCGTCCAGCTCGGCGTCGATGGCATACACCTGGCGCGTTTCGGTCGCACGCAGCGTGGCCTTGTTCCAGATCACGCGGACGCGCTCGATGGCACCGCCGCTGCTGGACGCCTGGATACTGAACTTGAATCCGTGCGGGTACTTGCTGGTAAAAACGTCGTCCGTGATCGTCCAGGTGGCGCTGTTCTGGGCAGCAGGCGCGGCCAGCACCTGCGGCTCGACCCCGCGCGCGCTGGCCTGCGGCGTGACCTGGTTCAGCAGCGCCAGGCTCAGCACGGCGACCAGGAACAGGGGGATCACGACTGCAAGGGCACCCCGTCGCTTCATAGGTTTTTCCTCCTACCTAACATGATAGGGGGCAACGCTGGAAGTGCCCCCATGCCAAGATATAACAGGTTGCCGTTCTACCGCCAACTTACCCGGTCAGCGTGACCGCCGCGTGACCACGGGGCGCGGCGTTGTTTACCTCACCCCCCGGCCCCCTCGCCACCGGGTGGCGAGGGGGCCGGGGGGTGAGGTTTGCACGGTCCGCACCCTATCCCGGGACCCTACCAGCCCGCGGCGGCCCGCCCCGAAAGCTCAAGGTCTATCCGGCCTGAGCATCAACCGATGTCGCGATTCTGCCCGAAAAAGGCCCAGGCCAGGAAGCGATCCACGTCGTACTGCACCAGCGGCCCATTCAGGCCGACCGGCAGCGCGTCCACGCCATGCCGTCCGCCGGGCACGCGCAGCAGCACCGCCGTGTTGCCCGCAGCCCACAGGTGATTCGCCAGCAGTTCGGCATGGTTGGGCGGGACGGTGCGATCCCGCTGGCCGTGTACCAGCAGCGTCGGCGGCAAGCCGGGCCGGACGTGCGTCACCGGCGAGGCCGCGGCATAGGCATCCGGACGCTGATCCGGCGATCCACCCAGCAGCCGGTGGACGGCGCCATCGTGCTCCGCCGCCATCAGCCGCAAATCCGCGGGAGCGCCGACGGCGATCACCGCCCGGACGTGTTCATCGACCGCCCGGTCGCCGTCCGCGGCAAAGCAGCTCGACGGCAGGGCGGGATCGTTGGCGGTATAAGCCGCCAACAGCGCCAGGTGCGCCCCTGCCGAGCGCCCCAGCAGGGCGATCCGGTCCGGGTCCACGCCGCAGCGGGCGGCGTTCAGCTTGACCCAGCGAATCGCGCATTTCACATCGCACAGCGGCGCGGGCCATGCCTGGTCGAGACGGTACTGGATGTCGAACACGACAACCCCCTGCGCGGCCAGCCAGTAGTTATGCAGGCCGAGGGAGTAATCGCCCTTGTCGCCATGCGACCAGGCCCCGCCATGCACGACGATCACCGCCGGGCGAGCGCCCGTCACCTTGACCGGATCGTAGAGGTCCAGCCGCAGCGCGTGACCGTCCGGCGCGGCGAAGAGCACGTCGCGGGTGACGTTGATCCGCGCGCGCAGCAGGCCGTGCAGCGTGCCGATCAGATCGGTGCGGTGCTGTTGGAGGAAACGTTGATGTACTTCGGGAGGCAGATCGCGCTGCCAGCCGAGTCCCAAGCCGTCGCGCATGGCATCGGCCAGCGCCCAGCCGGTCGCGCTGCGCCGCACGATGGGGCGCAGTCCCAGCACGATCCCGATCAGGCTCAGGATCACCGACAGGCGGCTGCGGGCGCGCAGCCCGTGCCACAGGCCCACGCCTCCGGCGACCAGCCCCAGGCCGGGGTCTTCCCCGACGATTTCCTGCGCCAGGGTCAGGCCCTGGAACGGATCAGGCGGGATCGACGGCCAGGTGCGCAGCAGGCCCAGCGCCGCCGACCAACCGCCCCATAACAATGCCCATAATTTACGCATGGTCAGCCCCTTTCACCCCCTACCCTGATTATACAATCGCCTCCCCTGCGGTGCTACCGAGGAGGCGTCGGGATGGCGGGAAAAAGGGAGCCGCCAGCCCCGATCAGGGCATGGTCCAGGTCTCCCTTTCGTGATCGAAGACGACCGCGTCCGGATAGTAGCGCAGCACCAGGCTGGTGCTCATGGGCGGCGTGGTGAAGGCATAATGGGTCGGGACATAATAGCGCGCCGCGGTGCCATCCACGATGGGCGAGGAGGCGGCCCGCATGAAGAAGTGGGGGATGAACGCCACGTCGATCTTTTTGTCCGGCACGCCCAGCGACATCAAATAATCCTGGGTCACCAGGTAGTCGTCGATGTCCCCCGTATGGAAGAAGCGCCGCCCGCCTGTCGTGATCAGGTAGCCGAGATTCTCGTAGACGAGGTCGCCGTGCGAGAGGAACATCGCCTCGACGTCGATGCCGTTCACGATGCGTTCGGTGTGCTGGCCCTGCGCCAGCGTGATCCCCACCGCCGGGCAGCCTGCCGCCCTCACCGCCGTGGCCGCTGCCGCCGTCGAGACGAACTGCGCGCCGGGATCGTTCTTCAAGTGCTGGCAGATCATCGAGGCCGAAAAGTGATCGCCGTGATCGTGCGTGGCGAGGATCAGGTCGATCCCATCGAAGGGCGGCAGGGCGTTGACCAGCAGGTTGACCTCGTCGGCAGGAAGCGTGTAACTGTTGCTGCCGAAGCCCTCGAACATGGCGTCGATCAGGATTTTCACGTCTCCGGCGGTGATCATGAACCCGGAGTTGCCGACATACGTCACCGTGACCGGCACGGCGGCAGCGTCCATCACCCAGAAGGTCGCGCGATCCACCCGGCAGTTGGCGGCGGCATCGCACGCTTCGACGTGCAGTGTCTCCTGGCCGCGCCAGGCGGGATCGACCGGCGTCACCGTCGCGACGCCGTCAGCGAGATCTACCGCCAGGTGGCGGTTGTTGGAGATCGTCCAGGTGATCTGATCGGCAGGATAAGTGTCATCCTGAAGCGCCGCCGCCAGGATGATCGGTTGGAAACTCTCGCCCGGCAGGATCGCCTGATCGTCGATGGCGATGTCCGGGAGGGCAGCCTGGCGGGCCAGCGCACCCGCCCCCGTGATACCGAGGCAGCACAAACTAAACACCGTCAAAAATAACCGTGTGCGGCTAACCATATTTAGTTTCCTCGACTATTGACTGACCTTTAACAACACATACGGAGAGTCGGGTGAAAATTGCCACTAACGCCGGACAACAAGACGGGGCACCCGCCCCTGGATGCCCCGTTGAGTGCTGTTTAACCTTCGGACGGACTTGGACCGCCCCGACCATGCTTGTTCCCGGTCGTGAAGCGGCGGCGATGGGTCACCAGGAAGCCCAGGATCGGGCGATAGGCGCGGCCCACCTGGTACCGCGCGCGCATCCGTCCGGCCCGCGTTCCGCGACGGAACATCTCACCCGGCCACGTCGGGCGGGTGATGGAAGGGAGCTGGACTCCTAGACTGGTTTGGGCTCGTTCAGTGTCGCTTTCCTTAGGGGTATGCCGATTAGACTGTGGAGACATAGAAGCATCCTATCCTTAACTCATTCGCCGATACCAAGCTACGAACCACGAGTTTTGACGCACTAGAGCGCGTCCCGCAGGGCTTCTATAGTCGATCATAGCACAGTTTTCGATAAAGCTGTGTTGGAATCCCCCGATCAGCTTTTCCGGGTCACCCGGAGGCCCTTCGCCGCCAGAATGGCCTCGAACCGGTGCTGATCGTCCTCGCTGGCAAAAGTCCGCAGGGGAATCACCAGGGAGACCGCCGAAGAATCAAACGTGTAACTGTGGGTATCGCGGCGCACCCGTCCATCGACCGCCGCCCACCGGAAGCGGGAAAACGTGCCGTCGGCCAGATAGGTAACACAGAATTCCGCGTCGATCTCGTGCCAGCGTTCCATAGCCATCTGAGGCTGGTGTAAAAAGCGCCGCCGGTCACGCCGGAAGCTCCGAACCGCCAGAAGAAACAACACCAGTTCGGCCAGGATCAGCGGCCAGTAGCACAGCAGCGCCGCGCCAAACAGGCGGTTGTCGAGGCTCCACAGCCGGGCGGCGATCCCGCCGATCAGGAGTGCTGCCGGGCTGGTTCCCAACACGACCAGTCTGGCAACCGGGATCGAAAGCCGATCCAGCCGCCGAATCTCGTCTACCGTCCAGGTGTAAGGTAAGGTCTTGATCGTCGTCATGGTCAGGAAGCTCGCGGCCAGGTGATTTTAAGAAAGAGTAAGTTGATGGTGCGCGGCGGCGGTGGATCAGCCGGGGACACGCGCAGCCGGTCTTCAAAATGCCGCAGATCGGACTCGGACTGAAAAGCGCTGGTGGGGAGGGGAATGACCGCGCCCGACACAAGTTGTAACATAAGATAACCGGGAAACCGGATAACTTTCTCGATATGATCGAGACGTCCCCGCCAATCCCTTTCCCCCGCCTGATAGCGGGTGAGAAACTCGGCGTCGATTTCGTACCAGTGGGGATCGTACCAGCCCGCCTGCCGCCGCAGCACATGCGCCCGCCGCTCGGTGATATAGGCAAAACCATTCGCGATCACCACGTAATACCACAGCGTCATCGGGATCACGACCGCCCCGGCGAGCAACCCCCGCAGCAGCCAGCTACTCAATATCCAGAAAATGATCAGCGACGGGATGAAGGTACTGATAAAAACGGCAATCAGCGCCTCCAGGCTGAACTTCGCCACTTGCTCCAACGACGTCATCCCATTGGCGAGCTTCAGTTCGATCAACTGCTCCCTGGAAAAAGTGATAGCCTTCGTCACAATGATTGCCGGGACCTCGCTCATGGTAGAGGCCGAGTCGCCGGGCGGGAGATCTACCGACTCCAATGGCAGGGGACCGACGGTCAGCCCCGGCACCTGATGCCGCGCGAGGATGCGCTCGAACGCCTGGCGGTCGGCCTCTGTTTCAAACGCAGCGAACGGCAGCAGGGAGATCGTGCGCGGCGTGCTATTGAAGTGCAGCACGTAGGCACTCGCCCGCCGTTCCACCTTCAGGAGCAGTCCGGCGAGCTTCTGTTGGATATACGTCCCGTCCGCCTCGTGGGTCGTCCACGTCACGTCGTCGAACTCCAACCAGCGCGGCTGGTCGAACCAACCATTTCTACGGCTCGCGGCGACCTCGTGCCGCATAGAACGGGCGTAATACTGCAAGAAAAAGCCAACGCCGAGCACACCCAGCACCAACCCGTAGGTTACACTCCCGCGTAGCAAGCTCAGCACCGTGATAATCAGCACGATACAGCCCAGGCCGACCCACAATTCAGGCCGCACCAGCCCGCGCATCCACACCGCGCGCAGATCGCGCTTGCTCACCACAAACGGTTTCGTTTTGACCACCCTGCCCCCTCTCAGCGGAAATGCCTGGACCGGACTTTCACCTTATTCACGGCGAGAATTTCCAGGAAGCGGCGCTCCTCGTCGCCCTCGAAAATGCGCCGGGGCAGCGCCGTGAACGAGCCGCGGGCGCGGTACAGAAAAAGAAACGTATCGCCCTGCGTGACGCCCAGTAACGCATCCAGGCGTAGTTTCGCGGCCAGCCCCCTCTCTTCCAGCGTCACGAAAACCACATCACACTCGAAACGCTGGCGCGGCAGTCTATCCTCGGCTTCGGCCCGCTGGTGCGCGCGGCGCATCTGACGTCTGCGCCAGGACGGATAATACAGCCCACCGGCGAGCACGGCGACGGTGAGGATCAGTCCAAGACAAGCCCAGTTCGTGTTTTCAAACTGCACGCCAAAGATCACGACAGGGATGACGGCGATCCACACCACCTTGAGCGCGTGAGCGGCCCACGAGAAGGACACCCCGTAGAGCTGGACCAATTCCTCCGCCGTGTAGGAGAACTCTTTCGCGATCAGGGGTAGTGCTTGATCCGGTACGGAGACCATCAATAGCTTTCCTTTCAAACAAGCTTATTTTGAGGAAACTACGACGCCGTGCCGGGCCAGGATGGCCTCGAACTGCTGGCGATCCGCGTCGGTCTCGAAAGCGTCGAGCGGGATGAAGGTGACTGATTTAGGTTTGCGTTTCAAGTGAAGCACATAATAGCCCTGGTGCTTTTCGGCTTTGGCGACCAGGTTTTCCAGCGGACTGCGATCCGACACGCCATTCTTGAAAGAGACCGTGAAGGACTGGTCGTCGATCTCATTCCAGCGCGGCTGCGAAAACGCCTCTTGAGCGGCCAGTCGGGCGGGCAGTTTCCGCAGCGACGCCTCGTATTGCAGCGCGTACAGGCCCAGGACGATCAGCACAAAGATGACCGGACCGGTGTGAATTTGCTCCTGCGCCAGCAGGATCACGACTGCTATCACCCCTATCACCAGGTACACCGGGCGACGCGCCGTGGCCCGGACATACCGGCTCACCAGTTGGAGATCGAGCGTATATTCTTTCGTCTTGAGCGTCGTCATGAGTTCAACCCCTGCCAGCTTGATTTGGGATGCTTCTGGCTGACGGGCAGCCCAATGACCTTGAATTGGGCATACAGCCGGTCGATGTCGTCCCGGCCACGAAACGCACGCCAGGGGATCGCCAGATAGTGATACCGGTCAAAGTACAGATAAAGGAGATCGTCTCTCGTCACCGCCACCTGGAAATCGGCCAGTTTCAGACGATTCGCTGCCCCGGTGCTCAGCGTCGTGGCGATGAATTCGCCGTCGAATGCGTGCCACTGGGTGGGCAGCGGGCCGCGCGCCTCCTCCCAGCGGTGCTGGCCCCGTATCAGTTCCATACGGCGAAATGGATAGGCCACGCCGAGCAGCGGGACCAGGATCGCGAGCGGGCCGACGCTCAAGGGGATCAGCAAGAATCCAACCACGACGGTCATGATCAGGATCATGAAGTCATAATCCCGCCAGCGGATACTCGCGCAGTACATCGAGATTTGATCTTCCGCCGAATAGGAGTATTCGAGTGTTTTGATGGTCTCGCCAGGGTTTTCAGACATCCCCACCTCGAAGAAGAAAACGGGGCGGCTGGATCATGCAGTCGCCCCGACCACACGCTATTCTTTGCCTTTCACCATCTCGAACTTCAGCGCAGTCTTGGTGGCGTCGATCTTGACGGTCGTCCCGGCCTGCGGATTCTCTTGCAGCAGATAATCGGCCAGCGGCTCGCGGACGTTGCGCTGGATGATGCGGCGCAGCGGGCGCGCGCCCCACTCCGGGTGATCGTTCTGGGCCAGCATCCACTTTTTGGCCTTGGGCGTGAAGTCGAGCGTCAGGCCGCGCTCGACGGCCAGTTTGCCCTCTTTTTTGAGCAGCAGATCGAGGATCTGCGCGAGGTCGTCCTCGCTGAGCGGGTGGAAGATCACGATCTCGTCGATACGGTTGAGGAATTCGGGCCGGAACGCGGTGCGCACTTCTTCCATGACCGCTTCGCGCGTTTCGTCGTCGATCACGGTCGTTTCGAGATCGGTCGCGCCCACATTGCTGGTCATGATGATCACCGATTCGGCGAAGTTGGCGACGTTGCCCTGCGCGTCGGTCAGGCGGCCTTCTTCCATCACCTGGAGCATCACGTCCAATACGCGGCGGTGGGCTTTTTCCACTTCGTCGAACACGACCACGATGTACGGCTGCTCGCGCACGCGATCCGTGAGCTGACCGCCGCCCTCGTAGCCGACGTAACCGGGCGGCGCGCCGACCAACCGGCTGACCGTGTTTTCGTCCATATATTCGGACATGTCGAGTTGCAGCATGGCGTCCTCGCTGCCGAACATGAATTCGGCCAGCGCCTTCGCCAGTTCGGTTTTCCCGACGCCGGTCGGCCCCAGGAACAGGAACGAGCCAATCGGGCGCTTGGGGTCTTTCAGGCCGACGCGCGCCGTCTTGACCGCGCGGCTGAGCGCGATCACGGCGTCCTCCTGGCCGATGATGCGCTCGTGCAGGTGCTCGACCATGCTGGCGTACTTGGTGCGCTCATCCTGGCCGAGCTTGCTGACCGGGATGCCGGTCATCTGCGCGGCGGCGAGCGTCACATCTTCGGCGTCCAGCACCGAGTCGGCGAGTTCCTGGCGGAAGGCGAGATGCGTCTGATCATTCAGGCTGACCAGCGAGGCGGCCCGGTGCAGCAGGTGTTCGGCGCTGAGCGGCAGCGGCGTGCTGCTCATGTAGCGCCGGGCGAGATTGGCCGCCACTTTGAGCGCCTCGTCCTGCACCTCGATCCCGTAATCGGCGGCGAGGTGCGGCGCGTGGACCTTCAGAATCTCGACCGTCTCGTCGAAGTCCGTGGGCGGGACGTGCAGCAACTGCGCGTTTTCGGCCAGGGTGTTGATGCCGCGCAGGCGCTCGTCCCAAAACGCCTGGGTGGTCGAGCCGATGATGACCGGATCGCTGCCCAGGAAGGCTTTTTGCAGCATCGGCGCGGCCTTGGGGAACTCGGCCTTGAGCGTGCCGCCGAAGAAGCGGTGAATGTGGGGGATGAACAGAATCCCGCCCTTAGCCCGCTCCAGCCCGCCGTTGACGGCTTTTTCCTGCTGGTCGAGCAGCGCGCGCTCGTCGATCTGGACCAGCTTGGACAGCCCCTTCGGCCCCTTGCTCTCCGCGATCAGCAGGGCGAGGCTGTAGGCCAGGGTGCGCTTGCCGACGCCATCCGGTCCCACCAGCACGACGTGGCGGTGGACGGTCTGGCCGAGCATCTGGATCAACTCGCGCAGCAGCGCCTCGCGGAACAAGACCGCTTGCAGCGATCCGGCCTGGGCGGCGGCGACCATATCGGCGCTGGAGTCGGTGTCGGCGCGGCGGATCACGGCGGTGCTGGTCGCCGCGGAGGTCAGGTTGTCACGGATGGCGGCCTTGGTAATGCCGAACTGGGTCAGGATGCCCGCGGTGCCGACTTCGCGCTCGGTCATCACGCCCAGCAGGTGATCGGTGTCGATGGTCGATACGCCGATGGCCTGCGCCACGCTGAGCGCCTCGTCCAGCGCGATCACCATGCCCCGGCTGAGGTCTACCGCGTTTTTGCCGCCCGCCAGGTATTTCAGATCGCCGCTGGTGTCACGGCGGCTCTGCACGGCCAGCTTGACGGTGCGCTCCAACCGGTCGAGATCGGCGCCGCGCTTTTCGGCGAAGAACTGCAAGACGCGCGACGCTGCCGTGTCTTTGCTGCGGATCAACGCCCACAACACCGCCTCCGGCACGAGCTGCGGCTTGGCGTAGGTCATCGTGATGTCCACCGCATCATCCATCACGGCCTGGGTATCTTTGGTCAAGAGATTGGGATTGAGGTTGCCCATGCTGGTATCCTGGGAAAAGTGATGCGAATTCACACACCCCATAAGGTACTGCGAAACGCGCCGGGTGTCCAGAAGGCTGTCATCGGAATGGTTAAGGCATCTCGACAAACGGATCGCCGGGTCTGTGCTAGAATTCTGAGTCATGAGGCTTCTTTTCGCATCCATCGTCGGGTTGTTCGCCGTCTGCACCGCGCTGACCGGCCTGGTTCACGCCGCCGCCCGGCGCGATCCTCCGGCCCGCGTCGCAGCGCTGCTGCCCGATCCGGACTGTGCCGCGCCATGCTGGCAGGGACTCCGGCCCGGTTATGCGTCCGCGCGCGATCTGCAAGCCTGGATCGACGCGCCGCCGCCCGGCTGGACCCTCACCCGGCAGGAGGATCTCGTGCCCACGGACGGATCGCTGCAACACTGGATGATCCAGCAACCGGCCACCCTCCGGCTCACCATCCTGCAATCGCCCCAGCCGACCAACGACCAGTTGATGCTCGAACCGCGCGATCTGGCGCTGGGCGATCTGATTGCCGCGCACGGGGCACCGGAGTATTTCGACCTCGCCGTGCTCCCGTCGCCACGGCTGATCATCCGGCTGTACTATCCCGCCGACCGGCTGATCGCGCAGATCACGCTGGCGACCGGCGCTCATTTTCTCTGGCCGTCCACCCGCATCGACAGCCTGATCTATTCCGCCGTGCCCTGGACACGCCCGCTGGTCGCACTGGACTGGCGCGGGCCGATCCGGTTGGAGGTGGACCCGTGAAAAGCAAGAGCGATTCACCACAGAGGACACAGAGCACACAGAGGAAAAACGAGAGAAGAGCGAAAAGATTGTTTTACTGA
>CAYRWY010000178.1:0-10926 GCA_964427955.1 uncultured Anaerolineaceae bacterium
TGTGGTAACGGCGGGTGCGCGCCCCGGAAAGCGATCCCATCGCGTAGCCGCCGATCCCGTTCGTGACCAGCCACTCGCGCCGCAGCATGAGATCGAGACTGCCGGTAACTTCGCGTCCAAAATGTACCATCGCGCTCTCCTAGACAACCGCCCGTAGGCTCAGGCCAATACGGGCGGGGAAGGTGCTATGCGGTGGGTGCGATGAGGATGGAGGCGGCAGGGCACCCACTCAAAAAATATTGGAAGAACCGTTTGCCTTTAGTCGGGATGGGTGTTGACCACCGAGTTATCACCGCTAAAGGGGTTCGCCACGTACCGGTCCGCGTCCCAGTCATTATGCCACTGGTTCCCGTTGATCAGGTAGCGGAACTGGTACTCGCGATTCGGCTCCACCTCGATTGAGATCTTGACCTTGCCGTTCTTGAGCTTGGTCATGGGGGTGGCCGTCTCGCTCCAATCGTTGAAATCACCGACCAAAAAGGCCGTTTCAACTTCGGCGGCGATGGCGTCAGGCAGTACGAACTCCACTTTCACCTTGCCACTCTTGAGAAATCGCTTGGTGAACATACACACTTCTCCTTGTGCCAACGGGCTTAGCTGCTCATTCTACCATGTACCCCCCCTATGACACCAGCATGAACTGTTGGTCGGGTTGCACAAAGTTACGCGTCGTCGCTCGATTCAAGCTTGCCTGGAGGCTTGGTGCTCAAGTGGATGGTGACGGTCGTCCCCTGGCCCACCACACTGTGGAGTTCGATAGTTCCTCCCATGTTCTCGACGATGCGCTTGGCAATCGGCAGGCCCAACCCGAAGCCGCGCGTGGTGTGCGCTTCATCCACCCGGAAGAAACGCTCGAAGACGCGCTCTTGCAATTCTTCAGGGATGCCGGTGCCGTTGTCCTCGATGGTGACGGAGACCATCTCGCCTGGCACCGCGGTCCTGATGGAGATTTCGGTCGGCTCGATGGAATACTTGAGGGCATTGTCCAGAATGTTTTGCAGGGCGATGAACAGCAGCTCGGAATCGGCGTAGATGCCCGCGTTTCCGGCTTGGAGGTCCAGGTGGATCACCGCCCCCTTTTCCTTGACCGTATCGGCGCGACTGCCGTACACGGTCGTGATGAATTCGTCGATGGGCAGGAATTTCAAGGGGGTAGTCAGCCCGCTGTCCAGGCGTGACATGAACACCATGCGGTAGATCAGCCCTTCGATATAGCGGCCCTGTTCCTCGATCAGTTCGACGTGCCGCCGTTTTTCGACCGGCAGCATCTGCTTCACCAGGTACGAGTTGAGGTTGATGATCGACAACGGCGTCCGGAATTCGTGGGACGCTTTCTGGATGAACTCCGTCAGGATGCGCCCGCGTTCGCGTTCCAGCGCCCATTCGAGGGCTTGCTTCTCGAAACGCTGGCGTTCGACCATCTCGTGCTTCAGCTTGTCGTTGATCTCCGAAAGCTCCTGCGTGCGTTTTTCGACCCGATCTTCCAGCGTTGCCCGCGCGCTCTCCAGCTCGGTCGTCATCTGGTTGAAGGTCTTGGCCAGCGTCCCGACCTCGTCGCTCGACGTGACGGGCGATTTGAGGTGCAGGCCGCCTTCGGCGATCTGTTTCGCCACCGCCGTCAGGGTGCGGATCGGTTGGGTGATCCGCCGGGAGACAAAATAGGACGACACCAGCGACGTGATCAACAGCAGCCCGCTGAGCACCAGAATGCCCGTCGTCTGCCGTTGGATCGGCTGGTAGTACTGCTGAGCCGGTTGCGATACGACCAGGTGCCACGGCACGGTATCCAGTTCGACGACCGCGATCCGTTCTTCCTTGTCGGCGTGGGGCGTCGTAAAGCCGGAAACGACCCGCCGTGAGCGGGTTTCGGACAGGATGCCCACCAGGTCCGGCACCGGAACGCTGACCTCCGCATCGGGCAGGGGCGGTAAGGCAAATTGGCCCTTGAGAGCCGCGATCTCGCCGGGTGAATAGGTGGCGATACTGCGAAAGAGAAGGTCTTCGTGCTGGGTGTCCACCACGCGCACGTAATTCGGGTCGAAGATGGCGACCTCAAGGTCTTGGCGCCGGACGCTGCCAAAAACGATGTTTTGAACGCTGGCGATAGAGACTTGAATGCGCAGCACCCCGATCACCGAATTCGGGGCGGTCGTCTCGCGCAAGGGGAGCGCGTAGTAGTAATAAATCCCGCCCCGGTCCGGGCGGTACTGAATGGCCGAGATATTGATCGCGCCGCCCAACAGGGTGTCCCGAAAATAAGGCTGCTGGGATTCGTCGGCCCCGATGTTTTCCGTGGCCGTATCCAGAATGTTCCGCCCGGTGCGATCCAGGAGCGCCTGCGACAGCACGTAGTATTCGTCCCACGGCTCGATTTCGAGCGAGTCGAGGGTTTGCCGGGTGCTGTTGCGAAAGTCGGTGTCCTGACGCTGTTCTTCGTCCGCTTGCAGAAATTCGAGGAAGGCGGGCAGCCGTGAGCCTACGCTGAACACCTGCCGGTTGCTGCGATTGAATTCGTCCACGCGGTCGGCGATCTGTGTGGCGCTCACCAACAGGGCGTCGTCGGCGTTGGCCAGCAGTTGGGATCGCAGCCAGTGATTGAACGCCATCACAATCGCCACCGTCAGCAGGGTGTTCAAGAGAAACACCCCGATCAGCCGCGTTTGGATGGTCGAAAACAACTTTGCGATCAACGCCGACGGATGAATTCGGTTTCGCAAGGTTAGTGCAGGGCCTCAAGCGCCGCTTGCGCCTCGTCCATAATGTCCGGGATGGGACGGTCCGTTTTCAGCACTGCCGTGAGCAGTTCGTTGTAGATCGTCCAGGTTTCCCTCGGATGATTCTCCCACTGTGGGAGAATGGTCAGGCTCTCGTTGTTCAACAACTCGTCGATGAACGTAGCCGTGTCGGGATCGACTGTCTCTTGAATGCCGCTCAGCACCGAGCGCCGGACCGGCAGCCGCCCCAACTGCGTGAAAACCCGTTCCTGGACCTCGCTGCTGATCAACAGTTCCAGCCATTCGCGGGCTAGTTCAGGGTGCGGGGCTTTGCTGGGCGCGCCAAACAGCACGTTGCCCACCAGCAGATTCGCGGCGTGACCGTCGCGCGGGATGGGAATGCTGGAATAGCGGCAGGTGGTGCACCCGGCATCTTTGGCCCAGCCCACGTGCCAGCTTCCGGCGATCTGGTAGGCCGACAACCCCCGGAAGAGGGCTTCGTAGACCTCGGTTTCATTGGTGTTGTCGATCAGGCCCGGCGGGGTGTAGGTGGTGAGTTCGCGCAGCATTTCGTAAACGGGCAGCGCGTTGGGATTGTCGAAGCGGGGCACAGTGCATTCGGCGTTGGCGCAGGGCAGGGCATCGCGCTGGGCCAGGTACACGGAGATGCGGAAGGCGGAGCCGACAGCCGTTCCGCCCGGCCCTTGCAGCGTATAGCCGAAATAGTCGCCCGCGCCCGCCGTCGTGATCGCCGCCGCCTCGGCCAGCAGTTCATCCCAATCCTGCGGCGGCTGGTCGCAGTCCAGGCCCGCCGCGTCGATCACCTGGCAGTTCCGCTCGAAGGCGAAAACGCCGGTGAACATCGGCATGGCATAGACGTGGCTTTCATAGGTGGCCCCGGCGTAAGTGGCGGGCACGATGTCGTCCGCGTAGCGCGTGATGATGTCGTCCAGCGGCAGCAGTTCCCCGGCGGCGGCAAAGGCCCGGAAGTAGTTCTCGCCGATCACCACGTCGGGCGGTCGGCCCATGAGAATCGCGTTCTGCAAATTCTGGCGCAGCGCTTCGTCCCAGCCCTGGTCGGTGATGACGATCTTCAGATCCGGGTGCCGCTCCTGAAAGGTGGCGGTGATATATTGATCCAGGTGGAGACCCGAAGGTCCCCACACGATAAAGGTGTTGTCGTCCTCTTGCTGGGCGGCCAGAGTCTGAGGGCGAAATCCGGCCAGGCCCGCGAGGAACGCCAGCATGATCATCACGGTCGATGTGATTTTCCTGTGCATGGCTGACCCCCTTGAATCAGGCGTTCCGCTCGTCGTAGTACACGTTGGCTGAAATACGCCATTGGTTCTGTAGGGGCAGAGCTTGCTCTGCCCAGGGCGCAGCAAGCTGACGCCCCTACGAAAAACCCTGGATCAACTTCTGCCCGACTGTACTGGAATTCCCGCGCATCCACCGGAGTGCGGGTCGGCGCAACTTACGCCGTGCACCACCACCGGTAGTCGATGTCAGGATAGAGCCGGTCTTTCTCCCACAACTGCGCGGCCAGCGTGGTATCGGGCGACTGGCGCTCGACGCTGGTCGCCAGCGACAGGAAGCGTTCCAGGTGCTGGCTGAAACGCTGGACGGCATACTGGCGGGCCTGCCCGGTCGTGACCAGGAACGGCCAGTCGGAGCTTTCGAGCAGCAGCAGCTCGCGCGCGGCCTGGTTGAGCACGCCCCGGATCACGTCGTCGGCGTAGTGATCCTTGTGGCGGTTGGCCAGCCGCTCCATCTGCGCTTCGGCTTCGTGGATCGGTTCCCAGATCCAGTGGGTTTCGTTGTTGTCCCAGGTGAAATGCGTCCCGCCCGCGCCCCAACTGCCCTCGGGCAGGTGGATCACCTGGTCGGGCGGATTCGTCTCGATGTAGTCGGTGGCGGTGGTCAGGTCTACGACGGGACTGGCCGCCAGCAGCCGGAGCACCTGTTTGATCCATTCCACGCCCTCGAACCACCAGTGGCCGAACAGCTCCGTATCGTAGTTGGACGCGATCAGCCCGAAACCCGCGCCGTTGTCCCACTGCGCCTGCAAGATGCGCTCGACCAGTGCGGCGAAGTCCTGGGCGTGCATCCGCACTTTCTGCGCGGCCCAATCCGGGTGATAAAAATCCTTGTCGCCCAGGTCCACTTTGGCCCCGGTCACGCGCCAGTATTGCAGCCCGCTGACGCCGTCCTTGCGGTGAAACTCGCGGTAATCGAAGTCACCGGGATAGCCCCAGTCCGCCGACCAGACGCGCTGGCCGGTTTCGTTGTTGCGCCCGATCACCGCCACGCCGCTGTGCTGATCGGCGTCCGGCCCGGCGGTCGAGTCGCTGACGTAGTAGGCGCGGAAGGTCGTCAGCGGCGTAGTGGGCAGCGGCTTGGCCGACATGGGCACCAGGTAGCGGCGGCGAATCTCGCCATACGGCCCGATGGCCTCTCCCGCTGCCACGCCGACCGGCGCGCCGCCCGTGATCAGGTGCGTCTCGCTGAAGAAGACCTTCAGCCCGTATTCGGCCAGGAAGTGCTCGATGCCGGGCCGGATGCGCCCTTCGGCGTCGTAGTAGGCGGGGCGGTAGGCGCATTCGGGCAGCCAGATGCCGCGCGGGGCACGGTTGAAGAAGCGTTTGTAGCTCTGCACGCCGGTTTTCAACTGGCCGCGGATGGCGCTGTCCCGGCCCAGCAGCGGCAAATAGCCGTGGGTCGCGGCGCAGGTGATGATCTCCAGGTAGCCCTCGTCTTGCAGCCGCTTGAAGGCGCCGATCAGGTCGCGCTGGTAGACGCGATCCAGCGAGTCTTTGATGTGCTCGTAATACTGCTGGTAGAACTGCGCCAGGAATTCGAGGTGCTCGTTGCCGACCCACCAGGGCTTCTCCTGGGGTGGGGCGATCAATTCCTCTTCGTCGGCTTCTTCGAGCGCCTCCTCGACGGCTTCGCGATCCACTGGCGGCAGGGCGCTTTCTTCGGCTTCCTCGCGGGGGACGCCCTGGGCTTCGTCTTCACCGCGGAAGCGCAGCACGTCTTGTTTGGCGCGCGCGATCTTGTCGCTCAGATATTCGTCCAGGTGATCCAGCACGTCGGCGTCGGCCAACTGCTCGGCCAGCACCGGGGTGATCCCGATCGTCAGCTTGAATTTGACCCCTTCGGCGCGCAGCTCGTACAGCGCGTTCAGCAGGGGGATGTACGTTTCGCACGCGGCCTCATGAATCCATTCCTCACCATGCGGCCAGCGTCCCGCCAACCGCGCGTAGGGCAGGTGACTGTGCAGGACGAAAGTAAACGCGCCAATCGAAGCCATGCGACACTCTCTTTCGGTAGGTAGAGTCCTAATTTTGCCTGACGCATTCATTGATGCTGTTGGCGAATTCATACCTCACCCCTAAATCCCCTCTCCGCCCTCGGAGAGGGGGCCGGGGGGTGAGGTAGGCTCTGGCACATCGTTCGCCAACAGCATCTTCATTGTAGTCGCAAGGGGTGGGATCGGACAAACGGACCGGGGATGGTTCGATTTCCGCCGGGAGATCAACCTCCCCCGATCTCCTGGCCCCGCGGTGGTCCAGTCACCCACAGTTTTTGATCGGGTAGGGGCGGACTAAGGTGTCCGCCCGCGGGAGCACACGCTGGTGCTCCCCTACGAGTCTTCACATTTATCAAAAGTGTCGGACGATGAACCACCCAGTGGCGAGGCGGGGCAGCGCGTGGAAGTGTCGGTCAGGGAGATCCGCACGCTTTTTCCCCTCTCCCATCGTGAGGGGTCAGGGGGGAGGGCCGTGGCTGCGCTACGGCGCGGGCGCCACCGTGCTGGCCGGGATCTTGTGATCGGCCATCATCTGGCTGATCGTTTGATACGCCTGGTCGAAGGAGACCGTCTGGTCCAGGTGCAGGGTGCCCGGCCCGGCGTGACTGCCGTCCGCCAGGATGACGTAATCAATCGCGCCGTACATGGTGTGGACCTCGGGCGGGCAGCTATCGTCGGCGGTGCCCGCGATCTGCGTTCCTCCGAGGTCTTCGATCTGGCCGTCCCCCACGTAATACAGGCGAATGTCCAGCCGCATCAGGTGATAGGACAACTTCACGCCGCCGTCGTAGTCGCACGCGGCGTCGATCTTCTGCGGATTCAGGCAGACCACCCAGGACGCTTGCTCGGCGGGCGACGCCTGTTCGCCAGGCGGCAGTTGGGTCTGCCAGTCGCTGATCCGGGGAACTTCGACCAGCACGATTTTCCCGGAGGTCGTCTGAGACGCCGGGACGGCATCCCTACGGCCATCGCACGCCAGGATGCCCGGCCCCCAGGTTTGGGCCAGCGCCTCCATGTCTTTGGTCTGCTGCTTCACGCGATCTTTGAAACGCTTCGTGTCGTAGCGGGTCCAGAGATTCCCCAAGAGGGCCAGCACGGCCACCGTCAGCGCCACCGCGCCGATGGTGATCGCGACGGTCGTGCTTCCCCGTCTCCACAATACGACCACGGCGGCGAGAATTTCCGCGTACAGGATGAGAAAGAACAATAGTAGGCTGTTCTGGTACGAAGAAAGGCCGCAGCTAAACAGGTTGAGGGCAATCACTCCGGCGATCCCTAACAGGGTCTTGGCGTGATACGAACGGCGTTTTTGGGGGGCAACCTCAGACAGCGGTTTGGTGAGCGACGTGCCGCAAGCCGAGCAGTACAGCCGGGAACTGGCGTTTTCCGCGCCACATTTTGGGCAGTTCATTGTGTTTCTCTCGGTGGTTGTGAGTAGAAAAGAGGCACCTAAAGTGTCAATTATATACGAGGCGGATGAACGCGAAAGTCGGGGGACGCCCGACTTCTCTCAAGACCTGCGGGAGCGGACTGTAATACGCCCCTACCGAAAAATGATCCCGACTTTAGCACTCCCCATCTCAATGCCTGTCCGCCCCTCCTGGGGAGGGGTAAAACGCAGCGTCACCCCCGCCTAAACGTTCACTCCGAACACCTGCCGGATCACGACGCCGGTCAGGAACGACAGCAGCGCCACCCCCAGGCTGATCGAAGTCATCTGTAGGAAGCGGTGGCGGAAGGACAGGTCGCGCGCGACGGAGATGTAGTAGTTGAACGCGGCGATGATCACGATGGCGTTGAACATCGTCCAGGCCAGGCAGATCAGGTAGTTCCCGACGATCAGGTAAGGGAACACCAGGAAGGCGACGGTGAACACGTAGGCGATCCCGGTGTACAGCGACGACTTGGCCGGATTTTGCCCATCTTCGGACGCCTGGCTCGACAGATATTCCGACGCCGCCATCGACATCGAGGCCGAAATGCCGGTGATCAACCCGGCCAGCGCGATCACGTGCGTGTTCTGGAAGGCGAAAGTCAGCCCGGCCAGCGCGCCGGTCAGCTCGACCAGGGCATCGTTCAACCCCAGCACCACCGATCCGATGTATTTCAGGCTTTCTTCGTCGATCATGTCGATCAGGTCGGTTTCGTGCTGTTCCTCGTCCTTGAGGATGGCGGCGACGTCGGGCAGCACTTGGAGCACGCTGCCGTAGGCCGCCTGCGCCCCTTCTTCGCCTTTTTCCATCAGCTTGATGCCGAAGGTCAGGCCGAACCACCGCGCGATCCAGTAGTAGAACCGCAGGCGGCGCTGGTCCGGTTCGACGTCGCGTTGGGTGTGTTGTTTCAGCGTCTGGTAGTGGCGCTGTTCCTGCCCGGCGATCTTGCGCAGCGTCTCGCGGTTATGGTCGTCGGGGACCATCTCGGCCAGCTTCATGTAGATGTGATAGCTGGTGATCTCGTCTTGCTGGAGCGTCAAAAGGGTGCGTTGTAGATCAGGGCTGATTTCCTGAGCAGACATGTGGACATGGCCTTTCTGAGTGTGGAACAGGCGCGGTGTAGACTAGACCCCTCCGGACCATTGGGCGGCATAGTCGCGTTGGGGCACTGGTAAGCAGGCTCGGCGGGAGGCTTTCCAGACTTGCCCCTAGGCCGCCGGGCAGGTCCCCTCTCTAACTTTGTTGGAGAGGGGATTTAGGGGTGAGGCCGGATCTCCGCCTTCAATTGTCAAACGGCATCAATGCCTCGTCCCGTAAATAACAGGGGAGTCGGTAGGGGCAGGGCAGCCCCTACATTCATCTCGCTACTTGGCCGGTTTGAAACCCAACTTGGCGCCCGCCGGGATCACGCGATCCGGATACTGGTCGAGCACGTCCTCCGCCAGCAGGTCCACGCCGAGCACCACGCTGCGCTTGACAGTGAAGTTCGGCGGCACGGTCGAGTTCTTCCCGATGCACGCGATCCCCAGGTGGGGCGCTTCCAGAATCTCGCCGACGCAGGTGCCCTGGCCGATGACCGAGCCTTTGTCGAGGATGGTCCGCTGGATGGTCGCGTCGCGCTCGATGTAGCTGTCCGTCAGGATCACGCTCTCGTAGACGGTCGCGCCGGGGCCGACGTACACGCCCGGCGACAGGATGCTGCGGATCACTTTGGCGCCTTCACAGATCAGCGAGCCGTCGGTGATCAGGCTGTCCTCGACTTCGGCGCCCTTGGCGATGTGCACCGGGGGCCGTTCCTCGCTGCGGGTGTGGATGACCCATGAGCGGTCGTTCAGATTGAGCGAGGGCGGGGAGGCCAGCAGGTCCATGTGCGCTTCCCAGTAGGCGTCCACCGTCCCGACATCGATCCAGTAGCCGCTGAAGGGATAGGCCATCACGTTCAGGCCCAGTTCCATCATGCGCGGGATGAGGTTATAGCCGAAGTCGTGGCGCGAATCCCGCCGCTGGGCATCCTCGCGCAGCAGACTTTCGAGCACCTCGGCCTTGAACACGTACACGCCCATGTTGGCCAGATCGCCGGGGGGTTCCTGGGGCTTCTCCACGAAATCGACCACCCGGTAATGCTCGTCCACCGCCATGATCCCGTAGCGCGGCGCTTCGTGAATCGGCACGCGGATCACGCACACCGTCGCATCGGCGTTGTGCTCCTCGTGATAGTCCGTCAGCATCGAATAATCCATCTGGTAGATGTGATCGCCTGAGAGAATCAGGACGTGATTCGGATGTCCACGCCGCACGAAATTGATGTTTTGGGTCACGGCGTCGGCGGTCCCGGCGTACCAGTCGGTGTCCTGGCGTCCCTGGTAGGGTTGGAGCATCTTGACCCCGCCGGTCAGGTTGCGATCCAGGTCCCAGGGGCGGCCCAACCCAATGTGATCATTCAGACTGTGGGGGCGATATTGGGTGAGGACCAGCACATCGAAAATGCCGGAGTTGACGCAGTTGCTCAATGGAAAGTCGATGATACGGTATTTCCCCCCAAAGGGGACCGCCGGCTTGGCGCGTTTGGCGGTCAACACGCCCAGGCGGCTGCCTTCTCCACCGGCCAGAATGACAGCTTTCGTGCGCATAACCACTCCTCACTATGGCATAACCCTGTCAGCGAACTTTTGCCTTCCGGTACGACAAATTTAGTATATCATGCTCCGCCTGATCATACACATCGCCGCCTTCGGATGGAATGTACAACTGGGCCGTGATCCAGTCCAGCAGATCGAATAAGTAGCCGTGGAGATCGCGCCGCCCGCGCAGCATCAACCCCTGCACCGCCAGGTTGAAGATCACGATCAGCGACGCCGCCATGAGGCCGAGCTGCCACCCGGCGATCAGCGCCATGACGACTCCGAGCACCCGGATGCCCGCCATGCGGAGCCGCCAGCCCCGATCCCAGCCGCGCCAGGTCCGGGTGATCGCGCCCCAGACGTGCGTGCCCTCCGGCACCGGTTCCAGTGTGCCGTCGAACGTGATCTTGTAGCCCGCGCCGCGGTCGATGGTGAAACGAAAAGGGGGGATGATCAGGCGCTCCAGCGTGAAACGACCTTCCGGCAGCAGTTGTACGTGCTGCCAGTGAGCCGTCCAACGTCCTGATTCTTGAAGCAAAATGGCGCTGCATTCCTCGACCGTCAGCGCGGTGACGAAATCCAGCGCCAGGGGTTTTTTCGCCTTCACCGCCCGTCATCCTCGCTGCGGCGCGACGTACAGCGTTTCGTAGACCCAGCTCATCACGTCGAGTCCGTAGCGGTTGCGCTGCCGCCAGATCACCGCGCCCAGCACGGCCAGCACGGCCAGCACGGTGCTCAGGATCAGCACGCTGTGCAGCGCGCCGCGCAGCAGGGCATCCAGCATCAGGCTGAGCAGGATCACGACCCCGAACACCAGCAAATAGGTCGAGCGTTTGCGCCCGCCT
>CAYRWY010000179.1:0-10777 GCA_964427955.1 uncultured Anaerolineaceae bacterium
CATCTGGACTTCGGGCAGATCGTAATCGACCTCCACCACGTAATCCAACTTCGACACGTGAATGAAGCTGTCCCCCAACGTGCGAGGCATCCTGCGATTAACTTCCGCGATCACGATCTTGGCGCACTCAGCCGCCGTCTTCGTTACACCAACTTCCACCCCGTAGGAACAGTAGCCGTTTTTGTCGGGCGGCGAGATGTGGATCAGTGACACATCCAGCGGCAGCCGCCCATCTTGAAACAGGCGGGGAATGTCCGAGAGAAAAACCGGAGTAAAGTCGGCCCGGCCATCGTTCACGGCTTCCCGGTTATTGTCGCTGATGAACAGCGAGTTCACCCGGACGTGAGGGGCCAATTCCGGCTTGATATAATCCGCTTTACCGATCGTGAGCACCTGGATCAGCGACAGGTTCTTAAGCTGCGGTAAGCGTTGGTTGAGCGCCTCCATCACCCGCTGTGGAACCGAACAGTTACCGGTCACGAAAATGCGAAAATTATCTTTGAAGACGCTGACCGCTTCTTCAGCCGTCACCTTTTTAGGTTCGTACTGGCTCAGCCAATCCATGTTCGCCACTCCACTAGGTAGGGATCGCTTCGCGCGAGGACAGGATCGCATGTTTGGTCGCGTCACTTAACCGCCGGATGCCCTCGATAATCCGGTCCTCGTTCATGCATGAGAAATTCAAGCGGGCAGTGGGCGGCGGGTTCGGAGAGGTGAAGAAACAGTCGCCCGGCACAAAAGCCACATCGCGCCGCACGGCTTCATCGAACAAGGTGCGCACGTTGACCCCGTTGGGGAAATGTACCCACAGGAACAGCCCGCCATCCGGGTGCGTCCACTGGACTTCGGGCGGCATATAACGATCCAACCCGGCCAGCATAGCATCCCGCCGGTCGCGGTAGACTTTGCGCAGTAGTTCAACATGCTCGTCGATAAAGCCATCTTTGGCGACTTCGTGGATCACCATCTGGTTGAAGGTGGGCGAATGGAGATCGGCACTCTGTTTCAACTGGACCAGCTTGGAAATGACCTGAGGCGGCGCGACGACCCAGGCGACGCGCAGGCCGGGGGCCAGCGTCTTGGAGAAGGTACTGAGGTAGATGATGTTGCCGGTGTAGGAGGCGCCATTTTGAGCGGCCATCTCGGCATCGATCACCACCAACGGCTTGATGTGCTCGCCTTCGAAGCGCAGCGCCCCATAAGGATCGTCTTCGACAATCGGGATCCCATGCGCCTGGGACAACCGAATCAGCTCCACCCGGCGCGCGTGGCTGATCGTCACTCCCGCCGGGTTCTGGAAGTTGGGCAGGATGTACATGAATTTCGCGCCATGCCGCAGGGCCGCGGGGACCTGCTCGACACAAATGCCGTCGTCGTCCGTGGGCACGCCGATGTAATTCGCCTGGAAAACATTGAAGGCTTGCAGCGCGCCCAAATAGGTCGGCTGCTCGACCAGCACGTTGTCACCCGGATTGATCAGCAACATGCCCAGCAGTGAAAGGGCCTGCTGGGAGCCGGAGGTCATCAGCACGTTGTCGGCAGTGGCGCAAATGTTGTGGCTGCGCAGGCGCTCCGCGATCATCTCGCGCAGGGGGGTGTAACCTTCGGTGGGGCCATACTGGAGCGCATAATGGGATTGGGTTTCCAGAACGTGGCGGCAGGCTTCTTGAAAGCGCTTGACAGGGAAATATTCGGCGGCGGGGAGACCGCCTGCAAAAGAAATCACTTCCGGTTTTTGAGTAAATTTAAGCAGCTCGCGGATCATCGAACTGGTTACGCCCCTGGTCCGCAAGGCGTAACGCGACTCCCATAATATACTCATGTAGCTTTGTCCTTACTCTCCTTGACGTGACTAAGGGGGTCCTGTACCCCGCTCCTACTTTGTACTATAGGACGGTGTGCCTTCGACGCCTAGTAACGTTTGCTACAACTGCGCAGTGTCACTAGGCCAAAAAGGCCGCGTTTTGGCGCGGCCCGGAATACCCGTTAAGGCGATTAGGGAAGATCCTCGATCTCCCAGAGACCGGTCGAAAGATAGTGATTGATCGAGCGCGCTGCCTGGCGTCCATGCCCCATCGCCAGGATGACGGTCGCCGCCCCAATCGCGATGTCGCCACCGGCAAACACACCCTCTTTGGACGTGCGCATCGTCTTCAGGTTGGTCTTGACCGTCCCATGTTTCGGATCGACCTCCAGGCCGGTCGTGGTGCGTGGGACGAGTGGATTCGGCCCGTTGCCAATCGCCACGACGACCGTATCCACGTCGATCAGAAATTCCGAGCCGGGGATCGTCACCGGACGGCGGCGACCCGACGCATCCGGCTCGCCGAGTTCCATCCGAATACACTCGACCTGCCGCACGCGGCCCTGCTCGTCGCCCACATAGCGCGTGGGATTATGCAGCAGCTTGAAGATCACGCCTTCCTGCCGGGCATGGTGGATTTCCTCGACGCGGGCGGGCATTTCGACCTCGGTGCGGCGGTAGATCAGATAGACTTCTTCGGCCCCCAGCCGCAGGGCCGTGCGTGCCACGTCCATCGCCACATTCCCCCCGCCGACCACCGCCACGCGGCGGCTGTTGGCAATGGGCGTATCGCAGTTGGGGAAATCGTAAGCACGCATCAGGTTGCAGCGCGTCAGGTACTCGTTGGCGGAATACACGCCGCACAGGTTCTCGCCCGGCAGATCCATGAACCAGGGCAGCCCGGCGCCCGTTCCCAGGAAGACGGCGTCATGCCGTTCGAGCAGCTCGTCCAGGGTCTCGATCTGTCCGATCACATAGTTATACTCAATCTCCACGCCCATTTGTCGCACGACCTCGACCTCGGCATTGACGATGGCCTTCGGCAGGCGGAATTCGGGAATGCCGTACATCAGCACCCCGCCCGGCGCGTGCAGCGCTTCGTAGATTGTGACGGTATGCCCCGCCCGGCGCAGATCGATAGCCGCCGTCAGCCCAGCAGGACCGCTACCCACTACACCGACATTCTTACCCGTGGGCGCGCCGACGGAGGGAGTCTGCACCCGCCCGTTCTGCCGCTCCCAATCAGCGGCGAAGCGTTCCAGCCGCCCAATCGAGACGGCTTCGCCTTTTTTGGCGAGGACGCATTCTTTTTCACACTGCGCTTCCTGCGGGCACACCCGCCCACAAATGGCGGGCAGCATGTTGGTCTCTTTGATCTTGCGAATCGCCCCCTCGAAATCGCCCGCCGCGATCAGGCTGACAAAACCGGGGATGTCGATCCCCACCGGACAGCCGGCGATACAGGTGGGCTTTTTGCACTGAATACAGCGGTTGGCTTCGAGCACCGCCGTCATCTCCGGCAGGCCAAAGGGCACCTCGCGAAAGTTGGTGCGGCGCTCGCTCGGCGCTTGCTCCGGCATTTCCTGGCGGGTGATCTGCATCCGCTCTTTGCCCTTGAGGGCCTGCAAACGTTCGATTTCGTGGGGGTCTAAGGAGTGGCTCATGGCAACCTCTACTGCTGGCTCGCCGCTTCGGCGCGACATTGATGTTGGTAACGAGCGAACGCCTGCTGTTCCTGCTCTTTATAGAACGCCTGGCGCTTGATCAGTTCGTCGAAGTCCACCTGGTGGCCGTCGAAGTCAGGGCCATCCACACAGGCGAAGAAGGTCTTGCCGCCCACCGACACCCGGCAGCCGCCGCACATCCCGGTCCCATCCACCATCACCGGATTCAGGCTGACCGTCGTCGGGATGTCGTGTTCTTGGGTGAGCTTGCTGACATATTTCATCATGACGACGGGGCCGACCGCGTAGACGTGATCGATCTGCTGCTTCGCGATCAGGCTGCCCAACATATCGGTCACGAGACCTTTTTGACCGCAGGTCCCATCGTCCGTGCAGATCAGGACTTCGTCCGACGTCCGGCGCATTTGTTCTTCCATGATGATCAGGGAGTGGCTGCGCGCGCCCAGGATCGAGATCACGGTGTTCCCCGCCGCTTTGAGCGCCTGGGCGATAGGATGGGCGGGGGCAATGCCGATCCCGCCGCCGATGATGACGACCGTGCCGTAGCGCTTGACCGGGGTCACGGCGCCCAGCGGACCGACGACGTCTTGCAGCCGGTCGCCCGCTTTGAGCTGCGCCATCTGCGCCGTGCTCTTGCCCACGGCCTGCACCACCAGGGTGATGGTGCCCCGCTCAGGATCGGCGTCGGCAATCGTCAGCGGAACACGTTCACCCTGCTCGTCGATACGAATGATCACAAACTGACCCGCTTTGCGGCGTTGGGCAATCCGGGGAGCATAAACCAAATATTGGTTGACTTTTTCTGCCAGAGCCACGTTCTCTAAAATTTCATTCACAGCGTTAGCCCCTCGCCTCGTTGAACATCATTTGCCCGGAAAGATAGCGAGTCTGATCCCATTCTGCCAAAAATCGGGACACTATCTCCTGTCTATTTAAGTATGTTTTTTGTGTTTAAAATAGTCCATAAAGGGACTGATCTGCCGTGAAGAAAATCATGTCGGGGGAGGACAAAAAAGCGACCCGCCGGGTGGGCGGATCGCTGATGCTGCTGGGGAGGCAGGATTCGAACCTGCGGATGGCGGCTCCAAAGGCCGCAGCCTTAACCACTTGGCCACTCCCCAAGACGCCCCTCATTATAACACCCCGTCCGGGAGCGAGCAAGGGTAAGGGAAGGCGCACGCTGCTATTTGTCGGGATGGACCAGCGTCACCGGGCAGCGAGCGTTTTTGATCACGCTC
The DNA here is from genome assembly GCA_964427955.1 of uncultured Anaerolineaceae bacterium. Taxonomy (GTDB): domain Bacteria; phylum Chloroflexota; class Anaerolineae; order Aggregatilineales; family Aggregatilineaceae; genus JACRBK01. The sequence continues at coordinate 4,728 of CAYRWY010000179.1, forward strand.
TGGGCCACGCCGCCCATCAGCCAGCGCGCGATCCCGGTGCGTCCGTGGGTGGACATCACGATCATGCTGATCCCCTCTTCGGACTCGACGAAATCGCAGATCGCCTGGGCCGGATTGCCGCCGCGCAGGATGACCTCCCGCGCGCGCACGCCCTCGATCCGCAGACGGTTGCGCATCCCGACCAGGGCGTCGGTCACCTGATCGAGACTCTGATCGGCGATCTCCTGCTGTCCGGCCAGCGCCCACTGCCCGGCATAGTCGCCCGCTTTCGATTGGTAGACGTGCAGCAGGATCATCTCGGCGTCGTGAACGCGGGCGATCTCGGCGGCACGGGGCACGGCGGTTTCGGACCAGCGCGATCCGTCCAGCGGGACGATCACTTTCTGGTACATCGGGCGGACCAGCAGCAGCGGCACGGGCAGGCTGGTGAGCGCCTTTTCGACGTTGGTGCCGAACAACCAGCGCAGCATCCCGGTGCGGCCCTGGGTGGACATCACCAGAACGCTGATACGCTCGGTGTCGATCACCTTCAGCAGCGCCCCGGCCAGGTCGTGGGCCTGGATGACCATGCCATCGACCGGCACACCCAACGAGCGTGCCTCGCGCTGGAGTTTGTCCAGATACGCCTGGAGCTGATCCAGGGATGGCCCTTGCGCCTCGGCCTGGACCGCCCCCTCGGTCGAGGTGGCAACATGGTGGAGATAGAGCAGGATCAGTTCGGCATCATGTTTGCTCGCCAGGTCTACGCCAAACCGGATCGCGAACTCGGTGGCGGTAGAGCCATCCAGGGGAACGAGCACCCGGCTGTAGATACGAGCAGGAACCGTCATCGACTACTTCTCCGAATATTCAGATGCTGCCGGTTACAAAATCTGCGACAGGAACAGCTTCGTCCGCTCGTGCTGCGGATTGGTGAAGAAATGCTCCGGTGTCCCCATCTCCACGATGCGCCCTTCGTCGAACAGCACGATCCGGTCGGCCACTTCGCGCGCGAAGCCCATTTCGTGGGTCACGACCACCATCGTCATGCCGCTCTGGGCCAGTTCCTTCATCACGTCCAGCACTTCCTTGATCATCTCCGGATCGAGCGCGGAGGTCGGCTCGTCGAACAACATAATCTTGGGCTGCATGGCCAGCGCCCGCGCGATGGCGACGCGCTGCTGCTGCCCGCCCGACAACTGGCCGGGATATTTGCGCGCCTGTTCGGGAATCCCCACGCGCTCCAACAATTGCAGCGCGATGGACTCGGCTTCACGGCGCGCCTGGTGGCGCACGAAGCGCGGGGCCAGCGTGATATTATCGAGCACGGTCAGGTGTGGAAACAGGTTGAACTGCTGGAAGACCATGCCGATCTCGCTGCGGATGGCGGCGATGTTGCGCACATCGTGGCTGAGTTCGATCCCATCCACGATGATCTGGCCTTCCTGGTGTTCTTCCAGACGGTTGATACACCGGATAAACGTCGATTTGCCCGATCCCGACGGCCCGATCACCACCAGCACTTCCTGGGGGGATATTTCCAGACTCACGTCCTTGAGCACGTGGAAGTTGCCAAACCACTTGTTGACGTTCCGGCAGACAATAATGGATTCAGAGTATGCGTTTTCGCTCATGCTTAAACTCTCTGCGCCCTAGATCAGGCGGCGCGTGCTGCCCGCCCCGGACGCTTCCAGGCGGCGGCTGACATCCGACATGGCGTAGCTGATCACGAAATAGACCAGGGCCACAAAAATATAGGCTTCCCGCTGGTACGGGCGGTAGATAGTCTGACCTTTGATGATAGTATCCACCATGCCGACCAGTTCGTACAAGCCCACGATGGCGACCAGCGACGTATCCTTGAACAGGCTGATGAACTGCCCGACGATGGCCGGGATCACGGCCCGGAGCGCCTGGGGCAGCACGATCAGCGTCATCGTCAGCATGGGGTTCATCCCCAGCGCGCGCGAGGCTTCGATCTGCCCGCGCGGGATGATCTGCAAGCCGCCGCGCACGTTCTCCGCCAGGTAGGCCGCGCTGAACAGCGTCGTCCCGATCATCATACGCAGCGTCAGGTCGATGTTGACCAGGGCTGACGAGAAAAACGGGATGATCAGCTTGGCCATGAACAGGATCGTGATCAGCGGGACGCCGCGCACGGTCTCGATGAACAGGGTGCAGGTCCACTTGACCACCGGCAGCTCGCTGCGCCGTCCCAACGCCAGCATTACCCCCAGCGGAAACGACGCCACGATGCCCGTAAAAGTCAGCAAAAAGGTCAGCAGCAGCCCGCCCCACAGCCGGGTACTGACCATCGGCAGGGAGCGCGAGCCGTCGAAGCCGCGCAGGAGGATCAGGATCACCGGCCCGGCCAGCAGCCAGCCCGCGATCGTCAACCGCCGCACCCGGCGCTCGCGCCGCCCCAGCGTGCCGATGATCCAGCCGTTGGCAAACAGCACCACGCCGCCGAACAGGCTGCGCGCGGTATTGCGGAAGAAGGGAGTCACTTGCAGGCTGACGAACTCGCTGAAGTTCTGCGTGCCCTCGAAGCGGTAGGAGTTTTGATCGGCCAGCAGCGCCTGGTCCGGGGTCGGCAGCGGACCGTACTCGGCGGACAGCTTGTCGATAGCGTCTTGCTGGCTGGGGAACAGACTGACCCCATCGACCTTCAGCCAGGCATAGCCCGCGTTTTTGTCCTTCTCGGCGTCATCCCGCACGACCTGGATCATGTACCACCCGTCGCGCGGCAGCTTCGCCGTGCGGTGGCCGCCCAACTGGTCCGGCGTGGAGATGATCTGGATCGCTCCGGCCTGATCGGTCAGCGCGCTCCCGCGCTGGTCGGTCAGCGTCGCGGTCAGCTTGAGATTATGCTGCGAGAGATCGAGCTTGCCGTCTTTCACGTCGCGGGCGCGGGTGTACCATTCGGTGCGGGATCGTGTGCTTTCGATGTACCCGGCCAGGTGTGCCTCGGCGTCGGCGGGATCGGTGATCGGATCGAGGGTGAACGTCACTTCCTGATCCTTTTGACCGAGAAACACCAGCGTGTAAGGGGTGCGCGTCGGCTCGACCAGGACGTAGACGCGCGGCGCGGGGACTTTGGAACCGATCCAGGGCACGAGCAGCACGGCGGCCAGAACCACCATCACCACCAGAATGGCCCGCCGGGTGATGGAGCCCCACAGGCCGATGCTCAGCCCGCTGAGCAGGATCAGGATGATGGCGGTCCACTCGACGCGCCAGATCTCTTTTTTATCGTACAACCCGCTGCCGATCAGCCGCAGGTTGTTGGAAATCACGCCCCACTGCGACGACCGGATCGTCCAGGTCAGCAGAGCCCACAAAAACCAGACCAGCACGGCAGCCGTGAGAAAGGTGGCCAGGGTGTTGACCGGGCCGCTGAACAAGTTTTGACGAAGCCAGCCCAACGGGCCGACAGTCGTGACGGGTGGACGGCGGCTCGGCGGCGCTTCGCGCGGGGCGACATAAACCTCAGTGTCCGAATAAGAGCCAGGCATGTTACCGCGACCTCGTCCGCATCAGGTAATTGACGGTGTTCATCACCAACGAAATAGTCAGGCTGAGACTGAGATAGATGCCCATCATCACGGCGAAAACCGTGACCGACTGGCCGGTCGTATTGGATATTTCGTTCGCCACGTTGTAGACGTCGAAGAAGCCGATGGCGATGCCCAGGCTGGAGTTTTTCGCCAGGTTCAGATATTGGTTGCCCAGCGGCGGGATGATCAGGCGCAAAGCCTGGGGCAGCACGATCAAACGCAAGGTCTGCGACCCGGAAAACCCCTGGGCGCGAGCCGCTTCGATCTGGCCGTAGGGCACCGCCTGGATGCCCGCCCGCACGATATCGGCGATGAAGGCGGCGGTATAGAGGATCAGCCCAACCGTCAGCGTGATATATTCCGCCGACAGCCGGTCGCCGCCAACGAAGTTGAAACGTTCCAGCCGGGGATAATCGACGCTAAATGGCCCGCCCGACAGCGCCCACCCGGCCAGGGCCAGACCGAGAACCGAAGCGAAAAACCAGCGCAGGGTATCGGCAGGCTGGCCGGTCTTTTCCTGGACGCGCAGCCGCCAGATCCACAGGCCCACGCCCATCGCGACGCCCACGGCCAACAGGGCGTAAAAAATCCACGCGGTATCATTGGCCTGGAGCAGCGGGAAGTTGACCGCCCGCCGGTTGAGATAGATCGGGCCAGGAAGTTTAATAGAGTCCTTCAAGTTTTCCGGTAAGGTCAGGCGCAGCAGCCCGCGGTAGATGAAATAGAGCTGCACCAGCAAAGGCGTATTACGGAAAATCTCAATATAGACCACAGTGATGTTGCGTATCAGGAAGTTCGTGGAAAGCCGCCCCACTCCGATCAGAATGCCCAGCAGGGTCGCCCCGACCAGGCCAATGAGCACGACGCGGAGGGTGTTGATCAAGCCCACTTTCATCGCGTGCCAGTTGGACGACGATCCGGGATCGAAGTCCATCGCCCCCTCGGAAATCTGCGTACCGAAGGGACGTTCCAGCATGTGAAAGTCAATCGGCAGGTTGCTGTTTTCCAGGTTGCGGACCAGGTTGTGGATCAACGTGTAGCCGACGGCAAACACGGCGATCAAAAAGGCGACCTGTAAAAACACCTGGATGAAGCGAACATCCCGCCAGAAAGGAACCGGGGCATGAACGGAGCGGTCAAACGGTGATAGCTCACGCTTAGACATAGCTTACTGTCCGATCCGGCCAAGGGCAGTGTGCCCTTTCGTGTGAGAATACACCTGGAGGCGCGACAGACCGCGCCCCCAGGAAATATACCGTGCTCGCTACCGGCTTAACGCCAGGCCGGAGCGTAGATCAAGCCACCATTGCTCCACAGTTCGTTGATGCCGCGATCCAGGCCCAGCGGGGTGTCGGGGCCGACGTTCCGGTTGTAGATTTCGCCGTAGTTGCCCACCGCGTGGATCACGTTCACCACGAAGTCATTGTCCACGCCCAGGTACGAGCCGCTGGCGTTGTCGCCGATGCCCAGGAAACGCTGGATGGCCGGGTCTTCGGTGGTCAGGAAGGTATCGACATTGGCCTGGGTGATGCCGAATTCCTCGGCCTGGATCGTGGCGAAGACCGTCCAGGAAATGAGGTTGGCCCACTTCGCGTCGGTTTCGATATACGCCGGGGCGAGCGGTTCCTTCGAGATCACGTCGGGCAGGATCACGTATGCGCCGGGGTCAGCGGTCGTGGTGCGCAGGCTGGCGAGCTGGCTGCGGTCCGAGGTCAGCGCGTCGCAGCGGCCTTCTTCCAACGCGCCGATGGTCTGCGACGCCTGCTCGAACAGGACCAGTTCGAAATCGAGGCCGTGCGCCTTCATCGCGTCGGTGATGTTCGCTTCGGTCGTGGTACCCGACAGCGAGCAGATGGAAGCCCCGCCCAGGTCATCAATCGACTGCGCGCCCAAGTCGGCGCGGACCATCAAGCCCTGGCCGTCATAGAACACCACCGGTCCCATACCCAGCCCGAGGTCGGTGTCGCGCGACAGCGTCCAGGTCGCATTACGGAGCAGCACGTCCACGGTGCCGGTCTGGACCGCGGTGAAGCGTTCCTGGGCCGTGGTGGGGACGAAGGTCAGGTTTTGAGCGGTGACTTCGCCGAAGATAGCCGCGGCAATCGCCCGGCAGAAATCAACGTCCAGACCGCTCCACTCGCCGGTATCCGAATTCAGGTAGCCAAAGCCAGGCAGTTGGCCATTCACGCCGCAGTTCAACGTGCCGCGCGCGCGAACGGTGTCGAGCAGCGAACCGCCCTGGGCCTTAACGCTGGCGGCGGTGGGCATGACGAGCGTTACGACCAGCAAGAGCACGAACAAAACGGTGATTTTCTTCATGGGGTTCCTCCTGAATATAATGAGCAAAACGGTGATCAACCGATGATCCGGCCAGCGCGAAGGAAACATTAGACCGTCTGTTTTCTCTGCGGATGGCGCCTCCTCTCCTCAGCCGTTGTAACCTCGCTGCTCATAATTCAATTTACGATCATGTTTATCAGCTTTTAGGCAAGTTGTCAAACAAGTAGAAAAAGC
>CAYRWY010000180.1:0-10713 GCA_964427955.1 uncultured Anaerolineaceae bacterium
TTCCCGGTTCACTTTGGATGAGATCCTAGGGGTGCCTAGTTTTTCAACAGAATCACGCTGGTGCTCCCCTACGAGTCTTACAAAGTGTCGGTCGATGAACCAGGGGGAGCGGCGCCGCTGCGCCCTGCTTTGAGAGATTGAGAATTGTCCCTCAAAAATCCGGGTCTTGATGCCCGTCCGCCTCTGAATTCTGTAAGGGCTACAGAATCCGCCGTATCCTCAAGGCCAGATGCACGGCCAGGCGCGTTTCGGGATTTTCCAGGTCCAGCCCGCTGATCTCCTTGATGCGGTCCATGCGGTAGAGCAGGGTGTTGCGGTGGACGTGCAGGCGCTTGGCGGTGCGCGTCAGGTTGCCGTGCTCCTCGAAGAACGCTTCGAGCGTGATCAGAAACTCGGAATTTTGCGGCGTTTCCTCGGTCAGCGGTCCCAGCGTCTCGAAATAGAATTTGCGCAGCTCCGGCGATCCGGCCAGCAGCGACAGCAGCCGGTAGACGCCCATCTCGCGGAAGGCCAGCGGAGTAGTCAGCCGCCACTGCTGCCCGGTCCGGTACGCGGCGACGGCCTGTTGGAAGCTCTCGCGCCAGGCGCGCAGATGGCTGGTGCTCTGGCCCATGCCGGTCGCGATCTCCGCGCCGTAACGTTCGGCCACGCGCCCCTGCACGGCCAGCGCCAGGTCGCGCGCGTTGTTCTCGTCCCCTTCGCAGAAGACGATCACTTCCGTGCCGTACGGTTGGACCAGCGCGCCAAAGCCGAGCGCGCCCGCCTGCTCGTTGCACAGGGCTTCGACCTGCCGGGCCGTGGGTGTATTTTCGCGCAGGCCGCCCATGTAAAGCGTCGTGTACTGCTGCTCCGGTTGGTAGCCGAGCCGCGTCAGGCGCAGCATGGCCTCGTTTTCGCTGATCATCCCGCCCAGGAATTGTTCGAGCACATTACCCTGGACACGCTTCTGCGCCTCGCGGATGGCTTTCTCTTTCGCCATTTCCAGGGCACAGACCGCCGCGCCGCTGCGTGTGATCGCCATGTCCAGCGCGTCGTAAGACTCGGTGGCGGACAGGATCACCGACAAAAAGCCGCGTCCCATCTTCCCGGCCACAATCGGGGCGACCAGGCGCTGCAAGCCGAACTGCGTCAGCGGGATCGCCACCGGGTCCGGGCTGGCCTGGGCAACTTCCATCCGGTCACGGAACAGGGCAGGTAGGGAATTGATGTCGTAGAGGGATTCTTCGATGGCGCTCCAGTTGGGCAGCTCGGTCAGCGGTCCGGTGGCGGCCAGGGGGCGCAGGCGCTTGTCCTGCACGATCACGGTCTTGCCGCTGGTCGTCGCCAGGGCCTTGACCACGGCTTCCAGCCCCCGATTTTCGGTGGACAGTTGGAGCAGTTGCTCGCGGATTTCGCGCCCGCGCTCGTCCGAGGCAACCGAGTTGCCCAGCAGCACCTGGGCGACCTGGCGCTCGACGTAGCGCAGTTGGCAGGTGTCGGGCAGGCGCAGCAGCGGGATGCCCAACTCGTCCGCCGCGGCCTGGGCCGGACGCCCGATCTCGCCCAGCACGCCAATCGCGCTGACCGCCGTCTCGGCCAGGTCACGGATCAGGCTGACCAGCGTGAGCTTGTCGCTCAACAGGCGCAGGGCGTCCAGCGACAGCAGCACCATCTCGCCGCCTTGCAGGTCGGGCAGCGCGGGCGGGCGGGTGTGCAGGACGTAGACCCAGGTGACCGTGCGGTGCAGGCCCTGGTGTCCGGCCACGATGGTGATGCCCGTCGGCAGCGCCTGGCGGAGCAGGTCTTGGACTTTTATCGTGCTCTGTCCTGGCATCGGTTCCTCATGTGCGGGCGATAGCAGTTGACAGTGATCAGTGATCAGTTTTCAGTAAAAACATGAGGGGCCGCTGCCCACTGAAACTGAAAACTGTTAACTGTCAACTAACAACCTGTCTTCACTAATAAACACTCAGATAGCGGTCGAGTTCCCAGGGGCTGACGACCGGCAGATATTCGTTCCATTCGAGCCGCTTGGCTTCCTGGAAGCGTTCGAACAACTGCAAGCCCAGCGCCTCACGCGCCAGCTCGCTGCTCTCGAACTCGTCCAGCGCTTCGCCGAGCGACATGGGCAGGCGCGTCAGATGACGCTGACGCTGCGAAACCTGGTACAACTCTTCTTCGGCAGCGGGCGGCAGGGCCAGGTGATCGTGAATGCCGCGCAGCCCGGCGTGCAGCAGCGCCGCCAGGGCCAGGTAAGGATTGCTGCTGGGATCGGTGCAGCGCATCTCGATCCGGGTGCCGGGTTGGTGCGGATCGGACAGGCGCGGCACGCGCAGCAGCGCGCCCCGGTTGAGCTGGGCCCAGGTGACGTAGATCGGCGCTTCCTGGCCCGACATCAGGCGCTTGTAACTGTTGACCGAAGGCGCCAACACGGCACAGATTTCCCGCGCATAGGCCATCTGCCCGGCCAGGAAGGATTGAGCCTCGCCGGACAGTCCGTAATCGTTCGAGTCGTCCGAAAAGCGGTTGCAGCCATCATTCAGATCGCACAACCACTGGTGCAGGTGCATTCCGTTGCCCGGCGCGTGGGTGATGGGCTTGGGCATGAAGGTCGCGATGCGCCCCTCCTGGCGGGCAATCGCGCGCACGGCCATGCGCGTCGTCACGATGGCGTCCGCCGCGTGGAGCGCCGGGGCCGGGATCAGGTCGATCTCGTGCTGGCCGCCGCCCACTTCGTGATGCCCCGATTCCACGACGATGCCCATGCTGTGCAAGGCATCGCTCACCCGCGTGCGGATCACGCGCGCTACTCCATCCGGCGCGTCGAAATACCCCTGATGGTCATCCGGCTGGAACGGCTGCCCGCTGGGGGTCTCGCGGAACAGGTAAAATTCCAGTTCAGGAGAGACACTGTAGGTCAGGCCGAGTTCCGCCGCGGTGTCGATAGCCCGGCGCAGCGCCCCCCGCGGATCGCCGGGGAACGGCTGCCCATTCGGCGTATACACGTCGCACACCAGGCGCGCCGTGCGTCCCACGTCCGGGCGCAGCGTCTCCCAGGGCAGGATCGCGAACGTGGTCGGATCGGGCCGCAGGATCATGTCGGCCTCGGCGATCCGGGCAAATCCTTCCACCGCAGACCCGTCGAACCAGACGCCTTGTTCCAGCGCGATCGGGAGGTGGTTGGCGTCAATGGTGACGGTCTTGATCATCCCAACCACGTCCGTAAATTGAAGATCAATGGACCGTACATCCTGATCGCGGGCAAGTCGAGGTAAATCATTGGGCTGCAACAAGGAAGAAGTAGTCATAGGTCAGTTCCGCATAGCTGATGATCGTTTGTACAATGATTCCCATTATAACAAGGAGTTGTCAGCCGGGCATTGGTGCAACATGCCCAACGGCCTGGAAATGCCAATGATGAAGATTTTGTGAAAAGTTGGCTCTCAACTTTATTCTAACTTGACTTTAGAGGGGCGCTGTGTCATAGTGAGAATGGACTGGGTTAAGAGCGTAAATGAGGTTACCCTGCCCGGAAAACCCCTCGGTTGTACCGGTTGTGATTGGCTTTTGTAAATCTCCTGATGGGTCGAGGGCATTAGCGCAGAACCAGCAAATGAATACAATAAGGTTGTGGGTCAGGCTCTCTCATTCCGTGAGAGCAGCAAGTCGCTTCTCAATCTAGGACGGCAGAAGCCCTTTATGGGGGGACGGCGCTATGTTATCTAAAAAAGTAACACGGATCGTCGTTGGTGTCGTGTTGGCTTCAGTCTTGTTGAGCGCGTGTGGCGGCGACAAGAAGGAAGACAAAAACGAAAAGAAGAAACTGCTGATTGGGGGCACCCTGTGCCTCACCGGGATTCAGGCCCCGCTTGACATGGCGGGATCGTTGGGCGCGCAGCTCGCCGTCGAGGAGCTGAATCGCCAGGGCGGAGTTTTGGGACGCGAAGTGGAGTTCGTCAACATCGACGGCGCGAGCGACCCCGAGACGGTGCGCGCGGCGGCCCAGCAGTTGATTAAAGATGGGGCGGTGGCTCTGATTGCGCCCTGCGACTTCGACTTCGGCAGCCCGGCCTCCCAAGAGGCCCAAAAGGCGGGGATCGTGAGCATCTCGACCTGCGCCTCGTCACCGCTCTTCAATTCGCAGGTGCTGGGCGACAAGCAGTTCACCCTGTCGATCTGGAATACGACGATGGGCGCGGCGGCAGCCGAATACGCTTATCGCGACCAGGGCTGGAAAACCGCTTACGTCATCACCGACACCTTCCTCGCATATACCACCTCGCTGAGCCAGTATTTCTCGGAAGATTTTTCTACGCTGGGTGGCGAAATCGTCGGCGAAGATACGTATACCCAGGGCGATGGCGACTTCTCGGCACAGTTGGAACGCCTCAAAGCACTGCCTACGCCGCCCGACATGTTGTATATCTCGTCTTATATGCCCGACCTGGCCATGATCATCAACCTGATTCGCGACGCCGGGATCGAGACGCCTATCATGGGCGGGGACTCGTATGACGATCCCGCGCTGTTTGCGGCGCTGGGGGCCAAGAATGGCAACAATGTCATCTTCGTCACCCACGGCTGGATGAAACCCGAGTCCAACCAAAATATGTCGCACTTCCTTCAGCTCTACCAGGACAAATACGGCAAGCCCGCCGACACAGCCTTCATCGCCACTGGCTGGGATGTCGTCATGGTGTTGGCCCAGGCGATGAAGAAAGCCGGGACGACCGATGGCGCTCAAGTGGCCCTCGCCATGGAAAATACCGAGTTTGATCTGCTGACCGGTAAGCTCAAATGGTCGTCGGCGAGCACCGGCCACGAACCGGATAAAGAAGCGGCCCTGGTCCAGGTGCAGGGCGGAACGCCCGCCTTCATCGGTTGGGGACGCCCCACCAATGTGCCGAAGCCTTAGCCGCCGCATTCGTCGTCTGCAAGTCGATGGGATTTGACACTTATGAACCAATCTGCCTTATCAACTGCCTCACCAGCGATTAAGCTGCCCCTCTGGCGGCAGTTGCGCTGGAACTTGATCTTTTCCTTTGTGCTTGTGGCGGCGATCCCGACCATTGTCGTGTCGGTGGTAACGATCAACCGCGCTCGGAGTCATGCCCGGACTCAGGTTATTGATCAGCTCTCGTCCGTGGCGGCCCTGAAACAAAGTGAAATCAGCCAGTGGTTGAATGCGGGCGAGCTGGCGATGGACACCATGTTGTCCGATGAAATTCTGTCCACCCGGCTGGTGAGCTTTGCGGACAGCGCCTTCACGGATTCCGGCCAGCAAACGAGCACCAACCGTGCGCTGCAAAGCATCGTCGAAGGCAGTTCGCACTTTGAGAAAATGTTCCTCTACGATACAGAGGGGACGATCATCGCCTCTTCTGATCCGTTGGACGTCGGCAAGTCCGTCAGCAACCAGCCCTATTTTCAGGTCAGCCTGCACGCCAATTACGTTCAGGCTCCCATCTTCAACCTGAGCGCTAACCGGCTGGTGATGTATATCACGCGCCCGCTGCGCGGCAATCGCTTCGAAGCATCCGGCGTACTGGCCGGCCAATTGCAGCTTGATACGCTGTCGTCCATCATGACCGAGCGTACCGGTCTGGGGGAGTCGGGTGAAACGTACCTGGTCAGCGGTGAGAACAACTTCTTCCTCACTCCCAGCCGTTTCGAGGGCTACACCCAGGACCAGATTTATCACAGCCGGGGTATCGACCAGGGGTTGAGCGGCGAGAGCGGTTCGGGGGTGTACCCCGGCTATCGCGGTATCAGCGTGTTCGGGGTCTACCACTGGATTCCGGAAGTGCAGGCGGCGCTGCTGGCCGAATACGACGAAAGCGAAGCCCTTCAGACCTTCTCCGGCGTGCAGAACTTCAGTATTGCGCTGACTCTGTTAGCCGCTCTGGTCGCGGTCGTGATCGGGCTGATCGCCGCGACCAGCGTGTCGCGCCCCCTGGGGGTTCTGACCCGGACGGCGCAGCGCATCGCGAGCGGTGACCTGAGCCAGCGCGTGGAACTCCGCCAGCGGAATGAGCTGGGTGTGCTGGCGCGCACCTTCAACGCGATGACCGAGCAGCTTCAAGACCTGGTCGGCAACCTGGAAAGCCGCGTGCAGGCCCGTACCAAAGACCTGCAACTGGCCGCCCAGGTGTCCGAGCAGATCTCCTCGATCCTGGACGTCGATCAACTGCTGTCCCAGGTGGTGGAGCTGACCCGCGCGAACTTCGATCTTTACCATGCCCATATCTATCTGCTCGATCCCAGCGGCGACCATCTGGTCCTGGAAGCTGGGGCGGGCGAGCCGGGGCGTATCATGAAAATGAGCCACCACAGCATCCCGCTCAAAGCGGAACGCAGCCTGGTGGCCCGGGCTGCCCGGGACCTGACCCCGGTCATCGTCGATGACGTGACGCAGGCCCCCGGCTTCTTGCCGAACCCGCTGCTGCCGAATACGCGCTCTGAAGCGGCCTTTCCGGTGGCGGTTGGGGATCGTCTTTTCGGCGTGATGGACGTGCAGTCCGAGCATGTGGCCCGGTTCGATGCGGACCTGCTGGCCGTGCTTTCTACCCTGGCAGGCCAGGTGGCCATCGCTCTGGACAACGCCCGCTTGTTCTCCGAAGTGGAGCGCACCAGCCGCCATGAGCAGGCACTCAGCGCCATCATGCAGCAGGTGCAGCAGGCGACCACCGTGGACGAAGTGCTGCAAGCCGTCGTGCGCGAATTGGGCCGCAGCCTGAAAGTACCGCACACCGCTATCGAGTTGCAGTTGCCGTCCGACCTCAGCAGCGTGCAATCCGGTTGATGCACTATCACCTGGCAGTTTGAAGGTTTAAGATGGGAAAGTAGCGAGATATGTTTAAGAGCCTTCGAAGTCGTCTGACTTTCACCATGATTGCCCTGGCACTGCTCCCGCTGCTGCTGTTGGGGGCAGTGCTGACGTGGCGCAGTTATGCCACCCAACGCAGCCATGCGCTCGACCTGGAGCGCGAAGTGGCGGTGCGCGTGGGCGTAGAAATCCAGTCCTTCATCCAGTCTCGTGAGAACGAGCTGCGGGTATTGGACGCGGGGGGCGGTCTGCGCGATCTGCCGATTGACCAGCAGACCACCGTGCTTTCGTCTTTGCTGACCTACCAGCAGGTTTTCAACGAAGTGAGCCTGTTGGACCAGTCGGGGAAAGAACAGATCCGGCTTTCGCGTCTGGTGGTGTTTGGCCCCGGCGAACTCACCGATCTGCGCGAATCGGATGAGTTTACCATCCCCTTCACCACGCGTCAGACGTACTACAGCCCGGTGCAGTTGGACCCCACGACCGACGAACCCTACATGACGATTGCGCTCCCCTTGATCGATAAGCGGACCGACGAAGTCAGCAACGTGCTGGTCGCTCAGTTCCGGTTCACCGCCGTCTGGGACCTGATCGCCGAGATCCCCGTCAAAAGCAAGGAAGACGTCTACCTGGTCGATGGCCAGGGCCGGATCGTGGCTCACCGGGATCGAGCGGTGGTGTTGAGAGGCGCGACGGTAAAGCTGCATTCGAAAAATGGTGTCTACGACGGGCGTGGGGACAAGTCTGCGGTGATCGCCTACTCGCCCGTACAGGTGGGCGAGCAGACCTTCACCGTCGTGGCCGAGCGCGAGACTTCGACCGCCTTCGCCAACACCTACCAGACGGTCTACCTGCTGCTGGTTGGCATCGCGATCACGACCTTGCTGCTGGCGGTGCTGGGTGTTTTCGCCGTGCTCCAGTTGACCAACCCCCTCAATACGCTCGTCTCGGTCGCGCACTCGCTGGGTGCGGGCGAACTGGCCCGCCGTGCCAGCCCGACGGGGCGCCCTGAGATCGACGAACTGGGCGGCGCGTTGAATGGTATGGCCGGGCAGCTTCAAGACCTGGTGGCCTCGCTGGAATCGCGCGTGTCCTCCCGTACTCGCGACCTGTCCCTGACCCTGGAAGTAGGCCAATTGCTCACGCGCTCCTACCAGCAAGAAGAACTGCTGAGCAGTGCCGTGGAGTTCATCCGCGAGCGTTTTGATCTGTATTACGTCCAGGTCTACCTGGTAGACGATGCCCAGCGCTACGTGGTGCTGGAAGCCGGGACCGGCGACGTCGGCGAAATTCTGTTGAGCCGCAAACATCGCCTGGACCTGAGTGAAACCTCGATCGTGGCGCGGTCGGTCCAGACCCGCCAGCCAGCGTTGGTGTCCGATACCCTGGCCAGTGCGGTGCACAAGCCGAACCCGATGCTGCCCGACACCCGGTCGGAAGTTGCTATTCCGCTGATCGTCGGTGAGCAGGTCATTGGCGTGCTCGACATGCAGGCCCGCCGGGCGGATACGTTCCGCGAGGACAACGTGCCGGTGTTCGGTGCGATGGCCAGCCAGTTGGCCTCGGCCATCCGGGCGGCGCAGTCCTACACCGAAGCCCAGGACGCTATCGCGCGTACGGCGGACATCAACCGCCGCCTGACCGCCGAAGACTGGGAAGGGTACCTGGGCCGGGTGGGCCAGGGTAAAGCGGTGGGATACCAGTACGATCTCCAGCAAGTCGAGCCTCTGCCCGCGCCGCTGAACGGCTCGGACGACTCCGGTGGAAACGGGTTCGAGTCCAAGGTCGAGCGCCCGATCGTGCTGCGCGGCCAGTCCATTGGCCGGGTTGTCATCGGCGAGGACCGGGATCGCACCTGGGAGCCGGAAGAATTGACCCTGGTCGACGACGTGGTCGAACGGGTCGCCCAGGCGCTGGAACAGTACCGCGCGTTCGATGATACGGCGGCAGCCCTGGCCGAAACCGAAGGACAGGCCCGGCGTCTCGCGCTCTTGAACGAAATGGGCGCTGAAATGAGCGCGGCGAACACGCTGGACGAAGTGTATCGAGTGGTGGCTAACCACACTACCCAGATTCTACACAGCGACCGGGTGAGTATTGCCCTCTTGTCGCCTGACCGGACGCAGTTTGATCTGCTCGGTCTGGCCGGTATGACCGAAGCTATCCCGCTGGGCGCCCAGGTGCCGGTGGAAGGTACCTGGGTGGGCAAAGTGGTCCGCGAGGGGCGCATCCAATCGCTGCCGGACATGAGCCAGGTGCCCTACACGGAGTCCCAACAGTTAGCCAGTGAAGGGCTGCGGTCGACTTTGAATGCCCCGCTGGTCGTTGGTACGGACGTGATCGGTACCTTGAATGTCACCAGCCGTCAGGTCAACGCTTACGGCCCCCGTGATGAGGCCGTCATCGCGCAGATCGCCTCGCTGCTGGCTTCCCACATCCACAGTCAGACGTTGTTCGACCAAACCCGCCGGCGTGCCCTCGAAATGCAGACCGTGGCCCAGGTAGGGGCGCAGGTGTCGAGTTCCCTCGACCTCAAGCAACTGCTGAAGTCGGTGGCGGATTTGACCAAAGAGCGGTTCCAGTTGTACCACGCCCACATCTACCTGATGGATGAGTCGAAAGAGTTCCTACAGTTGTCCGCCGGGGCTGGCATCGCTGGCGACCGGATGGCGGCTGGCGGTCACCGCATCCCGACGGACCATCTGCGCAGTCTGGTGGCGCGTGCCGCTCGTGAACGCCAGGCGGTGGTGGTCAACAACGTGCGGGCCGTGGCGGACTTCCTGCCGAACCCCCTGCTGCCCGCCACGCAGGCCGAAATGGCGCTGCCGCTGGTCGCCGGTGAGGACGTGATCGGCGTGCTCGACGTGCAGTCCGAGTTCGCGGGCCGGTTCACCGACGAAGACGCCACCGTGCTGACGACGCTGGCCTCGCAGGTGGTGTCCGCCGTGCAGAACGCCCGGCTGTTCGAAGCCGGTCAGCAGCGCCTATCGCTCATCGAAAACGCGACGAGCCTGGTTCTGCTGGCGACAATGGATAATAAAGTGGTTTACATCAACCCCTTCGGGTTGCGCATGTTGGGGTATGAAAGTGTGGACGAATATCTCCGCGAAGCCGCCGATGCGAGCCGAGTGGAGGAATTGGAGCGGCTGAGCGCCGAGATTACGCCCGCCCTCTCCGAACAAGGTGCGTGGCGCGGTGAAACGACGATCCGGACCCGCAACGGTGATCTGATCCCGGTCGATATGACAGTATTTTTCATCCGGGATGAGCAGGGTAACCCGCAGTTCATCGGTAATATCCTGACCGATATTACCGAGCGTAAGCAAGCCGAGGAAACCATCCGTCGCCGTGCGTTCGAAATGCAGACGGTGGCTGAGGTAGGCGCGCAGGTGTCGGGTTCCCTCGACCTCAAGCAACTGCTGAAGTCGGTGGCGGATCTGACCAAAGAACGGTTCCAGTTGTACCACGCCCACATCTACCTGATGGATGACTCGAAAGAGTCCCTACAGCTCTCCGCCGGGGCCGGTATGGTCGGCGACCGGATGGTGGCTGGCGGTCACCGTATCCCGGCGGACCATCCGCGCAGTCTGGTGGCGCGTGCCGCTCGTGAACGCCAGGCGGTCATGGTCAATAACGTGCGAGCCGTGCCGGACTTTCTGCCGAACCCCCTGCTGCCCGCCACGCAGGCCGAAATGGCGCTGCCGCTGGTTGCTGGCGACGACGTGATCGGCGTGCTGGACGTGCAGTCCGAGTTCGCGGGCCGGTTCACCAACGAAGACGTCACCGTGCTGACGACGCTGGCCTCGCAGGTGGTATCCGCCGTGCAGAACGCGGCCTTGTTCGGCCAGGTGGAAAGCTCGCAGCAGTTGATGCGTACCATCATCGACACGTCCCCGAACTGCGTCTTC
>CAYRWY010000181.1:0-10678 GCA_964427955.1 uncultured Anaerolineaceae bacterium
GGTGCCCGACGCGGATGTTATCGTCCGAGCCGTAGAGCAGAGCCTCCTGCTGCTTGGTTGCCAGATCCTTCCAGGGCGTGTTCATCGAGATTTTGAAGTGCTGGCACGCCTGCTCCAACACGCGGTGCGTCCAGCTATCGTCGTTGTTGATGCGCGTGCCCCACGGCGCGACCGCCCCATCCTGGATGCTCAGTTCCTTGTCGGGCACGAACAGGTCGGGATCGAACTCGCGCTTGACGCCGAGACCCTGGCATTCCGGGCACGCGCCATGCGGGTTGTTGAACGAAAACGTGCGCGGCTCGATCTCCGGCAGGCTGACGTGGCCATACACGCAGGCCAGGTGCTCGCTGAACAGGTGATCGGCGGGGTGCTCGGCGTCGGTGATGTCGTTGATCGTCACCACGCCGCCGCCCATCTCCATCGCCGTCTCGATGGAATCGGTCAACCGGCTGCGGGCCGCGTTGGCTTCTTCGCCGTTGGGATCGTCGTGATGGCGCACGACCAGGCGGTCTACCACGACTTCGATGGTGTGATTCTTGTAGCGTTCGAGGTCGATCTCTTCACTCAGATCGCGCACGTCGCCGTTGACCCGCGCCCGCACGAAGCCCGCCTTGCGGATGTCTTCCAGCACTTTCTCGTGGCGGCCCTTACGATCCTTGATCACCGGAGCCAGGACCTGGATGCGCGTCCCGTCCGCCCAGCTTTCGACCGTCTCGACGATCTGCTGCGGGGACTGGGCGACGACCTTTTCGCCGCAGACCGGGCAGTGCGGAATCCCGATCCGGGCGTAGAGCAGACGCAAATAGTCGTAGATTTCGGTGACGGTGCCGACCGTCGAACGCGGGTTGTTGCTGACGCTTTTCTGGTCAATCGAGATCGACGGCGACAGCCCTTCGATCTGGTCTACGTCGGGTTTTTCCATCTGGCCGAGGAACTGCCGGGCGTAGGCCGACAGCGACTCGACGTAGCGGCGCTGCCCCTCGGCGAAGATGGTGTCGAACGCCAGGGAGCTTTTCCCGCTGCCGCTCAAGCCGGTGATCACCACCAGCTTGTCCCGCGGGATCGTCACGTCGATATTCTTGAGGTTATGCTCGCGCGCGCCGCGCACAACAAGACTGTTCTGTGCCATAGACGGTTAACAGACCTCGCTTAAGTGATTACAGACGGACGGCTAAAGCGCCGGGGCACGGCGCTGAATGATGGCGACGATAGTCAAACGATGTGAACAATTGAGCGGAACGAGTGTTCTAGAGTGTACCGTCTGATCCCACGGCTGTCAAGCGGTCGGGGCCAACACATCAGGAGATTCTACCAAATGGCGCTGGGGGTGACAATAACCAACCCGAGGTCGAAGTGACGGCCTCGACTCCACCGGCCAACACACTGGGACCGAACTATGACGCCGTCTGGAATGGCGCCCCGCTGCCTACGGCAGTCGTCAAGTAGCGTCAGTCCAACCAACCTCTGAAAAACAACAGCCCCGGAGAGTCTGCGGGGCTGTTTGCTTCTACCGGATAGGCGGCTTCACCGCATCCATTCGTCCAGGCCGTCCCAGGGCATCATGAATTCGGGGACCGCTTGATTGGTCTTGCGGCGCGCATAGCGGGCGCACTTTTGGGAATTCCCGTAACAGTAGCGGCCCAGCAAGATCTGCTGGCTCGTTTCATCGAAGTACTTGGCAATGGGACATTTGACGACGAACTCGCATTTTTCGGGCATCGCGTGAACCTTCCAGACCACTGAATAAGTGCCGATAACGGAATGAGATACGATCCAGTGTAGGGTCCGGGAATCAAAAAACGCTTGAACGATTGTTATAGAATAATATAGTTTCAAGAGGCGGCGGCGATCATCGGAAAATGCAGCGCAATGACCGTCCCCACTTCGAGCTGGCTGTGCACGGTAATGTGACCCTGATGCAGATCCATGATGCGCCTCACGAGCGCGAGACCCAGGCCAGCCCCTTCGTCGGTCCGGGTGCGGGCATGGTTGGCCTTGTATAGATGCTCGAAGATGTGCTCCAGATGCTCCGGCGACATGCCGATGCCCCGATCCTCGACCTCGACGATCACCTCCCCTTCCCGGAGAGCCGTCCGCACCTGGACTTCGCCATCAGGCCGGGAATAGCGCACGGCATTGTCCAACAGGTGCGTTAGTGCCTGGGAGAGATAGATCGGATCGCCCATGATCTTCAGCGGGGAGGGGGCGGGCACACACACCACCGTCACGTGGGGCTTCTTAGGGGAATAGCCCGCCGCCAGGTCGGAAACACAACTGTTGAGCCACACCGGCACCAGGTCGAGGTGGGACAGGCGCTCGAGCGTCACCATCTGGTGCAGTTCGTCGATCATCGTCGTCAAAAACTGCACCTGCCTTTCGACCCGCTCCGCGCTGGCCTGGCGCTTCTCGGGATCGTCCAGGCGGGCCATCAGGTACACGCCGCTGGAGATGATGGAGAGCGGAGTACGCAGGTCGTGCGACGAGCCGGTGATGAAATCGCTGAGCAGGCGCACGCGCTCCCGCTCGATGTCCAGTTCCAGCGCCCGCTTCTGAGCCAGCTTGCGATCCGTAATGTCGCTTGTGATACCCTCGATGCGCAGCGGCTGGCCCTGCTCGTCGCGGATCAGCCAGGCCCGGACGTTCACCCAGCGCAGCTCGCCATCGGGCCGCACCACCCGGGTCTCGATATTCAGAGATCCTGCGATCACGACCGCTTCGATACCCTCGGCAATCTGGTTGACGTCGTCAGGGTGGAGGAAGTCAATCAACTGCGCGGTATTCTGGCGAAAGGCTTCCAGCGGTCGTCCGGTGATGCGGGCCGCTGCCGGACTGAGATAGAACATTTTCAGGCTGGGGAGATCCATCGACCAGACGGCATCGTCGATGGTCTCGAAGATGCTGCGCAGGCGCGCCTCACTCTCTTGCAGGGCCAGCCGCGCCCGCCGCAGCTCGGTAATGTCCTGGGTGATGATCGCCATCCCCATGATCGGGCCAGTCTGGTCGGACACCGGGAACATCGTCATCGAGACGTCGATGGGGGTGCCGTCTTTGCGCAGCAAGGTGGTTTCGTAGTGTTTGACCGATTCCCCGCGCCGGACTTTTTCGACGTTCGCCGCGAATTCGGCCAACCGATCGGGCGGGACGCAGGCAATGGCCGGTAGACCCAGGACTTCTTCCGTCGTATAGCCATAGAGCGCCTGGGCCGCCGGATTCCAACTGGTGATGACGCCGTCCAGCGACCGGCCTACGATGGCATCGCTGGACGACTCGACCAGCGCGGCCAGGTGGGCCTGGTAGGCTTGCAACCGCTTATGCTCGGTGATGTCCTGGACGATGGCCGCCGAACCGAGGATCGTCCCATCGGTGGCCCGGATCGGGGAAATGGACAGCGAGATCGGCACCCGGCGGCCATCCTTGCAGAGCAGTTCCGTCTCGTAGCGTTTGACCGACTCGCCGTCCCGAATCCGGACAAAGTTTTCGTCGAATTCCTGCTGGTGTTCCGCGGGGAAAAGCTCCGGCATCCGTTTGCCGATCACTTCCTCCGCGCTGTAACCCGACAGCGCGGCAGCCCCGCGATTCCAGGTCATGATGGCGCCCTCCCGATCCCGCCCCACGATGGCATCATCCGACGATTCGACGATGGCCGCCAGTTGAGCGCGATAGGACTCCAGCCGCTTGCGTTCCGTAATATCCTGGATGATGGACGCGGCGCTGACGACGCTGCCCGCCTTGTTCTTGACCGGGAACAGCGAGATCGACACCGCCTTGTGGGTGCCATCGCGGGCGATGATCTCCGTCTCGTACCGGCGGAGGTGGTCGCCGCGCTCGATACGGCTCAGGCCCTCGGTCAGCCTGGCCCGCACCTCCGGGCGCAGGAAGGGCAGGAACGGCCTGGCCATCACTTCATCCCGCGTGTAGCCAAACAGGGTTTCGGCGGCAGGATTCCAACTGGTGACCGTACCGTCCAACGTGCCGCTCAGGATGGCATCCTCCGAGGACTCGACAATGGCTGCCAGTTGGGCTTGATGCGCTTCCAGGCGTTTCTGGGCAGTGATATCGCGACCGGTGACCGAAATGCCGACGATCCGCCCGGTCTGGTCTTTGATGGGCGAGATCGTCAACGACACGTCCAGGCAGGTACCATCCTTGTGGCAGCGCACGGTCTCGAACGACTGGAGGGCGACGCCACGCTCGATGGCGGCCAGGATCGGCGGCAGCTCGTGGCGGCGATCCGGCGGGATGATGCAGGTGATGGACTGGCCGATGGCCTCGGCGGCGCGGTAGCCGTACATCTGCTCGGCGGCGGGATTCCAATCGGTGATGATGCCGTCCAGCGTCTCGCTGATGATAGCCTCGCTGGACGACTCGACGAGGGCAACCAGGCGCGCGTGGTAGCTTTCGAGCCGTTCGCGCTCCGTCACGTCGCGGGCCGTGGCATAGATCAATTTACCCTGCGGACGCGACCGCCACTCGAAAAAGCGGTAGGACCCGTCCCGGCAGCGGTAGCGGTTGACGAAATTCAGGACGGGCTGTTGGGCCGACAGGTCCAGGAGGGCGTCAACCGTCGGTTGGACGTCGTCAGGATGCACCCAGTTCAGGAAACGCTGCCCGGTCAGCTCGTCCAGCGAATAGCCGAGGGTCGTCTCCCACATCGGGCTGAGCTTGAGGAAATGGCCGTCCGTATCGGCGATGCACCACAGGTCCACCGACAGGGCGAAGAACTGCTCAAGTTCGGTTTCCAGCCGTTGGCGCGCGGCGATGTCCTGGGTCAGGCCGGTGATCTCGGCAACCAAACGCTGGAAAGCGGTTTCGTCTCGGCTACATTCGCGCAGCACCTGGAGCTGGGATTCGGTGATTGACATAGCTGGCTTCCTCACAGGCGACCCGTTGGCACTATAGTACCGTAGGATCTCTCTTAAAAAAAGATTCACTCGATCTAAACAGGGTCTTTACGCGGGCCGGGATTGGTCTTTTGGGTTTTGAGGTACAATCAGGGCGCTAACTCTGGAGGGGTCATGCTATGGTTTCCGACACAAATAAGCTGAACTTCGAGGATCATGATTGGACCCTGGCCGAACGGGTTTTTGACCAGCACACCAACCGGACCTGGGAAACCCTGTTCAGCCTGGGCAACGGCACTCTTGGAACGCGGGGCAGCTTCGACGAGGGACTGCCCGGCTTTTCGACGGAAGGCACCTACATCAACGGTTTTTACGAAAGCTTCCCGCTGACGTACGAGGAAGGCTTCATCGGCTATGCCAGCGACGGTCAGCGGATTCTCACCCTGGCCAACGGCAAGGCGATCCGCATCGTCTTCGCGGACGGCGAGGTGTACGATCCCCTTGCGCCGGGCAGCACGATCAGCGACTACGCCCGCACGCTCGATCTGCGCAGCGGGATGCTCACGCGCGAACTCACCTGGACGTCGGCCAGCGGCCAGCGGCTGCACCTCAAGGCGGAACGGCTGGTGTCGTTCACGCATCCCACCCTGATCGCGCAGCGGCTGACGATCACGCCCGGCGGCGAGGGCAGCCTGTCGATCACATCCCTGATCGACTACCAGATCTACCACGAGCAGAGCCAGGAGCACGATCCGCGCGCCGCGACCGGCCATGACCGGATCAAGGTGGTGACGGATGGGGCGGCGCACTTCGAAGACCACGGCGACCGGGGCGCGATCCTGATCCAGCGGCCCACCGTCGCGCCGATGGCGGCGGCGTGCGGGCTGCGCGATCATTTCCCCGATCTCGCGGACGTCCCGGCCACGCCGTTCGACGAGCCGGGCGCGGCCATCGGGCATACCTACACGGTCCCGGCCCAGCCGGTCGTGCTCGAAAAATACATCGCCTACGCCACGTCGTCCGATCCGGACCCGGACAAACTGCGCGCGCAGGTGCGCGACGAGCTGCGGCAGGCGTCGTTCGAGCTGCTTCGCCAGGAACAGGCGGACTATCTCGCGGCATTCTGGGGCGCGGCGGACATCCAGATCACCGCTGCCGATCCGCACCTGCAAGGCGCGATCCGGCTGAATATGTTCCACCTGCTGCAATCGGCGGGGCGCGATGGCTACCGCAGCGTCCCGGCCAAAGGCTTGACCGGCGACGGCTACGACGGCCACTATTTTTGGGACACGGAATCGTACATGCTGCCGTTTTTCCTGCACACCGCGCCCGACATCGCCCGCGGCCTGCTGGAATATCGCTACCACACCCTGCCCCGCGCCCGCCAGCGCGCCGCCGACCTGTCGCAGGCCGGGGCACTGTTCGCCTGGCGCACTATCGGCGGCGACGAGTGCTCGGCCAACTATCCGACCGGCACGGCGCAGTACCACATCGATGCCGACATCGCTTTCGCCGTCAAACGTTATTACGAGATCACCGGCGACCAGGACTTCATGATCCGGTGCGGGGCCGAGCTGCTGTTCGAGACGGCGCGGCTGTGGGCCAGCCTGGGCGCGTTCGTCCCCAGCCGGGGCGGGAAATTCTGCATCCACGGCGTGACCGGCCCGGACGAATATACGACCCTGGTGGACAACAACACCTACACCAACCTGATGGCGCGCGAAAACCTGGGCTGCGCCGCCGAGATCGCCGGATGGCTGCGCCGCGCGCACCGCGCGGAGTACGACCGCATCGCGGCGGGGATGCACCTGGACGACGGCGAGCCGGGCCGCTGGAAGAAGGCGGCAAAAAAGATGTACATTCCCGACGCGGTGTCCATCGAGGTCAAGCCGGGGAAGTTCAAGCGCATCATGCCCCAGGACGACACCTTCCTGACCCGGCCCGCCTGGGACGAAGCCGTACTGGGCGAGCTGCGCGGCGAACGCCCGCTGCTGCTGCGCTATCACCCGCTGGTCTACAACCGCTACCAGGTCTGCAAGCAGGCCGATTTGATCCTGGCGGAGTTCATGTTCGGGCAGGAGTTCAGCGACAAGCAGAAGCGGCGCGATTTCAACTATTACGAAGCCCGCACCACGCACGATTCGTCGCTGTCGCGCTGCATCTTCAGCATCGTCGCAGCAGAACTGGCCGATCCCGCCGATCCGGAAGACGACTACCTCGCCCAGGCGGCGGAGTTCTACCGCGCGTCGGCAACCATCGACCTGGACAACCATCGCGACGAGACCAAAAAGGGCATTCACGCGGCCAACATGGGCGGATCGTGGATGGGGATCGTGTTCGGCTTCGGCCACCTGCGCGCCAGCCGGGACTGCCTCGCGCTGAGGCCGGTAGTCCCGCCGGGCTGGGACGCCTACACGTTCCGGGTGTTTTACCAGGGGCGACGGCTCCAGGTGCAGGTCGAGCGCACGGCGCAACGCCCAAAGGTGACGCTGGCGCTGCTGAGCGGCGATCCGCTGGACGTGGAGCTGTACGGCAAGCTGCGCCGGGTGGAGTGAGCGCCTTCACCCCCCGGCCCCCTCTCCATTCGAAAAACACAATGGAGAGGGGGCCGGGATCAGTCCAGTTCGTAGGTCAGCATCAACCGCTCAGGCGCTTGTCCACGCGCGCCCAGTTGATCCTGCATGTCTCCCAACAACCGTGCGGCACGCTGGTTCAGGCGCGTGTCGTGAAGCAATTCAACCGCCTGATCAAACTCCTGATGATTCCATAACCACACTGCCGACACCAGCCGACCGTGCCACTGGCCCAAAATCAGGCGCAGCCAACTCACCCCGATCAGCCCGGCCAGCAGCAGGAGCGCCACACGGGTATAGGTCACTTGAAGGGACGGCGCGGCTTCCATATCGGGCACCGTAACTACCACAAACGCCACCATCAGGGCCAGGCGCAGGTACCGGAGACCGCGCCAGGGCTGCTGACCGTCCGGGATCGTCGTGATCTCCCAGGCCGATTTCGGTTCGACCACCCCGTTCAGAGGCTTTTGCGAGCGTTGGACCGGTGCCGAGGACTTCAACGCATCTTGAAAGAAAACGCGGCGTTGAACCAGGGCGGTCATCTCGGCTTGCAGTTTCTCACACTCCGGCAGCCAGCCCGCTACGGACGCTGTGTCCTCCTCCACCGGCGTCTCCGGCGCGATCTTCGCGACCCATTCTATCCGGCGCGCGGCCCCCGGATGGGTGTCATAGGGGAGCGCCCAATGATTGAACGCCCATCCAATGCGGGACTCCAGCGCCGACCGTTCATAACCCGGCAAGATCGCTGGAAGCTGCCAGAGATTCCTCAACTCACGCTTTTCTTCGCGCGCCAGGGCGATTTCTGTGGCAACCTGCGCCTCAAACTCTATGCTCTGGCGAATAACCCTGGTGAGCGCGGCGTTCAAATTCGCCCCCCCGTAGGCCCGCGCAGCCAGACGGTCAGCCGCCGCCTCCTGCAACTGGGAAGCCCCCAGCGAGACCCGCAGGAAAACCTCGGCGTAGTACGATAGAAACAGCCACACGGGGTTGAACCACACGCTCTGCCCATGCTGTCGAAAGGTGCGCACCATTTCGAACAGGGCCACCTTGACCCGCTGGGCCACCTGGCCACCCGCGACATCGCCCCCGACCACATGCCCGTATTCGTGGGCCAGAATCGTCTTCAACTGGGTGGACGTCAGGCGAGATAGCGCGGCCACGCCCAGATCAAGGCCGAGCTGCCCCTGGCCGCGTAACTGCTCACCCCATGAACCCAGGGAATAGACGCGTACCACCGGCTCCGGCACAAGATACACCCGGTCCACCGGTCGCGCCCCGACCCGGCGCGCGACCTCCTCGACCGCCCCCCACAATTGCGGAGCTTCAGCCCTGGACAAGAGATGTCCCTGAGGTTTCTCATTGATCCGCACTCGAAACACCCGCCACAGGGATGACCATGAAAAATAGGAAATCACGCCGATCAGCAGCGGTCGGCGCCAATCCGCAGAACTCACCTGGATCAGGCTGCCCACCAGCCAGCCGGTGAACAGCACCACCGCGAAAATAAGACTCGCGTAGAAATAGAGGACGAGCAGAATAATGAGGACACGATACAGCCTGCTCAGCAACCGCAGTTTCACACTGCGCTGGAAATCAGGCTCGAAGTCCGATCGCGACATCAGCGCCAGCGTGTACTCGCTGAGCAGGATGCCGCTCCACCGCAGCACTACGTGCGCGACCACCCAGATCCCCAGCCCGTACACGATGGCGGTGAGGATGCGCTCCAGTGCCCCGCGCTGCGC
The DNA here is from genome assembly GCA_964427955.1 of uncultured Anaerolineaceae bacterium. Lineage (GTDB taxonomy): Bacteria > Chloroflexota > Anaerolineae > Aggregatilineales > Aggregatilineaceae > JACRBK01. The sequence goes on from CAYRWY010000181.1 coordinate 9,157, forward strand.
AGGTTCGGCCAGAGGCGCGGACAGGCGGTCGGCATGGGCCACGCCGCTGGTGAGCAAGATTACCCCAAGAATCCATACGATTTGAATGCGCGTCTTCACGGTCTCCCCTCCTATGCCCATCGGCGAAGGCAGTTCTCTGGGGAAAGTTACCGTTGGCGAACTCGCGACGGCGGCTGGGGGGATTTTCGAGTTACTGATCCTTGCATTGATCTCTAAACTTTACCTCACCCCCCGGCCCCCTCTCCACGCGGTGGCGAGGGGGAGAGGCACGGTGGAAAGGTTGGTGTAGGGGCGCAGCTTGCCGCACCCTGGCTGAAATGAAAAAGTTTACTTATTCCTGCAAGGATCAGTAGAACGAGTTGAGGTGAGTATCAAACGGCTGCGATGTTTTCGCCAGTGGTTCCTCTCCTTCCGAAATGGCGGTGCCTGCGGCGAGCCTGGGCCGCAGACACCTGGCTGGCTGACGATACTTATCTTAGCGCCCGATGATGCTGGCGGCAACGATCACCACCACGGCGCCGACGAAAGCGACGACCACGTCCGCGACGGTGATCCCTTTCGAGAGCGCGTCGGGCAGCGTGATGTCCAGGGCGTTGAACAAGAAGCCGCCCACGACGGCTCCCAGGACCCCAACTACGGTATTCCGGATCAGGTCATTCGACTTCTTGCCGCCGAAACGCTTGCCTAACAACGTGGTAGCTGCCGTTCCGGCCAGCGCGCCGACGATAATCAAGGCAATGATTTGTCCGAGATCCATTTTCGACTCCTTGTGTTAGAAAGAGTGGCGAGCACATCTGCCCCCATCCCATCGGGAATCTAGCACAACGCCCGGAGCGTGACAACAGTCCCTTAGAACCAGCGCCTTGTCCAGGTCCTCCTCAAGCCAGCAGGTCCAGCAGTGCCGCACCGCCCGCATAGACCGTGATCGCATAGGCGAAACTCAGCACCACCCGCGCCATGCGCCGTCCCAGTGTGCCGGGCACGGGCAGCAGCCGCTTGAGCACGTTGGCGATCAGCAGTCCGATCACAATGATAACATTGAGCAGCAGCATGGCAATCGCCAGCAGACAGCCGCCCAACACGTCATCCGCACTGGACGAACTGCCGCCCACCGGTTGGGTCATAGCCGAAAACGGGTTCAGCAGGCTGTCCACCATCGTTTCTTCGATCTCGCCGCGCCGCCCCTTGAGCACCGACTGCCAGCCGGTCGCGGCCAACGCCACCGCGCTGATGTCGAGCACGAACGCCGCCACCAGCGCCGCGTAACCGACCGGGTCGGACGGCTTTTTCCACAGCCAGGCCAGCACCACCGGGATGACCGCCCCAGCCAGTCCGGCCACCGGGCGCGCGAGTTCAACCAGGCAGCCTTTGCGGGGTTGCAGCCAGGCCACGATCAGAGCGCAGAGCAGGAGCATCACGAGGGATAAGGCCAGGATGATCATAGGTCCTCTCTTGATCCGAAATTACTGAGGCTCGCCTAAAAAACTAAACTTTTGATGCCCACGGTTGACCTCACCCCCTA
>CAYRWY010000182.1:0-10656 GCA_964427955.1 uncultured Anaerolineaceae bacterium
GCAGGTTAATGACCATGCCGAACGCGATCAGCCCTGCCGCCGCTGCCGCGCCGAGTGCCATGCTGTGCCACCGCGACTGCTCCGGGTTCGGCAGGTCCACCGGTAGATCGGCGGGCAGCGTGTAAGGCTCGCTGGAGGCGGCGTTGCGGGCGGCGTTGTAGCTGTAGGCATCGCGCACCCCGGCCAGGTAGCCCGCGTAGGCGTCCTTGTTCACGTAAGGGATCGCCAGCGGTTCCAGCGCCGCCGTGACCAGCGCGAGCTTGGGCACGTGGACGCCGTCCAACTGCTCGGCCCACATCCGCACCGCGTTCGAGTCTTCGCCCACCACCACGATCAGGGCGATGTCGCGATCCAGGCTGGCCACGTTCAGGCCGGTGGAGTCGCCGCGCAGATCGTGTTTGAAGGCCGGGAGCACTTGCAAGTTGCCCTCAGCATCTTCGGTCGTATTGCGCAGCGACCGCACGCCGACGGCTTCGCCCGGCAGGTAGCTGAGAATGAAATAGTCTTGATCGGCTTCGAGGGATGTTTCGCCTTCCCCGCGGGCGGCTAGCAGCCGGGCATCGTTCGCCAGGGGGCTGACCACGGCAGATGCGTGGAACACGCCCGCCGCGTTGGTGCTGAGGATCAGCGGAATGCCCTGGTGCGCCAGCACGTCGCGCAGCACGGCCTCGGCCAGCGGGTCGAGTTCTCCGGCGGCGGTCGGCCCATATTCGAAGGCAAACAGCACGTAGCGGCCCGCGCTCACCGTATCCACGTTGACCGCGACGGACTGGCGATCCCCCGACAGCGCGGCGGGTTCCTCGCCGAAGTGCAGCGCATCGCTCCCAAACGGCAGGATCAGCGCGGCCAGCAGCAGGATCGCCACCAGCACCCGGTCGAGCTTGAAACGGCGGTGACGGCGGGCACGCCGGGGCGCCGCTGAGGGCGCGGCTTCGGCGGCAGGGGCCGCACCGCCCATCGCCATCCAGGCGGCTTCTTCGAATCCGGCTTTGTCCTGCTCGGCCAGATCCTCTTCCGCTGCGACCTGATCGAGCAGCGCCTGCAAGCGGTTCAGCCGGGCCTGCTGCTCTTTGGTGATGATCAGTCCTTCGACCGGGTGGGCCGCCGTCTTGGGCAGCGCCACTTCCGCCGCCGCCGACAATGCCCCGGTGATCCCGGCCAGCGGTCCCAGTTGGGCCGGGGCAGCGGATTCGTCCGACGTACCCAGCTCGCGCAGCGTTTCCTCGCGAAAGGCGCGCAGCCGTTCAGGGAGTTCTACGACCTGCTTTTGCTTGACACTCGTCTCGGCGCCCCCGGCCCGCACGACCACCGGGAGATCGGACGGACGCATTTCGCTGACCCACTCCGGCTGCGCGGGAGTTTCCGATCCCGTCTGGCCCGCGGGCGCGGGCGGCTGTCCCTTGCGCGGCAGCTTGAAACGGGGCCGCGCTTCCGGCACCGGGCGAGCGGGAGGTTCTTGCGGCGGTTCCGGTTCGGGCAGCGGGGGTTCTTCCGCCGGGAACGGTTCCTCGAATCCGGCCTCGTCGAACAGGGCTTCGAGATCGGGGAGCGACTCACCCTGCCCGGTCCTGGATTCGAGGTCGTCCGAGGGCATCTCGAACGGCAGCGGCGCTTCAGGCGCGCCGGACGGGGCCTCAGTCTCCCAGAGTTCGACCTCGCCTACGGACGGGGGTTCTTCGCCCCACAGGGCGTCCAGCATCGGTTCTTCTTCCGCAGGGGGACGGGGTTCGTACTGCCCCAACAGCCGGTCCAACGTGGCACTGTCCACCGGGCCGGTTTCGAGCAGCCCCGTGCCCACCACACTGCCCGGCGCGGGCCGGGGTGGCATGTCGGTGACCGGGTGATCTTCGGGCGCCACCAGCGCGGCGTAATCCACCGGAGCAACATCCGCCGCCGAAATATCGCCCAGCCAGTCAAGTTCTTCTTCAGGCGGCAGATCCGACGTCCAGGCCGCCTCGGAGCCTAGCACATCGCCCACCAGGTCGGTGGGCATCTCCTGCTCGGACGCCATCTCGCGCAGCCAGTCGGGAGCGTCGTCGTCGAGCGAGCGGCGCGTCACCGAGGCGGGCTTCTGCGACCCCGCCGATTCTGACTCGAACGGATCGAAGCGCTCGACAAAATCACTGGGATCGGGCACGTCAGACGGCGGCAGCGGCAGCTCTTGATCCAACACCTGCTGGTACGCCTTGCTCATCACGTCGCCGACAGTAGACTCGCCGGGCATAGCCTGATCGAGGTCCAGGTCGGGGAACGGGACTTCCTCCGGAGACGCGATCTCGCGACCTGCCGGGGCCTCGTCCAGATCGCCCAGCAGATCGGGCATCGGTAGTTCTTCCTCTACCGGAGGCAGTTCCTGTTCCGGCATCCCCAGCCAGTCGGGCATTTCACCCGGTTCAGCCGGGGCTTCGTCGAACGCGCCCAGCAGATCGGGCATCGGCAGTTCTTCCTCTACCGGAGGCAGTTCCTGTTCCGGCATCCCCAGCCAGTCGGGCATCTCCGGCTCCGGCGTGGCAGGAGCCGCCGGGGGTTCCGCCGTACCAAACATGGCGTTCCAGTCCATGCCATCCAGTTCCGGCGACGCCGCCCCCTTGAACCAGTCGGGGATGTCGGCCTCTTCCGGCGTCAATGGCGCGGGCGGCTCGGCAGACGCGAACGGTTGGGCCATCAGGTCGGACGAGTAGTCCATCTTCTGAAGCCAGTCGGGCGCTTCTTCCGCGGAGGTTTCTTCCAGGCCCATGAACCAGCCGGGCATGAATTCCGGCTCTTGCGGGGCAGCAGGCGGAGCCGCCGGGGCAGCAGCCGAGGGCGGAGGCGGCTCGACTGACTTGAGCCAATCCGGCACCTCTTCCAACAGCCGGTCTTCCGGCGATTTGCTGGCCTCGATCTCTTTTTCGACCTGAAGCTGCTCCCATTCCTCATACGTCATCGGCTGAGGCTCAGGTTCGGGCGGGGCGGACAAGGGGGCCGACTGGCCCAACTTGCGGATTTTCGGAGGTTCGCCCGTGGGCTGAGCAGGCAGCGGGGCGGATTGGCCCAGCTTGCGAATCTTGGGCGGCTCGCCAGCGGGCTGTTCGGACAGCGGGGCGGATTGGCCCAGCTTGCGAATCTTGGGCGGTTCTGGTGCCAGCGGCTCAGGCTCCGACGGCTCGGAATCCGGAGCTTCTTCAGCCTCGGCCCGCAGCCAATCCAACGAAAAATCGTCAGCGGCAGGCGGCGCCCCCTGATCTTCGTCCGACAGCCAGGGCAAATCTTGTTCCTCGAAGCCGGGTCCGGCAGGCTGCTCGGCAGGTGGCACCGCGGCGAATTCGTCGTCGAACAACTCCTCGATCTGCTCGCCACTCGGCGCCGCGGCCTCGCCGGAGGGAGGCATCAGCCAATCCAGATCCGACTCATCCCCGGCAGGCGCGGTCCCAGAGGCCTGGCCAAAACCGCTCATCCAATCCGCTTCTTGCGGCGTCATCGACTCGGGCGCGGGCTTCGGCGAAGCGGCGCGCAGCCGGTCGGCCAGCGACGGCGTCCTGGACGGCGGGGGCGGCGGCTCGGCAGGCGGAGTCTGATCGAATTCGGACATCAGGTCCGCCATCGTGATCGGGCGTTCGACGGGCGGCTGGGGCTTTTTAGGCGGGGGCGGTGGTGACTGCTGCTCCATCCAGGGCAAATCGCCCAGCATGGAGGTCAGACCACTGCGCGGCCCCGCCGGACCAGACTGGGGTTCTTCCGACGACCATTCGAAGTCATGTTCGATTTCCACACTCGACCCGGTGGAGATCGTCGCGCCCCAGGTAGGCGGTGGGGCTTCGTCCTCTGGCGCAGCAGGCGCTCCCCACGGGGACGCCGCGCGGGACTCCTCCGGCGCGGGCACTTCTCCCCCGGCGTACTGCTCCCAGGGCGGGGCCGCGGGTGACATCCGGGCCGGGCGGGGCGGAGGCGCCCCCGGCAGCCGTTCCCAAGGCGCACGCGGCGTCGCCGGAGACGGAGCGGCGGCCAGCGAGTCCAGATCGAATGAGGAGTCCTCTTCCGATCCTCCCTCGTCGGTATTCCGCATCCATTCCGGAATCAAGCTATCGTCGTCAAACAGGTTTCGATCAGGCATACTTTCTATCCTGCTCTCGCGGGCTGCGCAGTGCAATTACCCCCGGAACGAGCGATCCTGGCCGACCAGCACGCGCACCCCGGCGGTGATGGTCCCCAGACCGACCCCGATCAAAATGCCGCGCGCCCCGGCGCTCACCGGCACTCGCACGATCCAGTCACGCACATCGCCCAGGGACTCGGTAGCTTTCAATGGTATCCAGCCCAACAGCACCACGATCAACACGGTGCTGAACACAACGTGCCAGATGGTCACCTGGCGGCGCATCAGGCGGTAAGCGGCATACACCAGGAAGAACAACGCCAGTGCGGCCAGCGCCGATTCCAGCGTGACCTGCACCGACTCAAAGACGCGCACACTCATCTGCTCGCCCTTGAGATCGCCCGGCCAGATGTCGGCGCGATCCAGGATGCGCAGCACCACCACCGCCAGGGCGATCACCAGCGTGATCAGGCTGTAGGGCCAGCCGTGCTCCGAGCGCAAGAAGCGCCCCATGTGCACGGCGATCAGGTTCAGCACGCCCACAAAGACTGCCACGGCACCGATCACAGCCACCAGGCGGATCAAGGAGCGTGCCACAATGGCCGGGATCGAGTCCTGCTCGCTGACCAACCCGATCAGCGTGACCAGCCCAACACTGATCACGGCCACAGTTGCTAGAAAGTGGATCAAACGATGGCGTCTCAAGCCGCCCCCTTCGCTGCGGATACTGCTTATATCTCTTTATATCTCTATCGTATCACGATCCGGTAGGAGACCGTGACGCGCCAACCGTCTGCTGAAAACTTACTTCAACGCCGCTTCAAGCGCCAGCGCGATGATCGCCAGAATCACCAGCCAGCGCAGCACATCCAGCGCGATCACGCTGCCCCGCTCCAACGCGGAGCCGTTCATATAGGCCGCGCCCACATACAATTCTTCGCCGAGCAGCACTTGATCGGCCTGCACGAACGCAACCGCCTGGCCTTCGATCAGATCGCTGTGCGCGATGAGCGCCTGGTCGTAGCGCAGCGCGCTCTCGCCGATCAGGGCGAATTCGTAGCCGAAACGTCCTAATAAAATGCTGCTGTGCACGTCGGCATCGGCGGCCAGCGCGGCGATCCCGGCGGCAAAGGCCCACGAGCGCGTGCCCTGCGGATACCAGGACGCCGCCGACAGCGGCGGGCGATCCAGCGCGCGGCGGTACTCGTAGGCGCGGCGCAGCGTATCCTGGGCCAGCGGCAGGGTCAGGGGTTCGCTCAAGGTCAGCAGCGGGCGCTGGCGGCTCATCGAGAGCCGCTCCATCATGCGGTAGATGATCTCTGCTGAGGCCAGGGCGCTGAGCGTGCTGGATTGTCCGAGAGCGCTGCTGCCCATCGAAAAATGCACCCGCTTGTCGCCTTCCACCGCGTCCGCGGCCAACCGGGGCAGCGTCGCATATGCCGGGATCGGACGGAAGCGCACGTTGAACCGCCGCACGACAAAGCGCCCGACCATCGTCGCGGCAAAAGCAATAATGACCAACACCCAGGTCAGCCCTGCATTTTCGATCATAAGCGTGCCTCTTCGTCCGGCTCTACCAACTGCGCGCGCAGCCACGCCACCCCGTCGGGGGCTTCCAACAGCCGCGCCAGCGAGGCAATCTCGTCGCGCGGGACCAGCAGCCCCAGCGTGGGCTGGGCCACCCACAATACCTGCGCCCCCAACGGGCCTAACGGCTCCGCCGCTTCGAGCAGCACCTCGACCAATCCCCCTAACCGGGCGGCGTGTAAATGCCTGGACCAGCGCGACAACCGGGCCGCCCAGCGTTCAGTTTCAGGGGACTGCTCATCGTAAGACATGAGGACAGTATAGCACAGCCGTGACAGTGGCGAAAATCGGACAAAGTACCTATGGTGAACCATGTTAGATGATTCATACAAAAAGATCTTGCGGAATCGCGATTCTTGACGCATAATGATTTTGTTGGCTGTTCCAACAAAATGAAAGGGGTAGGAAAGGAGCTTCAAAAAAGCAAACGAATCCTGTTCCATCCGCTTAAAGTGCAGTTAACACATCAATAACCATTTCGATAACTAAGGAGTCAGGTATGTCTCGCAAATTTGCACGTTTGGCTGTCCTCTTGGTAGTGCTGACCATGCTCGTCGGCATGGCTGGCTCGGTTCAGGCGAAAGCCGACAAGGTGAAAGTTGGCCTGTCCTTCTCCGACTTCGCGACCGAACGCTGGAAGAACGAAGAAATCCTCATGCGCAAGCTGCTCGAGGACAAGGGCTACGAAGTCCTGTCGCAGGAAGCCGCGCATGATGTCAAACTGCAAAACGACCAGATTGACAACATGGTCTCCCAGGGCGCCAAGGCCCTCATCGTGATCGCCGAAGACGGTGACGCTGCCGTGACCGCGGTGGACAAGGCCGCTGACGAAGGCGTGCTCGTGCTGGCGTACGACCGTTTGATCAAGACCTCCAAGATTGCCGCTTACCTGTCCTTCAACAACACCGAAGTGGGCCGCCAGGAAGCGTTGGGCGTCATGACCGCGGTGGACATCGAGGGCGGCAAGTGGACGAAAGAAAATCCCTGCAAAGTGATCCTGCTGGGTGGCAGCCCGACCGACAACAACGCGATCTTGGTGCGCCAGGGTCAGATGGAAGTCATTCAGCCCTACATCGACGCGGGCATCGTCACCATCGTCGCCGATCAGTGGGTTCCCAACTGGGACACCAATGAAGCCCTCAAGCTCATGGAAAATATGCTGACGGCGGCTGACAACAAGGTCGATGCCGTGGTGGCGTCGAACGATGGTACCGCGCTGGGCGCTCTGCAGGCCATGAAGGCGCAAGGTCTGGCCGGTATCGTCCCGATCTCGGGCCAGGACGCGACCGCCGATGGCTGCAACAGCATCGTCAAGGGCGAACAAACCGTGTCCGTCTACAAGGATATTCGTCTGCTGTCGCCGTTGGCTGTGGACATGATCGACAACCTGCTGCAAGGCAAGCCGATCGAAGGCCTCGAGGAATTCACGCTGGCCGAACTGACCAATGATGACACGATGGAAGGCACCGTCCAGGCGCTGTTCCTGCCGGTCGTCCAGGTGACCAAAGACAATGTGTACGATCTGATCGTCGTCAGCGGCTTCCAGGCCTATGACGATGTCTATCGTGACATTCCCGAAGATCAGAGACCGCCTCGGCCCCCGGAAGCGACCCCGGCCAGCTAAGACGTATCGGCCCCGATTCCAGTCATTTGGAATTAACGATAACGCTTAGTTGACGTTCGAAACAAAAGGGCTTCCCTGTCAAAGTGAAGTAGCCTGAAACAGGGAAGCTCTTTTTGCCAATCAAGGACAGGCAATCTATGACTGACGACACACACGACATCATCCTCGATTTTCAAAATGTCACCAAAAAATTTGCTGGCGTGACAGCCTTGAGCGATGTGTCTTTACAGATTCAACGCGGTGAAATTCATGGGCTATGCGGTGAAAACGGCGCGGGCAAGTCAACCCTGATGAAGATCCTGTCGGGGGTCTACCCGACCGGCGAATATGAAGGCACGGTCCTGTACGAAGGGCATGAGCTGCGATTGACCGGCGATTCGATCCAGCAGGCCACGAAGGAAGGCATCGCCATTGTGTACCAGGAACTCACCCTGGTTCCCAGCCTGACGGTGGGAGAAAACATTTTCTTGGGCCGCGAGCCGGTCGAAAGAGGGTCGATTAACTGGGACAAGCTCTACGCCGAAACCCAACAACTCCTCACCCAATATCATCTTGATATTGTCCCTCACGCCGTCGTGAAGTATCTGGGTGTCGGCAAGATGCAAATGACCGAGATTGCCAAAGCCCTCTCAGAACACGCCAAGGTCTTGATCCTGGATGAGCCGACCAGCGCGTTGAGCGAAGCCGAGATCGACAAGCTCATGGAGATCTTGCGGACCCTCAAAGAGCACGGCGTGACCTGTATCTACATCACCCATAAACTCGAGGAACTTTTCCGCATCACCGATCGCGTTACCGTGCTGCGGGATGGCAAGATGATCACGACCCAGCCCACCCAGGACCTCACGCGGGAGCAGTTGGTCAGCTTCATGGTGGGCCGCGAAATGAAGGAACGTTTCCCCAAAGGAAATCATCATCCCGGCGAAGTTATTTTCGAGGTCGATGACCTTCACGCCCAAGACCCGGAGATCGATCGGGAAGTTCTTAAAGGCGTTACCTTCAACCTGCGCAAAGGGGAGATTCTGGGAATCGCCGGGTTGATGGGATCGGGGCGAACTGAACTGGTCATGACCATTTTCGGGGAGTATGGCAAAATCACCCGGGGCAGCATGAAGTTAGAGGGCGAAACGCTGCGACGCTTCAGCAGCTCCAGCAGCGCCATGATGCACGGGATCAGCCTCGTCCCCGAGGACCGCAAACGACATGGCCTGGTCTTGATCCAGTCGGTTCTCAAGAATATTTCGCTGGCCAATCTGAACCAATTCGCCTCCTGGTTCCGCATTGATAGTAACGCCGAGCTTAATGCCAGTATGCAGTTTGCCCACAGCCTGGCGATCAAAGCCCCTAATCTGCATGTTCCTGTCAACTCGCTCTCTGGCGGTAATCAACAAAAGGTGGTTATTTCGAAGTGGCTGATGTCAAAACCCAAAGTCCTTATCCTGGACGATCCGACCCGGGGTATCGACGTGGGTGCCAAATATGAGATCTACAAACTCATGAATGACCTCGCAGAGCAGGGAATTTCCATCATCATGATTTCGAGCGAGCTAGAAGAAGTGCTGGGCATGTGTGACCGGGTCGTCGTCATGTCGGCGGGTCGGTCGGCGGGCACGCTCGATATCGCAGATGCAACGCAAGAAAAAATCATGGCCTTAGCGACCGGCACGGCAGCGTGATCGGGCTGGTCCCAATTTTTAGATGTGTGACGAAAGGCGGTCTTTATGAGTGCAGCAGCCACCTCGATGGACGACTTCAAGTCTCCTCGTGATCGAGCCGTAGCGTTTTTGACCAAGCAGCTCAAGGCGAATTTCCAGACCTACACCTTGATCGCGGCCATGATCGTGATCTGGGGCTATTTCTACTGGCGCACCGACGGCGTGTTCCTGAATCCCCGCAACTTCTCGAACCTGTTCCGGCAGATGACAGTCACGGCCTTTCTGTCGGTCGGGATGGTGTTCGTCATCGTGACCGGCGGCATCGACCTGTCGGTCGGTAAACTGGCGGGCTTTGTTTCGGTCGTCGTCGCCTATTATCAGGCCCATTATTTCAAAAAGAGTTTTCACGATTCACAGGCGATGATCACCGTTCTTTCGGTGCTGAGTGGCATGGGTGTCGGCATCGTCTTCGGCATCATCCAGGGCTACATCATCGCGTACCTGCGCGTGCCGGCCTTTATCGTGACCCTGGGCAGCATGTGGATTCTGAACGGGGCGATCCTGCTGCGCACGGCGGGTAAAACCGTCCCGGCCAATGCCCCGCAGTTCTCGAAAATCGGCCAGGGGTATCTGTCGAATAATGTCGGGTGGATCATCGCCGGAGTGGTGGTACTCTGGCTGTTTTACTCCATGTTGAACAGCCGCCGGAAGAAGAGCCGTTACAATTTCCAGTTGTCTCCGCTCCCGATGGATTTGCTCAAGACTACCGCGCTGGCCGGACTGGTAGTTTTCTATATCTATCAAGTGAACAAGTATCGCGGCGTCCCGAATCCGGTGTTCCTGCTGGCGATCATCGTGGTGGCGGCGGCCTACGTGGCCAACAACACCCGCTTCGGACGCTACGCCTATGCCATTGGCGGGAACCGCGAAGCCGCCCGGCTGTCCGGGATCAATATTCACCGGAATATCTTCACGATCTTCGTGCTGATGGGCGGGCTGTGCGGGGTGTCGGGCGTGGTGATGGCCTCCTACGTCGGCTACGGCACGATCTCGGCGGGTAACGGCTATGAATTGGACGCCATCGCGGCCTGTATTTTGGGCGGCACTTCGACGCTGGGCGGCGAGGGGACCATCCTGGGGGCCATCGTCGGGGCGCTGATCATGGTCAGCCTCACCAACGGGCTTCAGCTCATCAACGTCGAGTCGGATTACCAATACGTGGTGAAGGGTATCGTGTTGGTCGTCGCCGTGTTGATCGACGTGTGGATGAAGCGCAGCCGCCGGTAAATCAAGCAAGCTTGATCCTTGACATCCTGGTTCTTTTTGCGTATGCTCTTACCAACAAAGCGTTGAGTGGGACAGTGTCGCAGACCCACCCGGTCCCAGGGAGAACAGGCCCCAGACTGCAAGCCTGTTCGTCCGGCGTGCTGCGAAGACCCCCCGCGAGCGTGGCGCAGAACGGCTTCGGCCCACTAAGCGACACCGGTTCGCCCCGTTAACGGCACCAGAGGACCCTCGCCCGCCCTGCGGCGCGACGGTCGAACTTGGGTGGAACCGCGTGATTGGTCAAATAGTCCTGACCCTCGCCCCAATCTTGGGCGAGGGTCTTCTATTTTGGGCTTAAATCGTTGTACTATGTTGGTATGCAGCGACGTTAACGATTTGGCCGAGGTAAAGACCGTGTTAGTCAAAAGGGTATGGATTGAACCAGAACC
>CAYRWY010000183.1:0-2426 GCA_964427955.1 uncultured Anaerolineaceae bacterium
ACCTGGAATTCGACCGGGACGCGGCTGGCCCAGGCGTGCGGGTTGAAGACCACCAGCGGCTTAGCTCCTTGCTCAAATGGGATATTGATCTGCCAAACCAAGGACTGCACGGCATAATTCAGGGTCCGGTCCGCAATGGCAAGCGCTTCACCGTACAGGTTGCGGGCGTCGTCATAGGCGATTTCCAGGCTGCTCCCGGCCATGATGTCGTGAAACTGGTTGAACAGCACCCCGTTCCAGGCGTGTGCCAGTTCAGCGCTAGGATAGGGCTGTCCTGTGATGCGCGCAGCCAGCGCCGCAAACTTTTCAGCCGCGATCAGGCGATTTTCGGTGACGCGATTCCAGCGCTTGATCCCAGAATGAGCAGCATAGCAGCCGACTGCATGATGCTGCAATTCATCATGCACGACCGGAATCGGCCAGTCCTGGGCCGCTGCCATCTCGAAAAAGGTATCGGGATCGCTGAATTTCAGAGTAGGACCATCGGGATCGTTGTTCAGCCGTTGAATGCTCTGGATATTTTCCTGCGTCGGTCCGCCGCCGTGATTCCCCACCCCATAGAAGCACAGGCCCGCATCGAAGGGGGTCTTCAATTCATCGGCGCAGCGCCGGACGTGCGTTTCTATGTCTTTGCCCCACGTGAGGTATTCGAACATGATGCGGAAGGCCAGCACGCGCGAACCGTCGTCGGCTTCCCACCAGAACAGGCGGTTGGGCAGTCCTTTTTCATGTGGTCCGGGGCGCAGGAACACGTAGTAGCGCAGCCCGGCTTTGCGCAAGAGCTGCGGCAGCATCCCGTGGTGGCCGAAGCTGTCCACGTTGTAACCGGTGATGGCCGTCACGCCGAATTTCTCCCGGAAATAACGCTGCCCATATAGCGCCTGCCGCACGAACGACTCCCCGGCGGGGATATTGCAGTCGGGCTGAATCCACCAGCCGCCGACCACCTTCCAGCGTCCCTCGGCGATCCGCGCTGTGATCTCCGTGAACATGGCCGGATCGCTCTTTTCGACCCACTCGTAAAAGGCCGCTGAACTGGAGACGAACACAAAGTCAGGGTACTCCGCCAGGCGATCCAGCGCCGAGCGGAAAGTCGCCTTGACTTCGTGGAAGCCTTCCTGCCACTGCCAGAGCCAGACTGGGTCGATGTGGGCATTGCCGATCATGTAGAGTGTTTTGTTTTTCATGGTAGCGCCTATGGATTGGGCACGGGCTGGGGATCGCGCTCCACTGTGATCAATGGCCTGGTCCCCTCCCAGGTGACTTCCGTCAGAAACAGGTCGCGGCCATTCGGGAGCCAGGCGTGATACAGCAGCCACGTCCTCCCGTCGGCGGTTTGGACGACATCCTGCCCGCCCGGACCCAGCACACCTTCGGTCATGCTGGTTTTCAGCCAGGGCTTTTCGGATGGTTTGGTGTAGGGCCCGAGCAAGGCTTCCGATGTCGCGTAGCCTACGGCGTAGTTCCCGCCCGCATAGCTGTTCGCCGAATAGAACAGGTAATACACGCCGTCGCGCCGCCAGAGGGTGGGGCCTTCGATCAGGAGTCCTTCCCAGGGAAAGCTGCTCGTGAGCAGCGGGGTGGGGGCGCCGGTCAGGCCCAGCCCGTCGGCGGTCGTGGGTTGGATATAAACCCACGTGTCATTTCCGATGGCATTGCCGTCGTTTTTCCACAGCACGTATCGCTGGCCGTCGTGGTCGGTGAAGCTGGCCGGATCGATTGAGCCGCCCTGCTCGGCCTGGCAGATCAGCGGGACATCTTCGACTGGCGCGAAAGGCCCCTGCGGCTCGGCGCTGATCGCGACGCCGATACACTGGATGCCCTGGTAGCGCGCCACGTGGTACATCACGTACTGCCCGCCGACCTCCGAGACGTCAGGTGCCCAGGTCCAGCCGAATTCCTGCGCCGCCCAGGCGGGAAGCTGGGGCAGGGCGTCCGGCAGCAGGTCCCAGTGGACCAGGTCCGTCGAGCGCGCTGCCTGGATGTTGATTCCCTCCGAATTTGTGGCATAGGCGTAGTAGGTCTGGCCGACTTGCAGGACGTCCGGATCGGGGAAGTCGCGCGGCAGCACCGGATTCACGTACATCCCTGGTGGCGGGGTGGCGGTGACCGTATCGACGGCGGCGACAGGTGCCAGGCTGACCACACTCAGCCCAATCGCCGTCAACAGCCCACCGGCCATCACCAGGAAAATCAGTCGAAAGCGTCGTCTGATAAGGGGCTGATCAGTTGTCATAAAATGTATCTTTCTGCGTAGCGGCTGCTCTGAAAAATTCGATTTTGTCGATCACAGGTTAGTATACAGCGCCGCCGCATCTTCCGTCACGAGGCTGGGGGGAGTAGGCTGTTGTCGTAGTAATTCAGAGGGGCCTGGAGGACCAGATAGTCGTCTTCGTAGAGATGACGATGGCGTCCGGCACAAACAT
>CAYRWY010000183.1:2526-10654 GCA_964427955.1 uncultured Anaerolineaceae bacterium
CCATGACGCGAATCGCCTCAGCGGGGCCTGAAAAGACGCCCGTCCCAATCCCGACCACCCTCGCCGCGCCCGGCAGGGTGACGTCGGTGAAGGGGAAAATCTCCGGGATGCAGCCCGGCGGATGCGTTCCATCTCGTAGGCGGTCCCTTGCAGAACCGCCTTGAGCAGATCGATCGGGCGGCGGTGCGCTTCCAGTCCGATAAAGCGCGGCTTGGCACGAGGTCGTTCCCACGTCCACGCCAAGCAGTGTTCCGCCAGGATTACCGCCGTTGATTAGCGCGCCATCCAGCCCCCATCGACCGGAATGATCGCGCCGTGCAGGTAGCTTGCCGCCTCGGATGCCAGGAAGACGACGATACCTTTCAGATCGTCGGGAGTGCCCCAACGCTGGGCCGGAATGCGCGACATGATCGCCTCACTGCGCGCCGGATCGGCCCGCAGCGGCGCGGTGTTGGCGGTCGCCATGTAGCCCGGTGCAATGGCATTGACGTTGATTCCCAGCGGTGCCCACTCGTTCGCCAGGGCGCGCGTCAGCCCGGCCACGGCGCTTTTCGAAGCGGTGTAGGAGGGAACCAAAATCCCGCCCTGGAAGGAGAGCATCGACGCGACGTTGATGATCTTGCCGCCGCCCTGCGCTTTCATGACGCGTCCCGCCGCCTGCGAGAGGAAAAACACGGCACGCTGGTTGATCGTGATGACCGAATCCCAGTCTGCCTCGCTGAATTCGAGCGCGGGCGCGCGGCGGATGATCCCGGCGTTGTTGACCAGAATATCCAGGCGGCCCAGTTGCTCGACCACCTGGCTCACGGCGCGGCTCAGGTCCGCCGCCGAGGCGGCCAGCAGATCGACACTCAGGCTCATGAAGCGCCGCCCCAAGGCCTCAACCTGGGCGCACGTTTCGCCGCAGTCGGGGGTGCGATCCAGCCCGGCGACGTCCGCTCCCGCTTCCGCCAGTCCGACTGCCATTGCCTGTCCCAGGCCCTGGCTGGCTCCGGTGACGAGCGCCACTTTGCCCTGCAATGTGAAGGTATCGAGAACACTCATGTTGGTCGCCTACCTATGACAACTGCTCCATTGTGACGGGGTCCATGTCGCTGAAGGTCTGATTTTCACCGGCCATCGCCCAGATGAAGGCATAGTTGCCGGTGCCGACGCCGGAATGGATCGACCAGCTCGGCGAGATCACCGCCTGCTCGTTGCGCACGATGAGGTGGCGTGTCTCGTCCGGCTCGCCCAGCAGGTGGAAGACGACGTTGTTTTCGGCAATGTTGAAGTAGAAATAGACTTCCATACGCCGGACGTGCGTATGGACGGGCATGGTATTCCACATGTTGTTCGGATCGAGCAGGGTGACGCCCATCACGAGCTGGCAGCTTCGCACCCCGTCGGCATGGATGTATTTGTAGATGGTGCGCTCGTTGGAATGCGCGAGATCGCCCAGATGCGACGGCGCCGCGTCCCGGATCGGGATGTGCGCGGTGGGGTGGGTGGCGTGGGCGGGCGTGCTGCTGAGGTAGAAGTGCGCGGGCTGGGCAGGACTGTCGCTCGCGAAGCTGACTTCCTTGGTCCCACGGCCCACGTACAGCCCATCCAGCTTTTCCATCACATAGACCTGGCCATCGACGGTGACTTTCCCCGGCCCGCCGACGTTGACGATGCCCATTTCGCGGCGCTCCAGGAAGTAGGCCGCGCCGAGCGTCTTGGGATCGCCGACCAGCGCCAGCGGTTTGCCCACCGGGCACGCGCCCCCGGTGATGATGCGGTCCACGTGGCTGTAGAGCATGTAGATTTCACCAGGGACAAACAGTGTTTCGATCAGAAAGTTCTGACGGAGTTGTTCGGTGGTGAAGGTCCTCGCCTGTTCGGGCTGAGGCGGATAACGCATGTCCATCGCTTATTCTCCTGTGAAGGGCCGAAGATGACGCGAAAAATGCTGTTGGAGCAGGGCGTAATAACGATCCTCGTGGGCGCGCAGCACGGCGTGCAGCCGGTCGCCGTAGCGGTCCAGCACCGAGCCGAAGGTGACGTGCAGCACCTGCCGCGCGTCGAACTGGTTCAGCAGATCCGGCAGGTCGGAATAATCGGCCTCCGGGACGCGGCGCAGATCGGCGGAGACGTGGTAGGTCGCACGGTCGGTGTCATAGCGGCCCCGCGCGAATGCGAAAACCTCGCGGAACCCCTCCGCATCGACTTCCGCCCAGGTGCGCAGCGCCTCCAGGTAGCTGGTGCCCGCTGTTTTCAGGTGGACCAGTCCCCCGGCGTGGCGCACCGCCAACGGGTAGACGCTGAACTTGTCCGAGCCGGAGTGCAGGCTGAGCTTATAGCCGCCGAAATGGTGCATGACGGCGGCGTGCCCGGCCAGACAGTGATCGAGCGCGTCCAGGTCGCCGATATAGTCTACTCCTTTTTCGAAGCGTCCTACAAAGCGCGGCGCGAGGCTGACCCATTCCACGCCCAGGCGGCGCATCTCGGTAGCCAGGAAAAAGTGTTCCTGGATCGCTGTGGGGGTATCCGTCTCGTCTACGGAGACTTCGAAGTCGAACGGGCGGCTGCCCAGCAGCCCTTTCAGGTGGCGGTACATCGTGACGATGTGCGCCAGCGCGCGGCCATATTTGGCGGCAGCGCGGTAGAGGGTTTCCTGGTCGAACGCGATCGTCACGCCGTCCAGGGCAAAAGTCCGGTTCAGAAACCGGGAGTCGAGATCGGCGAACGTACTGTCCAGGCGATCCCAGGGCAGCGCCTGCACTTTGTCGCGCAGTACCGCGAGCGGATCGGTTTCTGCCTGATTGTCCACGTGATCGCCCGGATCGACGGTGAAAAACGAGTAGCCCGCCCTGACGAAGGGCGTCACGACGTCCGGCGTTTTGAGGTGATCGGCATCCGCGCCCCAGGGATCGCGCCAGCCCGCCTGGAAGACTCCCCACAGCGCATCGTCCATCACCTGCTGCGGCGTACGTCCCGTGCGCGCGTTTTCCCGCACCGACTGCTGCGCGAAGATGGGCGCGATCCGGGTGCCGCGCACCGCCTGGACGTGGCCGGGCGTGGCCTGTCCCAGCCGGTCGCCGAAGCCCGCCGACGTGCGCAGCCCTAAGGCCGACGGTTTTAGCCAGGGCAGCCGCTCCCGCAGCGCCGCGGCGTTGGACGGCATGAGCGGGCCGAGCCACGTATCCCCCTGCGGGCTGCCCTCGAAACCGGTCGTGTTCCCGTTCAAGCCGAGCCACTTCGCCCCGCTGATCGGATCGCGCGCCAGAAAATAGGTCGTGCCTTCATACTCGACCAGTGAATCGCCGTAAGTTGTCAACCCTTCGACCATCCTCGCCTCACAGGTTATAGCCGCGCTTCGCCAGCCCATACGCCAGATCGACGATCATCTCGTGCGCGTCGGTCTCGTCGATCATCCCGCGGACGACCAGTCCGGCCAGCCAGTTCGCGCTCGCGCGCCGCCAGATGTCGTGCCGCGCCGGGATCGAGGGGAACGCCCGTGTATCGTCGTTGAAGCCGACCGTGTTGTAAATCCCTGCCGTCTCCGTCACCTGGTCGAAGTAACGCTGCATTCCGTTCCAACTGTCGTGGAACCACCACGGCGGTCCCAGCTTGACCGCCGGGTAATGCCCGGCCAGCGGAGCCAGTTCACGCGTGTAGCTCGTTTCGTCCAGCGTGAACAGCACCAGGGTCAGGCGCGGATCGGTCCCGAATTCGTTCAGGAGCGGCAGCAAATTCCGAGTGTATTCGGTCGCCACGGGCATATCGGCGCCCATGTCGCGCCCAAAGTGCTTGAACAGGGCTGCGTTGTGGTTGCGCCACGATCCGGGGTGGAACTGCATGACCAGGCCATCTTCGGTGCTCATGCGCGCCATCTCGATCAGCATGTGGCCGGTGAACTGCCAGGCATCCTCGGCGGTCGCGTGGCCCTGGAGCGCGCGCTCGAAAATCCGGCTCGCCTCATGCTCGGACAGCCGCCCGGTGTGCGCCGTGAGCGCGGCGTGATCGGTGGCCCGCGCGCCCATCGTCTTGAAGAACGCCCGGCGCTGTTCCAGGGCGCGAATGAACGTTTGATAGGAATCGACCGTGATACCGGACACGTCGCTCAGGCGATCAATGGCGCTGCGCCAGCCGTCCGTGTCCAGATTGACGACGGCATCCGGGCGGAAGGTGGGGCGGACGACGCCCGACCAGCCCGACTCGCGGATCGCCCGATGATGCTCCAGCGTATCGGTCGCGGTGTCGGTCGTGCACAGCACCTCGATCTTGAACCGCTCGAACATCCGGCGCGGCTGCATCTCCGGCGTGGCCAGGCAGGCCGCGATCTGGTCGTAGATGGCCTGGGCGTTGGCCTGGCCCAGCTTTTCCTGAACTCCAAAGACGGTCTCGAATTCGTGGGCCAGCCACAGGCCGGTGGGCGTGCCGCGAAACAGGTGGAAGTGTTCGGCGAAGGTCTGCCAGACCCGGCGGTGATCCTGCTCGACCGGCGCACTGTCGCGACGTGGGATGCCCAGGGCTTCGAGCGAGACGCCCTGCGAGTACAGCATTCGGAAGATGTAATGATCAGGGATCAGCAGTAGATCGACGGGAGAGCCAAAGGAGTAGTTCGGATCGGCGAACAGGCGGGGATCGACGTGCCCATGCGGGCAGATCAGCGGCAAATTCACCACTGTTCGGTAGAGCTGGAGCGCGACAGCTTTCTGCTGCGCATCCGGACCAAAATAACGATCTTCAGCCAGCATAAGTCTCTACATCCTTAATACTATCTTCTCCCGTTAGCGTTAACGATAGCGTTAACTCAGCTTAGCATGTTTTTTCGCGGCTTGTCAACAGGTGATTGACAAGCTCCGTTGTTTTGATGATATAATGTAATCGATTACATCTTCTTGTGCCACTTTTGGGTTCCGAAAGTAGTTAGTATGCCTGCCACCATGCTCGATGTCGCTCGCCAGGCTGGTGTTTCGACAGCGACCGTCTCGCGCGTGTTGAACACACCCGAACGAGTCAACGAAGATACGCGCCAGCGGGTGATGGACGCTATTCAGCGGCTGGGCTACCGGGTCAATGCCGCCGCGCGGCACCTGCGCACCAACCAGACTCACCTGATCGCCGTGGTGATCCCCACCATCTCCGAACCGGCGATCAATCAGGTGGTCGAGGCCGTGGAAGACGCTGCCATCGAGCAGGGCTACACCCTGCTGCTGTGCAGCACGCGCGGCGACGCGGATCGCGAGCAGAGTTACATCGATCTGCTGACGCAGCAGTTGGCGGTGGATGGCGTGCTGTACGTCTCTCCGCGCGCCGCCCCGGAGGATGTACGCCGCCTCGCGTCCGGGTCTGCGCCGGTGGTGTTATGCAACTACCGCATCGACGATCCGGAAACACCCAACATCTGGATCGATCACGTCAGCTCCCTCTACCAGACCACGCGCCACCTGATCACGCTGGGACATCGTCGCATTACGCTGCTCAACCTGGACGCGCCGTTTTACCAGCCCGCCCGGATGCGGCGGCGCGGTTATGAGCAGGCTCTGGCCGAGGCCGGGTTGCCCCTGGATCGATCCCTGGTTGTCGAAATTCACCAGCCGACCTACGATACCGACGAATGGCGCGAGGTGATTGGTCGCCTGCTGGATCGGCCTCACCGTCCGACGGCGATGGTGGCCTTCAATGACGAAGTGGCGCTGGAAGTGTACGCCGCCTGCCGGGAGCGTGGGCTGCGCATTCCCGACGATCTGTCGGTGACGGGGTGCGACGATACCCTGCTCGCACGCTACGCCAATCCCCCGCTGACAACGGTGCATATTCCGGCGTATGAGCTGGGGCGGCTGGCGATGGAGCATTTGTTAGGGTCAACGGGGCCAAAGGCTGCTACTCCCCCATTAGAAGTAGAGCTGGTCGTGCGAGAGTCGTGTGCGCCGCCCCCTGAATAGGAGGAGGAGAAGAGAATGTCGTCATTTGATTTGACCGGCAAGACGGCGGTTGTGACCGGCGGTGCGGGTGTGCTGTGCAGCACGATGGTGCGCGGGCTGGTCGAACGCGGCGTGCGGGTTGCGATCCTCGATCTGAAAGCCGCCGACGCCGAGGCCCTGGCCGCTCAGGTCGGCGGGGGAGCCATCGGGATCGGCACGAATGTGCTGGACCGGGCGTCCATCGAAGCCGCGGCTGCGCGCGTGTCGGAAGCCTTCGGCCCGGTGGACATCCTGATCAACGGGGCAGGGGGCAACAAAGCCGAGGCGACGACCGGCGACAAGGCGTCGTTTTTCGATCTTCCGCCGGACGCGATCCAGTGGGTGTTCAACCTGAATTTCCTGGGGACGCTGCTGCCGTCGCAGGTGTTCGGGCGGCAGATGGCCGAGCGCGGCCAGGGCGTGATTCTCAACATCTCGTCGATGAACTCGTTCCGGCCCCTGACACGCGTCCCGGCTTACAGCGCGGCCAAGGCGGCGATCAGCAACTTTACGCAGTGGTTGGCGGTCCACATGGCGCAGGAATATTCGACCGCGATTCGCGTGAACGCCATCGCGCCGGGCTTTTTCCTCACCGGGCAGAATCACTACCTGCTGATCGACGCGCAAAGCGGTGAATTGACGCCGCGTGGCCGCCAGATTCTCGATCATTCGCCGCTGGGGCGTTTCGGCAAGCCGGAAGACCTGCTGGGCGCGGTGCTGTGGCTGATCTCTCCGGCGGCGGATTTCGTGACCGGCATCGTGGTCCCCATCGACGGCGGCTTCAGTGCCTATTCGGGAGTGTGATCGATGACGCTGGCGGCGCAGGCTTCTGTGGTAGAAGGTACTCTGACGCAGGATGCGATCCGCGACACCCTGACGCGCGGCCTGGCAGGGCGGTTTCGCAGCCAGCGGGTGCTGGTGCTGATCCCCGATCACACCCGCACCATGCCGCTGCCGCTGTTGTTCCGGCTGCTAACCGAGCTGCTGCACGACGCACGCCAGCTCGATTTTATGGTCGCGCTGGGCACGCATCTGCCCCTGGACGACGACGCGCTGCACCGGCTGGTGGGCATCACAGCAGAGGAGCGCGCCGGACGGTACCGGGCCATCGGCTTGAAGAACCATGACTGGCAGAACCCGGCGGCGCTGGCCACGCTGGGCACGATCACCCGCGACGAAGTGCAAGCCCTGGCGGGCGAGGTGTGGCATCCTTCGCTGGGGGGCGACGTGCCGGTGCGGATCAACCAGGCCGCGCTGGACTGCGACCATGTGCTGATCCTCGGCCCGACCTTCCCGCATGAAGTGGTTGGTTTTTCGGGCGGGGCCAAGTACCTGTTCCCTGGCATCTCCGGCCCGGACGTGATCAACGTGACGCACTGGATGGGCGCATTGATGACGATTCTGAACACCATCGGGATCGAGCAAACGCCCATGCGCGCCATGATCCACCGGGCGGCGGCCTACCTTCCCACCCCGGTCACGCTGATCAGCGTGGTGGTGGACGGCGGCGGGCTGGCCGGGATGTTCGTCGGCCCGGTGGAAGAAGCGTTTCACGCCGCGGCGCAGTGTTCCGCGCAGCGCCACGTGATCTGGCTCGACCAGCCTTACCGGCGGGTGCTCTCGCACGCGCCCGTCATGTACGACGAGTTGTGGACCGGCGCCAAGGCGATGTACAAACTGGAGCCGGGGATCGCCGACGGCGGCGAGGTGATCGTCCACGCGCCGCACCTGTCCGAGGTCAGCGCCGTGCACGGCCAGTATCTCTACCAGACCGGTTACCACGTGCGCGACTATTTCCTCAAGCAGTGGGATCGCTTTCAGCAGGTCCCGCTGGGTGTGCTGGCCCACAGCACCCATCTGAAAGGCGCGGGCACCTACGAAAACGGGATCGAGACGCCGCGCATCCGGGTCACGCTTGCGAGCCAGATCTCGCCGGAAGACTGCGCCCGGCTGAACCTGGGCTACCTGGACCCGGCGACTATCAACGTCGATGAATGGACGGGCCGTGAGGATGAGGGGATTTTGTTCGTCCCCAAGGCCGGAGAATACCTGTATCGCGTCAAAGCCAAGTAATCGAGGGGGAGTATCAGCCAGGAGGAGCGTATGGCACATCCCAAAAATGTGATTGTGGCCCAGTCAGGCGGGCCGACCCCGGTGATCAACAACTCGCTGCGCGGGGTGATCGACGCCTGCCG
>CAYRWY010000184.1:0-10646 GCA_964427955.1 uncultured Anaerolineaceae bacterium
GATAGGTAGGCTGTTCATCTTTACTCCCTAGATCCCTGCCTGATGGGCCGCGCGACGTTGATGACCGATGTCGTCTTACTCTTCTTCGAATAAGTCGTTCATCTTGTGCAGTTCGTTCACCGCGACATGGGTTGGATGCCCGGTCAGGATGCCGGTGACATCGCGGAACGGTGCACCAATGTGCATTCCCTGGGCGTCAATCGTAAACTCGCGGATATCTTTGTCGTGCATGGACCCGCGCATTTTGAGCACGGTGATCCCCCGGCGCATCTCGCCGTACATCTCGACATACCGCAGCAGGATGATCGAATCGGTAATGGTCGAAATGTGCGCTTCCGTCACCGATGTTCCGCCCATGAGGGTAGGGGTGGTGGAGGTGAAGAGACCGGCAATTTCCTCTTGTTTGATGAACGACGTCAAGCCAATGACAAATTCGCGGAACCCCTTGACGGTGGATACCCGCTCCAGGGCAGACATACTATCGATGGCGACGCGGTTGGGTTTGAAGATGCTGATCACTTCCTTCATCCGGATCAAGTGATCTTCGAGACCCATGACCTCTGGATACTCGCAGACGACCTTGAGTTTACCCTCATCCTCCATCTTCTCGAAATCTACGCCCCACCCGCTGGCATTGCGGAAAAGCTGCTCGTGACTTTCCTCGAAGGCAAAGAGCAGGCAGCGTTCATTAGCGGCGGCCCCTCCGGCCATGAATTCGGCGACCATCAGCGTTTTGCCGGTCCCGGTCGCGCCGGACACCAGGACGATCGAGTCCCGGAAGAACCCGCCCCCGCACATATTGTCCAGTTCGACGCTGCCCGACGAAATGCGTAAGGAGGACGATTTCTGTTTCAGCTCAATGGCCGACAGTGGAATGGCAATGACGCCCGCGTTGGGCATGATGGTGAACGGGTATTCCCCTTTTTGATGTTCCGTGCCTCTGAACTTGAGGATTTCAATCGTTCGCCGCCGTTTTTCCCCTTCGAGCACGTTGCGCAGGATAATCACATTGTCCGCCACGAACTCCTCGACGCCATAGCGGGCGATTTCGCCATATTCTTGAGTGCGCTCGGCGGTCATCACGGCAGTCACCCCCATATGGCGAATCCCAGAGGCGATGCGAAAAAGCTGGCTGCGCACCGTCGCGCTGTCGTCAAACTGGGAGAAGATGGCCCCCAAGGAGTCCATCACTACCCGCTTCGCGTTCACTTTCTGAATGGCATGTTCGATGCGGGCCAGGAGCGCGCCCAGGTCATACGATCCGGAGATAATCGGCGCTTCGCCAGGCTGAGGGGATGCATCTACAAAAGCCCATTTCCGCTCCGCTTCCCAGCTTGGAATATCCCATCCAAAGCCGGCCATATTCAGGCGAATGTCCCCTGAGGGTTCCTCAAAGGTCACAAATACCCCATTTTCGCCCACCTCGGTGATGCCCGCCGCCAGAAATTGGGCGGCGAAGATGGTCTTGCCGCTGCCCGCAGTCCCGGATACCAGGGTGGTGCGATGCTTCGGCAAACCACCTGCGGCAATCAGGTCGAACCCCGGAATGGCCGTCGCCAGTTTTTCCATTTTGGGAAGTGATTTAGTCGGTGTCATGGCTCATCTCCCTATTCTTTGTCGGTTTCAACTTGAACGCGCAGGTCAAGGCCGAACAGCACGCGCTCGACATCGGACAGATCGCCGATGATGCGCCGCAGGGGTGGAGGGACTTCTTTGATGAGCGTGGGCGTTGCCAGAATGCGTTCGTCTTCGGCTAGCTGTGGATGTTCCAGAATATCAATGATGATCAGTTCATACTGGCCCTTTAGCTCAGTTTCGCAGATGGTTCGCAGGTTCTCAACCGCATACTGAGACCTGGTTGTGTGTCCTGTAATATATAGTTTGAGAACATATTTATCCATGTGCTTTGCTCCTTTGTTGTGGAGGTATTCCGCTCAACCCAAAGGTATATGCGCGGTAAAATGAAACCAGATGGCCCATGAGTTCCAGCACCATGATCCGCCCCTCTTCGATATAAGCCTGAGCTTTTTGGACCGATACTTCTTCGGTTTTCCGGTCAACGGCTTTCAGGTGAATGGCAATGACATCACGCGGTCCGGCACGCAGTGTGCCCAGTTGCTGACTCAGGAGGCGGAGTTGCTCGGTGATGTTATGCTCGACCCGCAGCGCCCGCTGCTCCAGAGCCAGGTCCAGCAGGTTGGCATAACTTTCGACCAGGTTGGCATAGATGTCAGGTGCGGTTTCTCGCAGGGGGGCCCCGCCGAAAAGACGTGCCGTCTGGGTGGTGCCGGGAGGGCGAGCGAGCGGTTCGAATAACTGCTTCTCGTTCTCCTGGCGTTCGCGGCTCTGGGCATCGGCCACCAACGTCTGCAAATGGTACCGCTCGATGGCGTAACGCAGGGAACGGCGCAGAGTTCGACTGTTGATCTCGTCTTTCACCAGGTAATCCTGCACCCCTTGTTGCACGGCTTGAATCGCGGCGGCTTCGTCGTTCATGCCCGTCAGGATGATAATGGGAATGTCTGGCGCTTCGTTCTGGATGTGCGCCAGGGTTTCGCCTCCTTGGCTGTCTGGCAAACCCAGATCTAGCAGAATGAGGTCGATCTTCTCCTCGGCCAGACGTTCCAGGGCAGCCGTCATTCGCCCGACCGTGATGAGCGTGAACTGGGGTTGCTCGGCCTCAGCCAGATACTTCTCGAGCAGGTCGGCATCATCTGGGTTGTCTTCGACCAGTAGAATGAGGATGGGTTTGTCTCTCATGTTGCAGATCCTCGAGCTGACCTTCAGCCGGTTGGGGCATCCTTGGCCACCGGTAGGGTGAAACTGAACGTGCTGCCCTGTCCCTCGGTGCTTTCAGCGCGGGTTTCACCCCCTAGGCGGGACACGACGCGCTGCACGATGGATAGGCCCAGGCCGTGCCCCTGGGCACGTGTTTCGTCCAGTCGGGTGAACTGGCGAAACAAATGCGGGAGCTTGTCGGGTGGGATGCCCGGACCATTATCCCTGGTCCAAAAGCGTATCATGTGGGCATCTTCCAGCGTGGCTCCCAGCTCGACCCGGGGCGGTTTTCCGCCGTATTTGATCGCGTTGCTGATATAATTGCTCCACACTTCCTCGACCCACGGGGCGTAACCTTCCGCCACCGGCCAGGTTTCTGGCAGCGCAATCGTGGCCTCGGACGCCGAAATCTGCGTGGTGAGGCGGGCGGTGGCTTCACGCACGATGGTGGCCATGTCGAGTGGCTTGGCCTTGATCGTCCCCATCTTGCGCACTTCGGCCAACAGCAGCAGTTCGTTGACGATATTTGTCATCTTGCGTCCAGTTTTGAGGATCAGGCCCGTATACTCGGCAAGCTCGTCATCCGACAGCCTGGCATATTCTTCGTGGAGCAGCGCCCCGTAGCCCTCGATAATATTCAACGGGTTTTTGAGATCGTGGGCGACGGTGTGGGCGTAAGCATCCAACTCGTGGATGAGGCGTCTGCTCTCCTCGTACATAAGGGCATTGTCAATCGCTGTGGCCAGGCGGGCGGTCAGCAGCTTGGTCACCTCAAAGACCTCCGATCTGAAGCGCGCCGGATGGGTTGTTCCGAGCGTCAGCACGCCGATTGACTTCCGGTGAGCGATCAGGGGCATGGTCATTTGGGCGCGCGTGCCGGGCACGAGATCGTAGTAATCCGGGTCTTGACTCACATCGCGGATCAATTCGGCTTGCTGGGTGCGGAGCACCCGGGCACTGATGCTGCTCTCCTGGGGGAGCATCTGGTTGAGGATCCCGCGCGGCAGGGGGCCCAAACTATCGATGATGCGCAAGCCGCCTTCTTCGGCCAGCGCGACGTACGCGCCATCGGCCAACGCAATCCGCAGTGCGGCGTCCAACCCGATCTTGACCACGTAGTGCATGTTCAGCCGCCTGAAAAGTTCGGCATCCACCCTCCGCAGGATAGTCAGCCAGCGGTTGGCTTCGCGCAGCGTGGCCGTGCGCTTTCTGAGTTGGTCATGATGGTGGCGCAGCCGCTCCTCGATCTGTTTCAGGGGAGTAATATCGCGCAGCGACGCGAGCCAGGCGGCTTCGCCATTCCACTCTACGTCGGCGACACGCATTTCGGCCACGAGGGTTCTGCCGGGGCGGTTAATCTCGAGCTCGACCACGTTGCCGGTCGCAATTGGGAATCCAAAGGCCATTCCCTGTAGTTCCTGGAAGGTGCGGTCGAAGAAAACTTCCGCCGCCGGGTTGGCAAAACGGATTACCCCTTCCCGGTTCACAATCAGCATCCCATCCGAATTCTTCTCGATGAGCATACGAAACCGCTGCTCGCTCAGCCGCAGCGCTTCTTGGGTCCGGTGACGCTCAATCGCATAGTATACGATACGGGCCAATAAACTGCTTTCAATGCGCCCCTTGTCCAGGTAATCCTGTGCGCCTGCCTGTAGCGCCTGGACGCCGACGACCGTATCATCCATGCCCGTCAATACGACGACAGGGATGGCGGGCGCGCCAGCCAGGATACGGGTCAGGGTGGGCATTCCCAGGCTGTCGGGCAGGTCCAGGTCCAGCAGGATGATGTCAATCCCGCCGTCGGCCAACCGCTTGAGGGCCTCCGCCAGCCGCGTCGTGTATTCTACCTTGAAGTGAGCCGCGGTCGAGCGGGCCAGGAGCAGGGGAATGAGGTCCAGGTAATTGGGATCGTCCTCAATCAATAGGATATTGAACTGCGGATGCTGCATTCTCTATCCTCCAAGGAGACTCTGTTGCGGTAGGGTCGCCGCAGTGCGCTGCCCCACCACCCGTTCGGCGCTAGGCGTTTTTGCCTTTGGGCAGCTTGACGACCGTAAACCAGAAATCCTCAATTTTTCTCACAATTTCGACGAATTGCTCGAACCCGACCGGTTTGGTAATGTACGCGTTGACGTGCAGCCGGTAGGACCGGAGGATATCTTCTTCCGCCTCTGAAGTGGTCAGGACTACCACCGGGATCACGATCAAGTTTTCATCGGATTTGATCTCTGCCAGCACTTCGCGCCCGTCTTTTCTAGGCAGGTTCAAGTCCAGCAAGATCAGATCAGGGCGAGGAGCGTTAGTGTATTTTCCCTCCCGACGTAGAAACTGGAGCGCTTCCACCCCGTCGGGGACCACGTACAACCGATTCCGCACTTTGGCATCCTTGAGCGCCTCGACCGTGATATCCACGTCGTCAGGGTTGTCTTCTACCAGCAGAATCTGGATTGCATAGTCTGTCAATGGACCGGTCACCCTGTTTTTATCCTTTATTCTAGCTTAATAAAATAAAATGTGCTACGGGTAGGGGCCGCCCTGCCGCAGGCCGGTCAACGAACGCCCCGCGCAGAAAGCCGCGGGTGCCTGGGGACGGAGAGGTCGGGTGACAAGTTTCATGACGATTCCATGCAGGCAACACAAGCTGGCTGATTGCTTAGTCTGGCAGAGTAAAGTAAAAAACACTCCCTTGTCCCGGCTGAGACTCAACCCAGATGCGTCCTCCGTGACGTTCGACAATTTTCTTGCAGATCGCCAGGCCAATCCCCGTTCCACTGTATTCCTGTCGGGTGTGCAGGCGCTGAAAGATAACGAAGATGCGGTCGAAATACGTCGCTTCGATGCCGATCCCGTTATCCCGAACCGAAAGGAGCCACGCCCCGTTCTGGTGTTCCGCGCCCACATGGATCACGGGCGTGTTCGTACTTCGAAACTTGAGCGCATTGTCGATGAGGTTTTGAAAGATCTGCATGATCTGTTCGGGATCGACGTGGACTGTGGGCATCGGATCGAACGTCAGGCTGGCGTGGGCTTCATCGAGGCTGATTTGCAGGTTCTGGAGCGCACGGTCGAGGACCTGCGATAAGTCCGTGAGGGCGAAGGCCGTACCCTGCGTCGTCACCCGCGAATACGCCAACAGATCATTGATGAGCACTTTCATCCGTGCCGACGCTGCCACGGCTCTCGAGATGAACTTGTCCGCGTCTTCTCCCAGTTGGCTATGATAACGCTGGTCCAACATTTGCAGGTAGCTGGTGATCACGCGCAGTGGTTCCTGCAAATCGTGCGAGGCCACATAGGCGAATTGTTCCAGTTCGGCGTTGGAGTGCATAAGCTTTTCGGTTTGCTGGGTCAGGATCTCTTCGGCCTGCTGGCGTCGAGCGATCTCTGCCTGCAAGCGCAGGTTGGTCTCCTGGAGGTCAATCGCCTGTTGGCGGGCCTGGTTCGTCTTGCGGAACAGCTCCACCAGGACATGTACTTTGGTCTTGAGCACCAGCGGTTCGAAGGGTTTTAGAATGTAATCGACGGCATTGAGGTTATACGCCCGAACCGCTTGTTCAAACTCTTGATACAGGCCCGTCACGAAGATGATCGGCACATCGTAGTCCTTCTCACGCGTCCGTATCAACTCCGCCGTCTCGAATCCATCCATATCGGGCATATGCACGTCCAAGAGAATGACGGCAAAGTCCTGGTCGAGCAGTTGCCGCAGCACATCCCGCCCGGACATGGCGGTCACCAGCTCATAGTTGGGGTCGGCCAACACTTCCTGCAGCGTCAACAAATCCGCGGGGTGATCATCAGCGATCAGTACGTGTATTCTGTCCATTGAAATCCAATTCGTGAAATAGGTTCTCTTTTCTATAATAATACTCTACAAATGGATTAATCTAGCGAATCTTGCGAAAAAGTTTCTCAGACTTGTTAATCGCCTCAAAGCGCGCGCTGTGTGGACTGGCGTCCAGGCTCTCCTGGCGTCCCAGTCCCAGGAAGCCAAACACCTTCAGGCTGTCGTTCAGCAAGGTGTGGACACGTTCTTGAAGTGAGCGGTTGAAATAGATCAGGACGTTGCGGCACAGGATCAGGTTGAATTCGTTGAATACCCCATCGGTTACCAGGTTGTGCCGCGAAAACACGATCCGCTTCTTCAGCCACGGGCGAAAAATCACATGCCCATATCCGGCGCTGTAATACTCAGAAAACTCGGCCCGCCCGCCCGCTGCCAGATAATCACGCGTGAAGTCTTGCAGTTTGTCCAGGGCAAAAACCCCGCTTGGAGCGCGCTGAAGGGCTTCTTCGCTCAGATCGGTCGCGTAGATCCGGCACCGGTTGAGCAGACCGGCTTCATGTAACAAAATGGCGGTCGAATACACTTCCTCACCATTGGCACACCCGGCGTGCCAGATGCGAATGAAGGGATAAGTGTTCAGCAGGGGGATAACCTGCTCGCGGATCGCCGCAAAAAAGGTCGGATCGCGAAACATCGTAGATACCGAAATCGTCAGGTCACCCACCAGGCGATGCAGGCACGCCGGGTCATGCAGGACGCGCTCCAAAAGCCCTGCCACGCTGGCCAGTTTCTCACGCTGGACCCGGTCCTGAATGCGCCGCCGGAGGGTCTGGGGCGCATAATTCCGGAAGTCGTAGCCGTAATACTCGTAGATACCTTCCAGCAGCAGCCGGATTTCGAGCGCCTCGAGCGGATCGTTACCAGCCGTCTCACTCATGCTGTGTGCCGCCGCTCATGTATAGGTCCATACCCGCAGCAGGGACAGAATCTGGTCATTGTCTGCCGGTTTGCTGATATAGTCCGAGGCCCCTGCCGCGATACAGGCTTCGCGATCCCCTTTCATCGCGCGGGCCGTCAGGGCGATGATTGGCAGCGTGGCGAAGCGCGCCTCCTGGCGTATCCGGCGGATGGCTTCGTACCCATCCATGATGGGCATCATAATATCCATCAGCACGATGTCGATGTCCGGATCCTTGTCGAGCAGTTGGATCCCCTCCTGGCCA
This sequence comes from uncultured Anaerolineaceae bacterium, assembly GCA_964427955.1. Classification (GTDB taxonomy): domain Bacteria; phylum Chloroflexota; class Anaerolineae; order Aggregatilineales; family Aggregatilineaceae; genus JACRBK01. Next base: position 7,789 of record CAYRWY010000184.1, read on the forward strand.
CTATCGGCGCAGACCACCACCATGCCTTGCGTTTCTAACAGACTGGTGACGGAAAACAGGTTGCGGCTGTCGTCATCCACAATGAGCACTTTTTTGCCCGCCAGTTCGGTATCCGCCCGGTGGACTTTCTTAAGCATCTCGCGCTTGCCGGGCGGTAGGTCACTGACCACCCGGTGCAGGAACAACGTCACCTCGTCCAGCAGCCGTTCGGGCGACCGGGCGTTCTTCACGATGATGGCCTGTGACATTCGGCGCAGCCGCGCATCTTCCGCTTCGGTCAGTTCGACGCCGGTGTAGACGATCACAGGGATCTCGCCGAGATCCGCCTGGCGGATCTTCTCGAGCAAGTCAAAGCCGCTCATATTGGGCAGGCGAAGGTCAAGCACGACACATCCGTAGGTCCCGTCGTTGAGAGCTCGCCACGCGTCTTCACCAGTGCCCACATCGTCGATGGTGATCCCTTCGTCGCTCAGCAGCTCTACCAGGGCGCGCCGCTCCGTCTCGTTGTCTTCGACGATCAAAATGGAGGCGGGCGGATGTTTGATGGTCCGCAGTTTTTCGAACGTTTCCTTCACCTGTTCTGGAGAGACCGGTTTTTGCAGCACATCCACGGCACCCTGTTGGAGGCCGCGCAGCCGTTCAGGCTCCACGGAAATGATGTGCACCGGGATGTGGCGGGTCAGTTGATCGTGTTTTAGACGATCCAGGACGGCCCACCCGTTGAGGGTCGGCAGCCGCAGGTCCAGGCTGATCGCGTTGGGCTGGTATTTGCGGGCCAGGGCCAGCCCCGTCTCGCCATAGGCTGTGACCAGACACTTGAAGCCCGCCTGGTGGCCCATGTCCTGCAATATTCGCGCGAACGCGGGATCGTCTTCGATAATCAGCACGACCGGCTCGTTAGGCTGGATGTCATGCCGGTCATCGGGGATTTCGTCCTGCTGACCCTTATAAGGCATCTCAGGGGGCACGGGCAGGTTTGGCACTGGCTCGCGGCGCGGCGGGCGGTCAACCCTCGGCGTGGGAGTGTGCGGCGTGCGGGCCGTATCCTGGTAACGCTGGGGCAGGAAGAAGGTGAACTGGCTGCCCTGGCCGGGCGCGCTGTGCACCAGTTGGATTTCGCCGTCGAGCAGGCGGGCGATCTCGCGGCTGATCGCCAGCCCCAGTCCGGTCCCGCCGTATTCCCGATTCGTGCCCGTATCGGCCTGTTGGAACGCTTCGAAGATGATCTGCTGCTGATTTTCCGGGATACCAATGCCGGTATCGGTGACCGAAAAGGCCACCACGAAATCAGCCGTGTTCAACGCCACGCGGGTTCTATCCCATCCCTGCCGCACCTCTTTGATTTCGAGCCACACCTGGCCTTGCTCGGTGAACTTAAAGGCGTTGGAGAGCAGATTCCGCAGGAGCTGCTGCAGGCGCTTTTCGTCGGTAAAGATCGCTGGGGGAAGCTGCCGGTCCAACTGGATGGTGAAGTCCAGGTCTTTCTCCTGCGCGACCTGGCGGAAGGTGCGCTCCTGGTTGTCGCACACCTCGGTGAGTGACACCCGGCGGGTCTCGATGGTGACCGCGCCCGCTTCGATCTTGGACAGGTCCATAATATCGTTGATCAGACCCAGCAGCTCAGACCCCGACCCATGAATCGTGTCGGCGTATTCCACCTGCTTTTCGGTCAGATTGCCTGCTTCATTGTTCGCCAGCAGGCGGGCGAGGATCAGCATACTGTTGAGCGGTGTCCTCAATTCATGGGACATGTTGGTGAGAAACTCGGACTTGTAGCGCGAGGTGATCGCAAGCTGTTCCGCTTTGGTTTCCAGGGCACGCCGGGCCTCTTCGACCTGACGACTTTTCTGTTCGACTTCCTGTGTCTGGCGTTTCAGCTCGCGGGCCTGTTCCTCCAGTTCGGAGTTTGTCTTTTCGAGTTCATTCTGCTTGGCCTGTAATTCCTCCGCCATAGCCTGGGATTCGTTGAGCAGCCCTTCGGTACGCATGGTGGCGCCGATTGTATTGAGCACAATCCCAATGCTTTCGGTGAGCTGTTCCAGGAAGGTGAGGTTGACCTCGGAAAACCGGCTGAAGGACGCCAGCTCGATGACGGCCAGCACTTCCTCTTCGTAGATGATCGGCAGGACGACGATGTTGCGGGGGGAGGCCGATCCCAGTCCTGAGGAGATATGAATGTAATCGCCTGGTACCTCGGTGATCAAAATACGTTGCTTTTCGAGCGCACATTGGCCCACCAGCCCTTCGGACAGGCGGAACCGGTTGGAAAGCTCCTTGCGCTCGCGGTAGGCGTAGCTGGCTCTCAGCTTCAAGATAGGCTCGCCACTCTCGATGTCTTTCAAAAAGAAGGCGCCATGCTGCGCGGACACAGTCGGGGCCAGCTCGCTCAGGATCAGCTTGGCCACCACGTCCAGGTTGCGCTGTCCTTGCAGCATCCGGTTGAAGCGGGTCAGGTTCGTCTTCAGCCAGTCTTGCTCGGTATTGATCCGGGTGGTCTCGCGCAGATTGCTGATCATCTCGTTTACGGTATCTTTGAGTTCGGCCACTTCGCCGAGCGCCTCGACGGTGATCTCTTGCGAGAGATCGCCTTCGGTCACAGCGGCGGCTACCTCGCTGATGGCGCGCACCTGGGTCGTCAGGTTGGCCGCGAGTTCGTTGACATTGTCGGTGAGATCGCGCCAGATGCCCCGCGCACCCGGAACATTGGCCTGGCCGCCCAGCCGGCCCTCGATCCCGACTTCGCGCGCGACGTCGGTCACCTGGTCGGCAAAAATGGCCAGCGTATCGATCATGTCATTGATCGTTTTGGCGAGCGACGCGATTTCCCCTCGGGCTGTGAGTATCAGTTTTCTTTGCAG
>CAYRWY010000185.1:0-10625 GCA_964427955.1 uncultured Anaerolineaceae bacterium
ATTACGAGCACCTGGTTTGCCAGCCCAGGCTGGATCGGGTAGGCTTGTGGCAATAGATGCCTAATTTTTCGTATTATAGAATGGCGAGTTCAATGCGAAAGAGAGATTTTGAGTATGGAAAAAGTACAGCAGTTAAAGGCGCACCTGGCCGACGTCGTCCACCTCAATCAAGCGGCGGCGCTGCTGGGCTGGGATCAACAGGTCATGATGCCGACGGGCGGAACCGAGGCGCGCGCCGAGCAGTTGGCTACCCTCGGCAAGATTTCGCACGAGATGTTTGTCTCCGATACGACCGGCAAGCTGCTGCAAGCCGCCGAGGGGGAAGTCAAGGGGCTGAGCCTCGAGGACGATAATGCAGCGCTGGTGCGGGTCGTGCGGCATGATTTCGATCTGGCGACCCGCGTGCCGACGCGCCTGGTCGAAGAGATCGTCCGGACGACGTCCCTGGCCCATGAGACGTGGGCGAAGGCGCGCATGGCGGGCAAATTTGCCGACTTTGCCCCGGTGCTGGAAAAAATCTTCGACCTGATGCGCCAGCAGGCCCAGGCGTTGGGGTACCAGGATCGGATGTACGACGCGCTGCTCGACCAGTACGAGCCGAACATGAAAACGCGCGACGTCGAGAAGCTGTTCGAAGGGCTGCGTGTCGATCTGGTGCCCTTCGTCGCCCAGCTTTTCGAGCACCTGGATCGCGTCGATGTGCGCCCGGTGCACCTGAATTATCCGCTGGATAAGCAGGCGAAGTTCGGCATGAAGGTGATCAAGCAGATCGGGTTCGACCTGGCGCGGGGCCGCCAGGACAAGTCGGTGCATCCCTTCACGACCAATTTCTCGATCAACGACGTGCGTATCACCACCCGCTACCAGCGGGATTATATGCCCACCGCGCTGTTTGGCTCGATCCACGAAGCCGGGCACGCCATGTACGAGCAGGGCAGCGACCAGGCGCTCGAAGGCACCTTCCTGGCGGGCGGGACCTCGCTGGGTGTGCACGAAAGCCAGTCACGGCTGTGGGAAAACATCGTCGGGCGCAGCCGGAGCTTCTGGAAATTCTTCTATCCGGCGCTGCAAAAGATGTATCCTGAGCAGTTGGGCGGCGTGTCGATGGAAGAGTTCTACAAGGCCATCAACTTCGTCTCGCGCTCGTTGGTGCGCGTGGAAGCCGACGAAGTGACCTACAACCTGCACATCATGCTGCGCTTCGAGCTTGAAAACGCGCTGCTCGAAGGCAAGCTGCCCGTCAAGGACCTGCGCGACGCCTGGAACGACAAGATGAAGCAGTACCTGGGTGTGACGCCGCCGAACGATGGCAAAGAAGGGGTGCTGCAAGACGTCCACTGGTCGTCGGGGCTGGTGGGCTACTTCCCGACCTATTCGCTGGGGAACTTCCTCTCGGTGCAGTATTGGGAGAAGGCGATCAAGGACGTGCCGTCAATCCCGACCGACATCGAGCACGGCAACTTCTCGACGCTGTTGGAGTGGCTGCGCCAGAACATTCACCACTACGGGCGCAAATACTTCCCGGCGGAACTGACCGAGCGCGTGACCGGCGAGCCGATCCAGACCCGCTCGTTCGTGCGCTACATGAAGGCGAAGTATTCCGACATCTACGGTCTATAAGGCAGACAAGCCAAAGAGAGCAGGGGCTATAGAGGTCTCTGCTCTCGATCCTTGCTGCCGCGTTTGAGAACTCTAGCCCCCGAACAACCAGGTCGTGAACTTGCGCCAGGCGCTTTTGCTCTTGGGTTCGCGAATGTCCGTGTTCCCCCGGCAGTCGATGGTAATGATCAGCGCCAGGTTTTTGCTGATCGCTTCTTTTAGCTCCACCCGCTGCGTCCGCGGGACCAGGTAGGCTTCTAAACGATCCTTCTTTTCGTTGGCCCGGATACCCGCCAGCTTCCAAAGATCATCATACAGCTCGATCATATGAATCAGGAGTTGATGGCGCTCCTGGACCGATAATTCCTGCGGTTCTTCGGGCATGGCGGCCAGCGTCGATCCCTTGAAGGCGAGCGACGGACCGCTGACGACGGAAGAACGCGAGGTGATGTCGGGCCGCGGTTCACGGGCGGGCGGTTCTTCATAGGACGAATCGTGCGACCCGGCGTGCTGCCGCGTCCCCGCGCGACGGCTCTTGAACACCGAGGGCAAATCCGGCTCGTCCGAAAACGAAAAATCTCCTTCGACAACCTCCTCCTCATACCGGGCGTTGCTCTGCTCGGCGTGATCGGCGTCGTCTTCCCATTCCGGGTAGTGGGACAAAGGACGTCCGCGCGGCGACGCCGTACGTGACTCGGCACCCCATTCATAATCGGCGCGGGGTGGACTTAACCGGCTGGATGGTCGTGGATCTTCCCGAGGCATTTCAAACTTCCCTCCTCTATTTACGCTCCCCACTACATTATACTACCGGTTTTATATTCGTTAAAATATCGTTTGTTGCGTCAAACAACTATTTCAGGCAAGAAAATTATCCGATCTGACCAAAATTTCATAAATTTTTCATAATTCATATAGTGCCTGGGTTAAATGGCTCTTGGTCGTCGCAGGTAAATTGGGCCAGCAGCGCTTCCCAGGCGTCCGGATCGGGTGCCAGCGGTGAAACCCCTTCGGCGATCAGTCGGCGGTTTCCGGCGGCGGTATGGTCCAGGGCGTAGAGCGGGCGGCCCTGCTCGCGCGCAAAGCGGACGGCGTGCAGCGTTCCGCCGCTCTCGCCCGTCTCGATCACGATCACGGCGCGGCTCAGCCCGGTGATCAGCCGGTTGCGCGCGACGAGGGCCGGGCTGTTGGGGCTGGCATCCGGCGCGACTTCGGCGAGCAGCGCGCCCTGGGCGGCGATCCGGTCGGTGAGCGCGCGATTTTCGGGCGGATAGACGACCTGCACGCCGCATCCCAACACCGCCAGCGTGCGGCCCGGCGCGGCGAGAGCGCCCTGGTGCGCGGCGGTATCGACCCCCGCGGCCAACCCGCTGACTACGGTCCAGCCGTGGACGGCGAAGACTCGGGCGAGATCCCGGGCGACCTGGCGGGATGACTCGGTCGGCGAGCGCGTGCCGACTACGGCTATCGCCCGGTCATCCTGGGGGAGCAGCGTGCCGCGTTGGAACAGCACCGGCGGCGCATCCGGCAGCGGATCGAGGGCCGCCGGATAGCCCGCCTGGCCGTGCAGCAGGATGGCGATCCCGCTGGCTTCCCAGGCCGCCATCTGCGCCTGGGTGTGATCCCGATCCACCGCCCGGATCGCCGCGGCAGTCTGCGATCCGATTCCGCGGACTGTGCGCAGCTCGTTTTCGCTCGCGTCGAGGATGGCTTCCAGCGATCCGAACCGGTCCAGCAGGTGGGCGAGCGTACGGCGGCCCAGGCGCGGGATCAGGCTGAGGGCGACCCAGGCCACCCGGTCGAAGTCGGTCATGCGGCTTCGGCCTCGCCCAGATATTCGTGCAGCGCCATGAACTTCCAGGCGCTGAGGCCGGACAGCACGGCCATCAGGACGAACAAGGCTTCAAAGCCGATGGTTTCGGCGACCGCGCCGCTCAGGACGCCGCTCATCACGACGACGCCCAGCCAGGTGTTCAGCGCACCCATGTACAGCGGGCGTTCGTCCTCCGGGGTGACGTTCAGGCCCAGCGCCATCAGGTTCGAGAACACCAGCCCTTTCTGGATGGCGGTCAGGGTGTAGATGGGGACCATATAGTATTCCGCCGTGCGGCCTTCGACGCCGAACAACGGCGCGGCCAGCAGCAGGCCCCAGCCGAGTCCCTGGGCCACGACTCCGGCGGCGACCGGGATGCGGTTGCCGATGCGCACACTCACCCGCCCGGCGTAAAAGCTGAAGACCGGGCGGATGGCCGAGCTGATCAGCAGGTACATTCCGGCCAGTTCCAGCCGGACGCCCAGCGCCTGGTTGGCGTAGACGATGATCAACCCATTCGCCACGTTGGACAGCTCGAAGAACGTCCGGCCCTGCACGTACTGGCGGAAGTTGTTGTCACTGCGCCAGATCGTCCGCACGGCCTGCGCGGAAGGATGGGTGCGTTTGGCCTGCGGGAGCGCCGCTGGCTCGGCCACCAGCGAAAAGGCGAAGAAGCCGATCATCTGGGACAGCCCGGCCACGGCAAACAACAGGCCGTAGTTGGTCGGGAAGTCGAAATGCGCGTCCAGCCCGGTGAAGAAGATCACGACCTGCGCGCCCACCACCGACAGCACGCCGCCCAGCGCCCCGCGCCAGCCGAAGACCAGGCCGCGCTGGCGAGCCGGAATCACTTTGCCGATGATTTCGATGAAGGGCAGTCCGGCCACCCCGGCAGCCGTGCCGCCGATGAGCACGAACAGCAGCAGCACTGTCAGCAGGATCGCCGTGTTGTGGCTCAACAGTGCGGCGGCGACCAGCGCTATCCAACTGACCATGCGGATCAGCGCGGCGTAGTTGTACATCGGCATGGCGCGCGGCGTGCGCTGCAACCAGCCCACCGTCCAGATCTGCGGCAGCGACCAGGTCGCGCCTTGGAGCGGAGCGATCAGGCCCAGGATCAGGGGATTGTCGGTGAGATGCGCGGCGAAGGCGGTCAGCACGAGGTCGGGGCTGGCGACCGAATTCGAGGTGCCAATCATCAACCCGCCATTCAAGACGCTCATATGGAAGTTGCGGCGCGTAGCTTTCGCGGATAGACCGTTCATAGAATTATCAAGTTCGAGGGTGAAATAGGCGCCAATAATCTGATCATTGCCCTAAGCTTAGCGCACTTACCACGTGGTGCGCCAGTGAGTCGCCAATCTGGTATTTCGTGCGAGTCAGGTCATAATTAGGGACCGTCGTCGGTTTGGGAGAGGCTGATCGGTATGTCAGAGAGCAAGCAGGACACCCCCTGGATTCGCATAAGCTGCGGCTGCCTCTGCCGGATCGAGCATCGCCAGCGGTTTCTGCTGCTGATCAATGCCAATCTGCGCACCAAAGGGGTGTACCGGCTGGCCCCGGTGGGCGGCGCCCTGACCGTCGATCACCTGGACCGGTTGGCGGTGTTCGACGCCGTGCCCGACAACCCGTCCAGCCTGGACCTGCGCTTCAAGATGCCCGCCGCGCGGCTGCCTGCCTTCCGCGATTGGTTCATCCACAGCCCGAATCGCGAGCGGTCGCCGCTGCGCGAGATCGAAGAGGAGCTGGTGAGCGAGTCCCGGCTGCTCCCGGCGCTGCCGTCCGAGGCGGTAGAGTGCGAATACCTGGGGCTGGTCGAGGACGAGACCTTCACCCAACGCCGGGGACAGACCGGCGTCCTGACCCACTACTTTTTGGAAATTTTCGACGTCAAATTCAAGCGCGATGCTCTGCTCGGCCCGCTGCTCGCGGCGTCGCCGGAGAGTGGGGCGGCCTGGCTGACCGCCGAGCAGTTGGCGGCCCGCGGCCCGCTGCCCTTCGAGATCGACGGGCAGGTGCGCCCGGTAGAAGTGCTGGGCTACCTGCTGCTCAACCCCGTCAAGCCCGGTGACGGAATAGCGGGGCGCTAGGTCCAGTGATCCCAGGGGCTGTCGGGATCGAACGCGCCGTAGATGACGGTCAGGCGCACCAGTTCCGCCCAGACCTGAAATGATGCCTGATCCCCGTTCAGCCGCCAGCGCAGGCGCAGCGGGATGCGCAGCCAGGCGAAGGCGATCTGCCGCCGTTCCTGGCGGTTGGTCTGGTTCAACAGGGTGCTGTACCAGCGGGGCAGGGCGTCGCGCAGCCGGGCCTGGCGGCGGATCAGCAGGTTGGCGAAGAGGCACGCCACCGCCATGACCTCGAAGCTTGCCGGGGGCAGCAGGCGGTAGACGTAGCTGGTGGGCAGCACCGTGTTGATCATGACAATCGACGTCATGACACAGAAGCCGCTGCTTGCCGCCAGCAGGCGGCAGACCGGGTAGATCGGCTGGTCTTCGCCGTAGCGGCGCATAGACGTCAGCAGCGAATTCTTGAACATTCCGCTGACGATCACCCCGTAATACATGGTTGCGCCGCCAGCGAAGAAGAAGAGCAGCCACATCGAGAGAAATGGCAGACCGGTCATGCTGTGCCTCGTTGTTGGCGATTATTCCCACACCGCCCAGGGGTTATCCGGGTCCCGCGCGCCATAAAAGACCGTGATCCGCACCATGTCCGTCCAGACACGGAAGGACGCCTGATCGCCGTTCAGCCGCCAGCGCAGGGCGGCAGGCAGGCGCAGCCAGGCGAAGGCGATCTGCCGCCGCTCCTGGCGGCTCGCGCCGTGCAGGAGATCGTCGTACCAGCGGGGAAAAGCTTCGCGCCAGGTCAGTCTCTGGTAGGCAATCAGGCTGAAGCCGAAGGCCATCAGCGCGATGGTCAGGAACACGGCAGGGGCATACAGCCAGGTGGACCGGCTGTTCATGGTCAGCGAATCCAACATGCTGGAAACCATCAGGCTCCACGTGCCCAACAGCAGCAGGAACCGGCAGAGCGGGGAATAGTGAGTTTCGGACCCATACAGCCGCAAACGCGCCATCAACGGATCTTTGTAGAAGCCCACCACGATGGCGGCATAGTAGACGAGTCCACCCGACGCCACCAGTGTCAGGAACGCTACGGCCAGCCAGGGATAACGTGGATCAAACATGCGATCCTCTCATCATTTCCAGTGCTGCGCTGCTGTTCATTGTACTACTCAACCTGTACTCCGGCGAAGTCCAGCGGGAGCACTTCGTACCACGTGCTGCCGGGCTTGAGGTACAGCCGCTGGACGCCCTGATCGTCCAGCCACAGGCTGAGCGGCGCCGTGTCCGCGTCGCGCTTCCAGAAGCCGCGCACCATCTGCCCGTCGCGGAACAGCACGGCGGACCCCATTGGCTGGAGGTCGATCCGGATCGAGTAATCTTTGTGGCCCTGCCATTCGCTCTCGACGATGCTCTGATCCTCCTGGTGCTGCGCGTAGATCAGCACGACGTTGGCCGCGGCGATCTGCTGGCCGGTGTTGGCATCGAGGTGCGGGACGCCGTCGTCGCTGCGCAGGTAGTACCCGTGGGCGGGATCGTACTCCCAGCGCACCACGTCCGGCCCAAAATCCACCGTGAGGTGCTGCGCCGCGCTGCCTGCGACCGCAGGAGCGGCGGAGAACGCCAGCCCGCGCAGCACGGGCGGATCGTTCAGGCCCTCGGCGGCGGCGCGCGCCCACACCTGCGCCGGGATGACGAACAGGTTATGCGGCGGCTCGATCCCCGGATCGCGGAAGTAGAGCGGCTCGCCGGTCGTCACCCCTTCGTAGGCGCGCGGGGCGAACGGCAGCGTCGCGATCTTGGCCCGGATCGGATCGCTGGCCCCGGAGTAGGCGAACAGCGCCCCGTACATCGCGGGGAGATCCAGGTCAATCAGGCGGGCGCTGCGCACCGATCCCACGCGCGGCGGGGTGTTCGTCCAGAAGATGGCGGTGAAGCGCGTCAGCCGGGCTTCGACGTAGTGCTCGAAGACCACGTCGGCAGCGCCGATCCCCGCCTGGGGGCGCACCGTGTCGGGCGCGTTCGAGATTTTGACGGCCAGGGGCCGCCGGTGCAGCACGGCGGGATCGTCCACGCGCAGCCCGGTCAGCGGATTCACGTTGGACGGGAACTCGTCGGGACCCAGGGCGTCGGCGGGGATCATCGCCACCCGGATCGGGGTGGCCGTGATCGGGATGGGCGCCTGGTCGCCGGACGAGCACGCGGTCAGCCAGGCCGCACCCAGCAAGACCCCAACGGCCAGCGACCGCAACCGGAGGCGATAGGGGGGGCTGAAGCTCGTCACAGGTCCACATTGATGCGGTGTTGGCAGTCTCACTTGCAGTAACCTCGCACTTCCTTCTACAATCAGGGTGGTTTCCGTTCCGCAAAATAGAATATAATCAACATTGATGCTTCATACTGCGTTATTGCAGAGCGTGTTTTTCCAGGCTGTTGGCCCGGTTGACTCGCATTTTACGGCAGGGTATAATGCCCACAATCACGCAGGTGTCGCGCATAAACTCGCTCCGATGTCTCGAATCCGGGTAGGAAAGTAAAACGATGGCGCTTAAAGGAAACCTGGCGGATTTTAGCACTACACAGATCCTGAATCTTATCAATCTGGCCCGCAAAACGGGCACGCTTCATCTCTATGCCCCGGTCGTGACGAACGAAATGATCACCGACGGGACTGGCAAAAAGCGCCCGAAAGTCATCCCCGGTCAAGAGCGTGCGGTAGTCTCGTTCAAAGAAGGACTACTCATCCTGGCCTCGGTGGGAGATCAGGATGGGCACCTGGCGAACGTCTTGCACAAAGCAGGCAAGCTCAATGCGGAACAAGCCCGCGTGATCCGCGAGCGCGGCAGCAAGTATTCCGACAAGGCGCTGGCCTTGATGCTGATCAACGCGAACTACGTCACCAAAGTCGACATCGTGCAGAGCATTCGCCAGCATACGCTGGATATTGTATACGATGTGATGACCTGGAAAGAAGAGCCGTTTATCTTCGAGGAGAACATCCTCCCGGCTCCGGAACGGATCACGGTCCCCATCGACCTGAAAAATGTGATTATCGAAGGCACACGCCGTGCCCGTGAAGTCAAGCCGCTCGAAGAAGAACTGCCCAACCTGGATATGGCGCTCAAGTTCCCCGAACGACCGGACGAAAAGCTGCGGGGCATCCACTTGAGCGTGGAAGAGTGGCGCGTCGTCTCCTTCATCAACCCGAAAAATTCGATTCGCCAGATCGCCAAAGCCTGCAACATGACCGACACCGAGATCCGCAAGGTTGTGTATGGGCTGCTGCAAGCGGGTCTGGTCGAGATGGTCAAGTCGCCCGGAATGCAGCAAGCGACGGCGACGAAGACCGGTGCGGCGGGCGCCGGGGGCGGGGGACGCCCCATGCAGTCGGCGGTGAAACGCAGCGTGGTCGAGCGCCTGATCACCAAAATCAAAGAGGTTTAATGCTGGCTATTATTCGGGGACAGCCCAGGCTGTGCCTGAGTCGATAGTAACTATGGTTCATTCGTTATCATCTGTGAAAGAGTGAGACCGACCATGCCTATGCAAACAGTCAAGATGGTCATCACAGGCCCATTTAGTGCAGGCAAGACCGAGTTTATCCGCTCGATCAGCGAAATCGATGTCGTCACCACCGACGAGGATATCTCCAAAGATTCCGCCGAGTTCGGCACCAAGGAACAGACGACGGTGGCGATGGACTTCGGGCGCATCACGGTGGACGATGACCTGGTACTGTACCTGTTCGGCACACCCGGTCAGCGCCGCTTCGACTTTATGTGGGAGATTTTGGCCGAGGGGATGCTGGGCTTCGTCGTCATGGTAGACAGCGCCAAGCCCGAAACCTTCCGCGAAGCAAAGAGCATCTTGGAGACGTTCCGCGCCTACGCTCCAACACCCTATGTGGTTGCCGCGAACAAGCAGGATCACCCGGAAGCCTGGTCGCCGGAAGACCTGCGCATTGCACTGCGCATCGAAGACAACGTCAAGCTGCTGCCGTGCATCGCCACCCAAAAGGAAAGCGTCAAAAACGTGCTGTTGGAACTGCTGTACTCCATCCTGGAAGAGATGGATACCTAGCAGGTCCGGCAGGACGCGAGCAGGGGGCGCAAGCCCCTTGTTTGGTAAGACCGGGCGCCGTTTTTTCCCCACGTGCTACGCTGCCGGAGGTCTGACCGGGGGAAGGCTGGTCAGAGATTTGGCGCGCGCGTGTGCCGTCCGGCGGGTGCTTGAGAGTTGCGGTTGGAGAGGATACCCGACGTGCCCGCACTTGTGACCGATCCTGGTGTAATCCATTATGAGACTTACGGACGCGGACGACCGGTGCTGCTGCTGCACGGTTGGCTCGGATCGTGGGAATTGTGGCGCGCGACGATTGAAGTCCTGGGACGCGAGTTCCGCACCTATGCGCTGGATTTTTTTGGCTTCGGCGGGTCGGGCGTGCCCACCGGCGATACCGAGGCCCAGGAGCGCCGCCTGAGTTCGTTCACCGTCCCGACCTACGTCGAGATGGTCAACCAGTTCATGGAACGGCTGGGGATCAAAAAAGCTCCGCTGATCGGCCACTCGATGGGCGGCACCGTCTCGCTCAGCATGGCGATCCGCCACCCCGAAAAAGTCGTCAAAACCTGCGTGATCGGCTCGCCCATCAACGGCAGCTCGCTGAATCTGCTGCTCAAGGCGTCGGGCAATCCCACCGTGGCCTCCTTCTTCTGGCTGTTTGGCGGCAAAGGGCTGCTGACCTTCCTGCAAGGCTACAGCTACTTCATGGCGAAAGATGGCCGCGCCATGTCGCGCATGATCACCAAAGATGTCTCGAAGATCAGCGTGGAGTCGTTCTTCCAGAGCATCGGGACGCTGCGCAAAACCGATCTGCGCCCCGAACTGAACAAAGTGTTGGTGCCCACCCTGGGCATGTATGGTAAGCGGGACATTATCGTCCATCCCACCGAAAACAAAGTCCTCAAAGCGGGCGTTCCTCATGCCCAGATCGAATGGTTCCCGGACGCCGGGCACTTCATCATGATGGACTCGCCGGAACGTTTCATCACCACGCTGCGCACCTGGCTGGTCGCGCCCACGCCCGGCACGCCGACCGGCGCGGGCACCACGCCCTAGAGCACGTACTGGAGAGTTTTTCCGTATTA
>CAYRWY010000186.1:0-10592 GCA_964427955.1 uncultured Anaerolineaceae bacterium
GGTCGACGGCGATATCCGTCGCATCAATATCCCGGCCTTGGATCACAAGGAAGTCAGCACTAGACAATCATAAATTCATTCAACATTAATCACTCGGCATCTATCGCAGGAGGAAAACACAATGAACAACCGCAAAGCTCGCTGGTTCAAATGGCAAAGTGGCCAGGCTATGGCCGAATACTGGGTCACTATTCCCGCCAGCATCATCATTCTGCTCGCCGCCGCCGGTCTGGTGCAGTTCATCATCGGTGGCCTGCTGCAAACCGTGCACGGCCTGGACAGCAGCAGTGGCCTGGACTGCCAGACGCAGCCCGAAGAACAGCAAGAAGGCCCGGAATATACCCAGCTTGACTGCTACAATGTGCAGTTGGTCGCCCAGTCTTACGACCAGGCGTCGGATCGCACCACCGCCGCCTACAAAGTGACGACGACCTGTGGTCAGAGCATCCCCGAAGCGTGCACCCCGGGCAGCGAAGGCGCGGGCAAAGTGGCGATCTGCCACATGGCGGGTCGAGCCAGTGAACCATCCAACGCCATCGTCCTGGTCCTGCCGGAAGCGGCACTGAGCGCGCATCTGGATGAGCATGGCACCCCGCTGGCCGGGCACGAGCAAGACTTCGTCATCGAAAATCAGGACGATTTGGAGGCCTGCTTCAACGACGGCAAAACCAGCGGCCAGGCCAAGAAAGTCGTCAGCGACAGCTCGGACATGAGCTACTGGACGCTGGGCCTGCCCGCCAACGTCGCGAATAAGATCATCAGCTCCAGCGCCTCTTACTCCAAGGTCTCGCACGGCATCAAGTTCGACGGCTATGGCACCTGCGCCGCGGCTGAAGAAACCGGTTTGGGCGTCTGCCACGTCGCGGGCCGCGCTGACAATCCGTCGAACTACCACCTGATGGAAAACATGCCGCTCTCGGCCTATCGCGGCCACATCGACGAACATGGCACGCAGCAGGCCGGGCACGAGCAGGACTGGATCATCTACACCGAAGAAGATCGCCAGCGCTGCCTCGCCGGACCGGCGGGCAAGGGCGGCAAGAAGACCGAGAGCTTCATCTCCCTGGTAGACAACCCCAGCTCGCCGATGGAACAGTCCACCTCGACCGACTCGACCACCGTGTTCCTGACGTTTGGTGGCTACTTCGAGTGGGGTATCGAGAATGTAGGCATCGTCTCAGGCGCGACCTCGACCTCCGGCGACATCTCGGTCCCGGTGAAACCCTCCGAGCCGCCGTCCGAAGACGAACAGCCGCAGGAATGCGGAATGCAGTAAAGCTCACTCTCTAGTACACCTGGGGCAGCCCAACCAGGCTGCCCTTTCCACACACAGGGTATGGCGAACGAAAAAGGGGACAGCAATGAGCGTAAACGATATTCCTGAGAACATGCGACACCTGGCTGGGGAGATCAGCGAAAAAGATCTCCGGCGGTTGATCGAAATGGAAAAGGCGGGCAAATCAATCCCTGCCGCCGCCGCCACCTTCACCCCCTCGCCCGCCCAGACTGCCTCTCAGGATCATGTCGCCTGGACCGAAGACATCGAACTCAAGAAACTGCGCCCGGTCAAAGCTGAAGAAGACGAGGACGAAGCGACCGGCCTCCAACTGCCCTCCCCCGAAGACCTCCTGGTCGCGGGTGAAGTCGGCGTGCTGAGTGTCGGCATGGTGCTGGAAAACTCGTTCTTCCAGGTCCGCGGCTGGAAACGCGCCTTCAACCGCCAGCCTGCTCTCCTGCGCGGAATTGAACTCATCTCCGTCGCCCTGATGATCCTGATGGTGATTGGGTTCGTGGCGGTACGCGAAGTGAAGGCGTACATCAAGTCGCATCAAGGAACGTTCCTGGAAGAGGCGCTGGTCGCCCCGTATGACCTGGAGGCGCAGATCATCCCGGCCTCTAATTCCGCCGCCTCGTCGCTGATCCCGAACGCGATCGGGAAATATACGAACAACAACCAGGCGATCAGCCAGACGGCGCCCTCCAGCCCGACCAACCAGTGCTTGCTGGCCATCGGCTACCCGCGCGACGCGATTGGCGCGCCCAACTGCGTCCGCAATTATGGCACGACCGGCACCGCTTATGGGCGCTACGTGACCAAAGACTTCCGCACCGCCGATTTCGTGGTCGCCCGGTTCGCCAGCACGGCCCAGGCTGAAGGCACGATGTACGATCTGCTGCACCACGCGCGTGAGTATGGCCGGGTGGGCAACTTCTCCATCGGCGCCACCGGCAGTGTCAGCTACTTCTACAGCTCGGTGCGCGGTTGGTTCTCGTTCACCTGGTCGCACGGTCCCTGGATCTTCTCCGTGTCTGGTCCGAATCTCCAGTACGTCGAAGACCTGGTGACCCATTATCAAGTTGTCGAGACGGATCCCCTCCGTTCTTCGCCAGGAGCGTAGGTTAGCTCCACCCTTGTGCCGCGCCGGTGAGCCACACCGGCGTTTTTTATTGGCCGCGTTGGCCCGTCGCGCAAAAAACCCCCTCTCCGAGGGAGACGGGGGTTGTGTGCGAGAGATAGGGGCCGGTGTGCGGTCCGGCGTCTAGTCAGTTGCCCGTTCGTCCCAGATCACGTGGATGACCGTCACGTCACCGCCCTGCTCCCGGGTCGCCAGGTCGGGATCGTACTCGATGATGCGCGACGTTCCGCGCGGCAGCAAGCGGGAGGCGAAACCGTAGAACAGCCCGTAGAAGACATCATCGGGATACGGGATTTTCAAGGAGATACGGATGTGGCCGCGCGCCATGCGCTCCGCCAGCACCCAGCCCGGATCGCCGTTGCGGTGGCGGGTCTGGTAGAGCTTCGGATAGAGCATCAGAAAGTCGGCGAAGGGCATCTGCTGAACCTCCGGCGGGATCGGCGACGCCTCGGCTGCCGCCATGCCAATCGCCACCATGTTCGACATCGACCCTTCATCCTGAGAGATAGACGACAAAATGTCGAGGGCTGTCTGGAGCGGATACCAGCCGTCCGGATCGACTTCGGTGAACCCGTAGCGGTCCAGATGAGAGCGGATCATTTCATACCGGACGTTGGTGAAGAACGAGAGAAACGTACGGCCATTCAGTTCGAGCTGCGGGTCGCAGGAATAATAGGGCATGAGGTCCTCGTTATCAGATTTGCGTGGGTCATGCCTGTATTATAGGGCCAGAGAATTTAAGTAGAATTAAATATGATTGTCGTTTTGTGCGAAATCACTTATGGTTCCGGCGCAGCACCAGGCCCGGCAGCGTGCGGATTTCTTCCAGGCCGAGCAGCACCCCGGCGATCACGAAGATCACGGCGCCGACTCCGGCCAAACCCATGACGCGCAGCCCCGTCAGGATCACGCCCGCGTCGTGCCAGCCGAGCACGCCGAACACCGCATCCGCCGCCAGCACTGCCGCGCCCATGATCGCGGACGCCGCGACCGTGCGCAGCGCCGTCTGGCCCAGGCGGCGGGCATCGACGTCCCCCCAGCGCCGCCGCAAGATCACCAGCAGCAGGGCCAGCTCGATCAGGAAGGTCACCGAATAGCCCAGGGCCAGCCCGCCGACGCCGGTCACCGTCGCCAGCAGATCGTTATGATCCAGGCGCGCCGCCGTCAGCGCCGCCAGCGCCGCGTCGTACTGCCCGGAGGCGTAGCGCGTGCCCCAGGTCGTAAAGGCGCTGCGCACAGTATCGTCGAAGCGGCTGACGTAGGCCAGGTACAGCCCGCCGACGATCAACACGTTGGCCACGGCGGCGACCAGCGCCGTCCACAACGGGGTAAAGGTGTCTTTGTCGGCATAGAAGCTGCGCGCGATGATCTCGTGCATACTTTGGAAGATCAGCCCGAAGGCGAAGAATTGCAGGGCGCCGTAGACCAGCGCGCTGTCTTCGGCGTTGAACGCCCCCCGCTCCAACAGGCTGACCAGCGGCCTGCCGATCAGGATCAGCCCGACCGCCGACGGGATCGTCGCCATCAGGACGAAGCGCAGCGCGCCCGACATGGCGCGGCGGCGGCCTGCGCTGTCGCCCAGCTCGCTGAACGCGGCCAGTGTCGGGAAAACGACGAAGCCCATCGCCGTGCCGATCAGCGTTTCGGGGATGTTCATCAGCCGGTAGCCCCAGTCGAAGGCGCTGACGGCCCCGGTGCCCATGCGCGAGGCGACGTTGGTAAAGACCAGGGTATTGAACGTCACCACGCCCAGCCCGGCCACGCGCGGGATCATCAGCACTACCACGCGGCGCAGGGCGGCGTCGTGCCAACCCAGGCGCGGCTGCCAGTGCGCGCGGTAGTGGATCAGACCGGGGACCTGGATCGAGATGTGCATCACGGCGCCGAACACCGCGCCCCAGGCGATGCCGTACACGCCGAACGGCTTGATCAAGAAAGCCGCGCCGAACAGAATCCCAACGTCGAACAGAATCGGAGCCAGCGCGGGCAGCAGAAAATGGTTGTGGCTGTGCAGGATGCCCGTAAACATGCCGCTGATGCTGAAGATAAGCGTGCTGATCAGCAGAATCCGCATCAGCTTGACGGACTGATCCGCCTTCGCCGCGTCGAAGCCGGGCGCGACGACGTGATGCACCAACCAGGGCGCCAGCAAAAAGCCCGCGATGCTGAGCACGAACGTCACCAGGAAAACCGTGTTGACCACGCCGCTGGCCAGCTTCCACGCGCCTTCTCGATCCCCCCGCGCCAAAAAGGCGCTGAAGATCGGGATGAAGGCATAACTGAGCGCGCCGCCGCCGATCAGCAGGACGATCTGTTCGGGGATGCGGTTGGCGGTCACGTATGCGTCCCACTCGTCGCCCACGCCGAACACGCTGGCGATGATGAAAGTCTGGGCCAGGCTGATTACCTTGGCGATGGTGAAGGCCACCATCAAGATCAAGGTGTTGCGGGCCAGGCTGCGGCTGTCGGAGCGCGCCGGAGCGGAAGAAGGGTTGGTCGTTTCGGTCATAAGTCAGGCATCCACTCGTTAGATGGTCCAAACTGGTACATGAGTCATCCCGAATTTTGAGGGAAAACGGTGGGATTTACCTCACCCCCCGACCCCCTCTCCACCTGGTGGCGAGGGGGAGCGACGCGGTAGAAACGTCGGGGAAGACGGGCGGCTGGCCGGTCGTACTCCCCCTGTTCTGCTCGTCTTAGGCTCGCTCTGTTTCCGTTCCCCCCACTGGCGATACCGTTGGCGAATTCATACCTCACCCCCTCTCCGCCCTCGGAGAGGGGGCCAGGGGGTGAGGTAGGCTCTGGCACGTCGTGCGCCAACCGTATCACCGGCGGGAGAAGAGACCTGGACTGGCTCAGTTCCCCCTCGCCACCGGGTAGAGAGGGGGTCAGGGGGTGAGGTTCAAGGCCAGAGACACTCGCCTGCCATGCCTTCCTCGAAATTCGGGATGACTCATGCTACGAAAATGCTCAAATCTGCCCGGTGATTACGTCCTACGATCCCGCGCTGGCGACGGTGAAGGTCCCGGCCTCGACCTGGGCCTTGGCGTCCTGCGCGGGGAAGAAGTTGTAGTTGTAGCGCAGGGCCTGGGTGAATTCGGCCAGCGCCTCCTGGTTTTCGCCCTGGGCGGCGTAGGCCATGCCCTGCCAGTAGTACGACTCCTCGACGTAGGGGGTGGTGGCGATGGTCGCCTGGGCATAGGCCAGCACGTCGCTATAGCGGCCCGTGTAGAAAAAGGCTTCGTAGGGGCCGAACTGGTACCACAACATGCGCCAGGGCAGCCCGATGCGCAGCGCCTCGTCGAAAGCGGTCGCGGCGTGGTAATAGTCCTTGAGCTGGACGTAGGCCGTGCCCATGTTGAACCAGGCCCAGGGATCTTCACGATCTTTGGAGGCTTCGGTCCGTGACACTTCGAGCGCCATCTGGTAGCCGTAGGCCGGATCGACGTACGATCCCAGCGCGGCGCGCAGATCCATCTCGCGCTCCGGCTTGTAGATCACGACAAAGACCCGGTTGAAGTGCCGCCAGTGATCGTCGAACAGGCTGTAGGCGGAGGGACGGCCCTGCTGGTTGTTGCTCCCCAGGAAACTGTCGAAAGTGAGGAACTGCTGCTGGGACTCGTCGTAGCCGATCAGCAGCACATAGTGGCCCATCCAATCCTCGCCCGCGGGCTGGATGCTCTCTTCGATCATCACCGGGAAGCCCGCCGCCAACAGCCGCTTGAGCAGCGTGACGTTGCCGCCGATGCGGTACAACGCCTTGGTGCCCAGGTTGGGATACACCTGCTCGTTGACGTAACGCACCAACTGCCAGGGGCTGACATTCTTGTCTTCTTTGTCCGGTTTGAGCCACTTGGCCGCGACCTCTTCGTTGTTCATCCAGCCGTAATAACTGAGCGCCATCGTCAACGTGGTCGGGCCGCAGTTGTTCCAGCCCTGCTGCTCGTAGCGAATGCCGGTCAGCTTGTAGGACGACGGCAGCGGCACCTCGGTGGGCGGAACGAGCGGCGTGAAAGTCGGCAGCGCGGCCACGCTCTGCTGCGTCGGCGCGACGTAGACCGGCAGCGGGGTCGGCTGCGGCGTCACGTCCATCCCCACCGGAATCCCGCCGGTAGCGGTTGGCGCGAGGGTCGGCGTGGCGACCGGCGTGCCCGGCGCGGCGGGCGTCGTGCTGCCCGCCTGGGACAGATCCCCGGCGTCCGCCTGGGGCGTGATGGTATCCTGCTGCGGCGTCATCAACAGGTCTTGCGCGGCCTGGCTGTCGCTGGCCCCGCTGAGCGTGGGCAGCACCTCGAAGGGCACGGTGGGCTTGAGCGCCTCGAAGGGCGGGAACATGTCGATCAACCGCTGCTGGTAGCGCGGCTCCAGGTTGCGGAAGAAGGGCGGAAAGGCAATGATGAAAATGACCAGCATGACGACGCCGAACGCCAAAAAGGCCGCGGCCATCGCCAGCAGGGCCTTCGCCCAGCCCGGCATCCCGCCATAGCGTCCGCGCCGCCGCGCCTGGGGTCGCCGGCGCTTGGAGCCGCCCGCCAGGGGCATATTCAAAGAGCCGGGCACACCCAGATGTTGAATATCGTTCGGGACGGTCGAGGAGAGTTTCTGCGTCGAGTCGTCCGAGGACGATTTGCCTGTTCGATTAGAGGTCATCGCTATACTTTGCTCCTTCGCTCGCCGGGGGACCTTCCTGCCCCAGGAAGCGATCTGGCCGCTGCGCGGGCCGGTCTGGACGATCCTGGTTCCGAAGAACGGCGCAGCTTACCTCATGGTGGATTTTGGTGGCGTGGGCACTATAGCGCCTTTTGACCGAGTTTGCCAGAGTTGATTTCCACACGCCGGATAATCGGAGTATCGCACAGTCCGGGCAATTTCCACAGGGTTGCCCGCCTACGCTTGCCGGACGAATGGTGGGCGGTAGGCCCGCCCTGCCCCCAACGCTAAGCATTCAAATAGGAACGGCGAAGCTTAGCGCCTCTTATTATCTTAGCTTGCTTTTTTATATTCATCTATGATTAAATCACAAGTAGCTTTCGCTGTTTTCCTTTGTCGCATTGCATGGTTGCCCAACACACGAACAGCCTGACCAGATGGCTAGCCGGGGTGACGAGTGCCAGACGGCAATTTGGAGGCAACCTCATGATTAACTGGGAAAGAACACCGTGGGAAATCAAACCGCCGCCCTGGCCGTGGCCGGATGGCGATCCTCCCTTCGATATCTGGTGGATCATCCGGGATAATCCGGTGATCATCGAACTGGACCCGCAACACAAGGTCCAGGTCTACCAGGCGCTGGTCGATGCGTCGAACGCCCTACAGGCGCTGCGGATCGACATGACCAGACAATGCCAGGAAATCCAATTCAATGCCCAGAAACAAGTCGGCTCCATCATGGAGAAGCAGGTTCGATCTCGCAAAGGCTAAGTAGTTTCGCTCGTCACCCCTACCAACCGGATGGAGATGAACCGTGCCCACGCGGCGAGTCGTGCTCATCGGCTTTCAGCAGCATCCCAACCTGGGATTGGGATACATGGCCGCCGTCTTGAACCAGCACGGCTTCGAGACGACCGTGCTCGATTTCTGCGAGCGCCCGGAGATCGTCCTCGACGCCATCACCCGGCTCGATCCGCTCATCGTGGGCCTGTCGGTCATCTTCCAATACTACACACCCGAATTCTCCGAACTGGCTTCATATCTGAAAGCGCACGGCGTGACGGCGCTGATCTGCGCGGGCGGGCATTACCCCAGCCTGCGCCCCGACGAAGTGTTGGAGGCCATGCCGGACCTCGACTGTATCGTGCGCTTCGAGGGCGAATTCACCCTGCTCGAACTGGCCCAACGGCTGGCCGGTGGACGCGATTGGCACGACGTCCGGAGCCTGGCCTACCGGGACCAGGGCCAGATGGTGACCACGCCGCTGCGCCCGCTGATCGACGACCTGGACGAGCTGCCCTTCCCGATCCGGTTCTCGTACCTGGATACGCCGATGGGCGTCAAGGCGACGAGCATCCTGGCCAGCCGGGGCTGCCCGCGCGCCTGCTCGTTTTGCAGCATCCGGCGGTTCTACGCGATTCCGCAGGGGCGCATCCGGCGCACGCGGTCGCCGCGGAACGTGGTCGCCGAGATGGACGAGTTGTTCACCACGCAGGGCGTCCGGATCTTCCTGTTTCAGGACGACGATTTCTCGCTCATGAGCCGCCGCGACCGGCAGTGGATCGAGGAATTTCGAGACCGCCTGGTCGAGTACCGTCTCGACCGGCAGGTGATCTGGAAGATTAGCTGCCGCGCCGACGAGATCGACCGCGACATCTTCACCGCGCTGAAAGCCGCCGGGCTGTACCTCGTCTACCTGGGCCTGGAATCCGGCAACGAGACCGGGCTGCGCACCCTCAACAAGGGGATCACGGTCGCGCAGAATCGCGAGGCCGTGCACATTTTGCAAGAGATCGGGGTGCGCTTCAATTTCGGCTTCATGCTGTTCGACCCGTCGAGCACCATCGAGCGCGTGTTGGAGAACGTCCGCTTTCTGCGCGCCATCGACGACGGCACGGTGCCGCTCACGCTGGGCAAGATGATGCCGTATGCCGAAACGGACATCGAAGACGTGCTGCGCCGCGAAAATCGCCTGCGCGGGACTCGCTACCGCCCGGATTATACGTTTGTGGACGCGCGCCTCACCGGCTGGTTCGACTATCTCTGGCACGTTCTGCGCGGCTGGATTTCCGGATCGGACTCGCTGCTCAACCAGTTGAAGTGGTCGCGCACCGAACTTGACGTCATGCAGCGTTTTTTTCCCGACACGCCCGGGCTGGACGAACACCGGGAGCGAATCACCCTGCTGATCCAACATTATAACGACATCTTCTGCCACGTGATCGAGGATTCGGCCCCATTTTTCGCGGCGCCCCGCGGCTCGCGCCAGCAGGAGTTATTCCGCCTCCAGCAGGCCGCCCAGTCCCACCAGCAGTGGCTGGCCGACCACCTGCACAGCCAGCGCGACACCTTCTATGCCGGTACGGAGTTTCCCCCGGTCGCGCTGCCCGCCGACGAGATCTAGCGAGTCCCCGCCCCGACGCAAAAGTAAAAAACCTTTGACTTTTGACCTTCCGTCTCGTAAAATCACTTGGCTCGAATTATCAGTCGATTGGGTATTCCCGGTGGCGCAGGGCGCTGCTGTTATTTCGGTTTGAACGACATAAATTTGGAGGCACTACCTAATGAAAGAATACACATCCGATCGCGTAAGGAACATCGCCCTTGTAGGCCACCAGGGGGCCGGCAAGACCAGCCTGGCCGAAAGCCTGCTGTTCAATACCGGCGCGATCACCCGGATGGGCAAGATCGAAGAACGCAACACCGTAACCGACTTCGACGAAGACGAACGCGCTCGCACGCTCTCGATTTACACCGCCTTGATCGCCCTCGAACACCGTGACTATAAGGTCAACGTCTTGGACGCACCGGGCTATGTAGACTTCATGGGCGAAGCGAAAAATGCCGTGCGAGTGGCCGATACGGCAGTGGTACTGGTGGACTCAGTCGCGGGACCTGAAGTCGGGACCGAACTGGCTATCGATTACGCCAAAGAATTCGGCCTGCCGATTGTCATCGTGGTCAACAAGATGGACCGCGAAAATGCCAACTTCAATACCGTGCTGAGTGCCGTCCGCGAACGTTTTCCGCACAAGCGTTTTGTGCCGGTGGTGCTGCCGATCGGATCACAGGCCGATCTGAAGGGCGTGGTCAACCTGCTCACCCAAAAAGCGCACCTCGGCGCAGGGAAAGAAGCCAGCGCCATCCCGGCGGATCTGGCCGACGACGTAGAAGCCGCAGAGGATGACCGCCCCCCAACGGAAGACCTCGACCACGCCGGCCGAGCGAAGCAGGGACACCAGTGTCCCTGATCCGAGAATGATGACGGCCGTCAAGATGCGGGCCACGTTGTAGCAGAAGGCGAAGAACAGGTTCTGCCTGATGTGCCGCAGCGTCAGGCGGCTCAGGGCGATGGCGCGCACCACCGCCAGCGGGTCGCCGCTGACCAGCGTGATGTCGCCGGCCTCGATGGCGATGTCGGTACCGGTGCCGAGCGCCAGCGCGACCGCCGCCGCGGCGAGCGCCGGGGCGTCGTTGATGCCGTCGCCGACCATCGCCACCCGCAGCCCCTGCGCCTGCAGGGCC
>CAYRWY010000187.1:0-10537 GCA_964427955.1 uncultured Anaerolineaceae bacterium
CCTGTGAAAAAAACGACCCTGTTGGCCCTGCTGCTGATCATGGTGATCGGCATAGCGCCGGTCCTGTCGGACGTCCACGCAGCACGGGCACGGTCCACGATTGAGATCACGTTCGTCCACATCTATTCCGACGAACGCGACGCCCGCAAAACGCTCATTCAGGACATCGCCAACGCCTTCATGGCCGAACATCCGGACATTGTCGTGAATCTCCAATCGACCACCGACGATTACGGGCAGGTCTTCGAGGGCGCGCTGCTGGCTGCCAGCCAGGGGAATGCGCCCCATATCATCCAGATCGAAGACGTGCTCAGCCAGGTGGCGATTGATTCGCAGTCGTTCGTCAAGATTGGCGACTATGCCAGCCCCGAAGAACTGGCGACGATCCCGGACGTCATCCAGCCGATGCCCAACTACTACGACCTGGACAACGAGATCTGGGGGTTGCCCTGGAACGCCTCGAACCCCGTCATGTACTACAATCCGGACATGTTCACCGCCGCCGGACTTGATCCCGATCAGCCGCCCCAGACTTTCGAGGAAATCACCGCCGCCTGCGACGCGATCATGAAAGCCCAGATCGAGGGCTTGAGCGGCTGCATCAACTGGCCGGTCAACAGTTGGCTGCCCGAACAATGGCTGTCGATGCAGAACGCGCTGTTCGTGAACAACGACAACGGGCGCAGTGAGCGCGCCAGCGAATCGCTGCTGAATTCGCCGGAGATGCTGAAAATCCTCACCTGGTGGAAAGACTTGAAGGACAAAGGCGACTTCGTGTACAGCGGCACGCCGGATGCTTACACCGCAGAAGGCCTGATGTTCGTCAGCCAGCGCACGGCGATCCACCTCTCGTCCAGCGCGGGGATCAACACCATCCTGACCTTTGCGCCACAGTTGGGCAAGTTCACCCCGCGCGTGGCCGCCTTCCCGGTCCCGGACGCGAGCGCCACCAACGGCGTGACGCCGGGCGGAGCGGCGCTGTGGGTCCTGGCGGGACACCCGGACGAAGAAACGCGGGCCGCGGTCGATTTCGTGTTCTACCTGATCAACACGGAGAACATCAACGCCTGGCACAAGGCCAGCGGCTACTTCCCGATCCGGCAGAGCGCCATCGACGAACTGACCGCCGAGGGCTGGTTCGACACCAACCCGGCCTTTTTCATCCCGCTCCAACAACTGTTGGCCGCGCCGCCCGATGCCGCCAACGCGGGCGCGCGCATCGGCGCGTCGGAGCAGGTCCGCACCGCCCTGATCGACGCGATCATGTCGGTGTTGGACAACGGCGAAGACCCGGCCTCTGCGCTGGACGCCGCGAAGAGCCGCGCCGACAAGGCGATCCAGGACTACAACAGCATCATCGGCGGCTAGCGCCGTTTCTTTCAACCGGAAAGTGGGATGAGCGGCGGACTCATCCCACTTTGTGTTGTGAGTCACGTCAACGAAAGGCCATTTCAGGGTGGAAAAAGAACCTCGACTGCCTGTTTCCCCGCAAACCGCCCAACGCGCCCTGCTCATCACCTCGTTGGGGTTTTTGCTGCTGTTCTTCGCCACGCAGTGGAGCGGCATGGTCACGCTCTGGAACCTGCTGTGGGACAGCTTCCGCTCGATCCCCAACTTCATCGAAGACGTGGGACGCTACTACGAAGCCGCCGATCTCCAGCGGGTCGGGTGGTCCGTGCTCGCCGGGGCGGGCCTGGGCGGCATCACGACCACCCTGGTAGTCAGAGCCAGGTGGTGGCGGGCGGGATGGCAGATCGCGGGCGGGGCCGTGGTCGGGGCGCTGGGCGCGCAGATCTTGATGTATCCCGCGCAGCACTGCACCTACGATCCCGCCATCAGCGGGGCGCAGTTTCGCATCGGCCTGCTGGTCACGGCCCTGAGCGCGCTGATCTTGCTGGTCCCTTACTGGACGGTGCTGCGGGGCACGTTTCTGGTCCGGCAGCACATCGTCGCGGGGCACTTCCGGGGCTACGGGCTGGCGTATTTCCTGCTGCTGCCCACCGTGATCAGCCTGATCGTCTTTCTCTACTATCCCGCCGTGCAGATCATGCTGGTGTCGCTGCGGCGTAAAATCTTCCCGCTGCCCCAGGAACGCTTCGCCTGTATGCAGAACTACGTCAACGTGACCGAAGACATGGTGTATCGCAACAGCTTCACGACCACGCTGTTCATCACGTTTTTCATCGTGCTGCTGAGCCTGGCGATCTCGCTGGCGATTGCCGTGTTGGCCTCGCAGAAGATCAAAGGCGCGGGCATCTACCGGACGCTGCTGGTCTGGCCGTATGCGATTTCGCCAGTCGTGACAGGCATCATCTTCCTGGCGATGTTTCGCGAAAGCGGCGCGGGCTTGCTCAACTGGGCGCTGGATCGCACGCTCGGCGTGGAACCGGGCTGGCTGACGGAGCGCAGCCTGGCCCCGTGGGTGATCATCCTGGCCTCGGTCTGGAACCTGCTCGGCTTCAATATCCTGTTCTACGTCGCCGGGCTGCAAAATGTCCCGACCGATCTGCTGGAAGCCGCCTCGCTGGATGGCGCGGGACGCGTCCGGCGCTTCTGGCGCATCACCTTTCCGCTGCTGTCGCCCTTCACCTTTTTCCTGCTGGTCACGGACATCACCTATTCGTTCTACGGCATCTACGGCGTGGT
This sequence comes from uncultured Anaerolineaceae bacterium, assembly GCA_964427955.1. Taxonomy (GTDB): domain Bacteria; phylum Chloroflexota; class Anaerolineae; order Aggregatilineales; family Aggregatilineaceae; genus JACRBK01. Next base: position 2,647 of record CAYRWY010000187.1, read on the forward strand.
CGATGCGCTGACGCCCGGCGGCGGTCCACGCTTTGGCCCGGGAGGCGAAAGCGGCGCGACCAATGTGCTGATCTTCAAGCTCTACAAGGATGCGTTCAACACCGGCGCCCCGGCGGGCTTTGGGGCGGCTCAGGCCGTCATGCTGTTCATGATGGTCGCCGGTCTCACCGTCATCCAGTTCCGGTTTCTCGAACGCCGCGTGACTTACGAGGAGTGAGCATGACCAACCACCGGCCCCGCTACGCCGTTCACGCGGCCTTGATCGTCATCTGCCTGCTGCTGGCCTGTCCGGCGCTGTACGCGCTGCAAGTGTCCACCCTGACGCTGGAGCAGGCCTTTGCCATCCCGCCCAAGCTGTTCCCGCCCTCGACCGACTTCTTCAACAACGTGCAGGGCCTGTTCGAGACGCAGCACTTTGGGCGGCTGATCCTGAACACGTTGATCGTCACGCTGGTGGTCGTGATCGGCAAAACCGTGCTCTCGATGCTGGCCGGACTGGCCTTCGTCTATTTCCAGTTTCCGGGGAAATGGGTGCTGTTTTTCCTGGTGCTGCTGACGCTGCTGATGCCTACCGAGCTGATCCTGGTGCCGCTGTCCAACCTGGTCGCCCAACTGAAATGGGTCAAGGACACCCCCAAGCTGGCGCTGACGATGCCCTTCCTGGCCAGCGCCGTCGGCGTGTTTCTGTTCCGGCAGCACTTCACCAACATCCCGCGCGAACTGCTGGAAGCGGCCCAGATGGATGGCGCAGGCCCGCTGCGCTTCCTGTTCTGGGTGCTGCTGCCCATGTCGTGGAACGTGATCGGCGCGCACGCCATGATCCAGTTCATCTCGATGTGGCACCAGTACGCCTGGCCGGTCTTCATCCAGCTCAGCCCCGAAAACCAGATGATCCAGGTCGGCGTGCGGAACTCGGTGATCAGCGGGACGCAGACCGACTTCGGCCTGCTGATGGCTGCCGGAGTGGTCGCCTCGCTGCCGCCGCTGTTGTTCTTCCTGCTGCTGCAAAAGCAGTTCTTGAGCGGCTTTGCCCTGGTCCGAGAGAAATAAAAAAACACCCGCGAAAACGCTGCGCGGGTGTCGAGGGCAAAGCTTAGCCAGGAAACAACGTTCTGACCTTCGCGGCCACGCGCCCGGCCAGCAGGCGATGCGCCGCCGCATCCAGGTGCACCCCGTCGAGCGGGGAGGGTCCCAGGAATTCGGTGGTATCCAAAAAGGCGCAGCCGTACTGGTCGGCCACGCGGCGGTAATGGCGGACGATCAGGGGCAGCTTGTCCGCCACGCCGGTGAACATCTCCGGCATATTGCCGGTCAAGGCGCCAAAGGGCGGCGGTGTCAGCAAGAGCACCTGCGGCGCGCCATTGTGAGGGCCGCTCCGGCTGGTCAGGATAATGTCGATCAGCGTGCCGATTCCCGCCGAAATGTCGAAGGCCGTGAGCGAAAAACGGTGCTTCAAGTCGTTGGTGCCGAGCATCAGGATCACCAGGTCTAGCGGTCGATGGCTGTCCAGGCAGGGCGGCAGGTAGGTTTTGCCGTTCTTGTGCCCCTCGACGGGATCGTCCCAGACGGTCGTGCGCCCGCCCAGGCCCTCTTCGATGACGTAATACTCCGCGCCCAATTCGCGTTGGAGTACGCCGGTCCAGCGCACCTCGCGGGGGAAACGCCCGCCGGTCGAGGCATCCGCGCCCCAGGTATTGGAATCGCCATAACACAGGATCGATTTCATAGCGGCTTCTCCGTGCGCGCTTAGCTGGCAGCGTGGTGATAGACTTCCCAGCCGAAATAGGTCTCGAAGACTTCCGCCAGGATGTCCGACGAGGGCGCTGCCGCCATCGCGGCGTGATGCTCGTAGCCATTCTTGCAGATGTAGCGCATCAACTTTTGCAGTTCGGGCACTTCGACCACGGCCCGGCTGCCAAAGGTGTCGAGCGGATCGTCCACGAAGCGCCCGTCGCCGACGTAGGTGCGGATCTGGCCGTGCTGATCGTCGGTGGTGAGGCGGGCATAGCTCATCGGCCCGGCGGGGGTGCGTCCCGCCACCGTGCCGTAAGTGTTCTCCGTGCCGAGCGTCGTCGCCAGGATTTCGGCGTTAGCCATCTTCACGTCGTCGAAGAAGCTCTTGGCCCAGTTGCCGCAGTGGAACAGCACGCACTTGTTGGGATCGTCACCGTAGTTGTTGTTCCAGTCCACCAGCGCGCCGGGTCTGCCGGTCGCGAGCGTGAGGGCGAACATCGACGTCACGCCGGTGATGTCCACTTCGCACGCGCTGGGCATCAACTGCTCGCTCATCATGCTCATCAGGGTGCAGACGTTGATCCCGTAGTTCTGCTGCAACGAGGTCCAGCATTGCAGGGCCGTAGCTTGCAGATCATAATTCGCCATCCAATCGTCGATCACGATCCCCAGCTTCGCCATCTTGACCACGGCGGGGGCAGGCACGCCGTCGGTCCGCACGTAGCCGCGAATCGACTCCAGCTTGGTCTTGACCTTCGGATCGTTGTCGGCCAGCTTATTCGCCCAGCCGAACAGCTCGGACATGTCCAGGGTCGTCACGCTGATCCCGGCCCCTTGCAGCAGTTTCTCGCTGTAACGGGTGGTGTTGAAGTTGCCAGGCCGCGCGCCAATCGCGCCCAGCCGGGCGTTCCGCAGCCCCTTGACGGTGCGGCAGACCGCCACGAATTTCTGAAGATCGGCCTTGAACGAGGCGCTCGTGGGACGGACGGTGTGCTGGGTGGTCAGCGAGAAGGGGAAACCGTACTGCACCAGGTTGTTGCAGACGGAAATCTTGCCGCAGAAGGCGTCCCGGCGGCGCTCGACGCTGAACTTGTCCAGATCGTCGGGATAGGCCTGGACCAGGATCGGCACGTTCAAGCCGGAGAGCTTGATCGTATCCGCCACGCCTTTTTCGTCGCCGAAGTTAGGCAGCACGACCAGGATGCCGTCGATCCGATCCCGGTGCTCACGGAACAGGGCCGCGCACTTTTTCGCATGTTCCCAGGTTTCCACGCCGCCGAGCTTGGTCGCGTCTTCGTCCAGGATGACCGATCCGATGCCGAACTCGTCCAACACGGCCAGGATGTCCTGGCGCCCTTCCGTCACCAGCCGGTCGGGGAAGAAATCACGGTTGCCAACGATCACCCCTAAGGTAATTTTTCCAAGCTCCATCTCAAATTCCTTTCATCATAGGTATCAGCATCGTTTTTACACTTCGGGGGCGCCGGGTTTTCCGGCCAATTTCCGGCCCATCGCGCCCCCCGGATGAGTTCTGGCAAAGGCTTCTTTGGTCTGCCCGCGCAGTTGCAGCAGAACCGTGCACAGCGCATCGCCCATCGCGCAGGCGGTGAGCGAACTCCCGGTGGCGATCACGCCCAGCGCGTCGGCGTCGGCCCGCGGTTGGATGCGCAGGATCAGATCGCAGGATTTACCCAGCGTCGAGTCCGGTTCTTCGGTGAACGCGATGGTTCGAGCGCCGCGCTGGCGGGCAATCGCCGCCAGGTGGTTGACCTCGGTCGTTTCGCCGCCGCGTGAGACCAGGATCACGACATCACGGTCTGTCACCGTGCCCGACAACCCGTGCTGGCTGTCGCCGGGATGGAGGAACATCGCGGGGGTGCCGCAGCAGGTCAGCAGGTGGGCCAGCCGCGCGCTGACCGGGTGGGAGGTTCCCGCCCCGGACACAAACACGTGGCCCTGGCAGTTCAGGAGGGCATACGCCACTTCGACGAAGTGCTCGTCAAGTTGATCGAACAGCGTGGCCAGGCTGGATATTTCTTGCTCGATCACGGCCCGCGCCGCGGCCAGGATTTCCTCAGGTGACATGCCGCCCGATCCGTTCGATGTAGTCCAGCTTGATGAATATAAATTCACAGTTGTAATATTATTCAACCCTGTGGATATGGTATGCCAGTTTTGAGAGGTTGTCAACACGCCCAAACAAAAAGCAGGGATCGGAGTCCCTGCTTCGCGTGTTTGGTGCGTCTACTAGCGGCTGTTCCGCAGCCGGTCAATGCCCGCCCGGATGCCGCCCGGCGCGCGAAAAACCGACGTTCCGGCGACCAGGACACTGGCCCCGGCGGCGACCACCAGAGGAGTCGTGCGCTCGTCGATCCCGCCGTCCACCTCAATCTCGACCGGGCGCGGCAACTGCTCGATCAGCGCGTGCAGACGGCTGATCCGGCCCAGCGACTCCGGGATGAACGCCTGCCCGCCATAGCCCGGGTTGACGGTCATCACCAGAACCATATCCACAAACGGGAGAATATCCTCCGTCAACAGCACCGGCACGTGCGGATTGATCGCGATGGCCGGTTTCGCTCCGGCTTCGCGAATCTGCTGCACGACCCGGTGCAGGTGCGGGCAAATCTCCAGGTGAACCGTCAGCCGATCCGCGCCCGCGTCCACGAAGGATTTCACGTGGCGTTCAGGCTGGACGATCATCAAGTGCACATCCAACGGCAGACGAGTGAGCTTGCGGACTGCTTCGACGATGGGGATGCCGAACGAGATATTCGGGACGAACGTGCCGTCCATCACATCGATATGAATCAGATCGGCACCCGCCGCTTCGGCTTCGGCCACTTGCTCCCCTAACCGTGAAAAATCGGCGGCCAGAATCGAGGCCGCTATTTGAAACGACGCTGGCATGAGTAACCTTCTTTCTGGACATTGTGAGGGCTATTATGCCTCAAAATGCCGAGACTACCCAGCACTCATGCCCGCACCAGGACGCGCACGCCATAAGCCGCTACCGGCAGCGCCGCCGGAACTTTTTCGCCCGACAGCAGATCGGTGTAGACCCGCCCGTCGAGTTGGACCGTGACCGGTTCGGGCAAGAAGTTCATCACGAACACGAAATCCCGGTCCCCGCTGCGGCGTAGGGACACGCTGACACCTTGCCGCAGGTCCGTCTCGATCACCCGCCGGATCGCCCGGCGATCACACAGCGCGCGATAGAAATCGTCCAGGAAGCGGCGATCCTGGCGCGCCGCCATATAATATACCTCGCCCTGGCCGAACTGGTTGACGGTGAGCGCTGGACGGCCCGCATAAAAATCTCTCTGGTAGGTGCCCAACACAGTGGCGCTCTCGGCATGGATCAGGTCACACAGGCCAAAGGCCGGATATGCCCCGGAGAGGCCCAGCGGATTCCCCTCCGCCATGACGACCCCGTTCTGCTCGCCGGGATCGAGCGCGTCGATCTCCTCGGCCCAAACACCCGCCAACTCGCGCAGCGGACCGGGGAAGCCCCCCAGGAAGCAGAGATCGTCCTGGTCTACGATGCCCGACCAATACGTCAAGACCAGCGTCCCGCCGCCCGCCACGAAGGCGCTGAGCCGCTCGGCCACGCCCGGCCTGACCATGTAGAGCATCGGAGCCACCACCACGCGATATTTGGCGAAATCCTGCTCCATGTCGTTCACGTCCACGGGGATGCCCTGTTTCCAGAAGGCCGCGTAGTGATCCAGGCAGGTGTTCCAGTACCCCTTGTCGCCCTGGACCGGTCCCTGAGCATCGTCCAACGCCCAGCGATTTTCCCAGTCGTAGATCACGGCGACCTGGGCGGGCACCTCCGCCCCGACGACCGCGTCCAGCCGTTCGAGCACCTGGCCGACTTCGGTCACATCCCGAAAGACGCGCGTGTGCTCGTGCCCGGCATGATCGACCACAGCCCCATGAAACTTTTCGCTGCTGCCCCGGCTCTTGCGCCACTGGAAATACTGTACGGTGTCCGAGCCATGCGCGACTGCTTGCAGTGAGGACAGCAGGTGCATTCCGGGCCGCTTGAGCTTGGCATTCGGATGCCAGTTGGTGACGCTGGGCGTGCTCTCCATCAACATGAAGGGACGGCCCTGCTTCAGGCTGCGGTTGAGGTCGTGGGCAAACGCCGTCCGGACGCCGTACTCGTGATCGGGCAATTCCTGGTGCCAGCGGGGGTAGCTGTCCCAGGCGATCACGTCCAGGGCCGGAGCCAACTTCCAGTAATTCAAGCCAGGAAAAAAGCCCATCAGGTTGGTCGTCACCGGCACGCCGGGGGTGATCTCGCGCAGCGGCGCAATTTCGTTCTGCATAAAATCGACCGTCTGGTCGGTCATGAAACGCTTCCAGGCCAGGCTCAGCCCGTGCACGCTGGTTTCGCCCATCGGGCTGGGCGGCTCGATCTGCTCCCAATCCGTGTAGGTATGGCTCCAGAAGGACGTCCACCAGGCGTGGTTGAGCGCCTCCAGGGTGCCGTAACGGCCCTTGAGCCACTCCCGAAACGCGGCGCGGCACAGTTCGCAGTGACATTCGCCGCTGTACTCGTTGGAGACGTGCCACAGCAGCAGCGCCGGATGATCCTGGTAGCGTTCGGCCAGCAGGCGGTTGATCAGTCGCGTTTTGCTGCGGTAGACCGGTGAGGTCGGACAGTGGTTATGCCGCCCGCCGTGCAGATTGCGGAGGCCGTCGGGCCGGACGCGCAGCACTTCCGGATAGCGCGCCGACAGCCAGGCCGGGCGGGCACCACTGGGCGTGGCTACGACGGCGTACAACCCATTGCTGGCCAGCAGGTCCAGGACGCGATCCAGCCAGTCGAAGGTGAAACGGCCCTCTTCCGGCTCTAACGCCACCCAAGAGAAAATCCCCACCGACACGCTGTTGCAGTGCGCCAGCTTCATCAGGCGCATATCTTCCTGCCACACTTCACGCGGCCACTGATCGGGGTTGTAATCTCCACCATGCCAAAAATGCGGGAGTTTCGGATTAATAGGGGAATATTTCGTCATTGCGCGCTGTCACTCCTGAGAACAAACCGGCCTGCTAACCCGGCGCTGGAATCGGGGGCTATCCACACTTCGAATTCGCCCGGCTCGAAGACCCACTGCCCGGTGTAATCGTAGAATGACAGGTCTTCCTGTGTCAACTGAAAGCGGACCGTCTGCGTCTCGCCAGGGGCCAGCGCAAGCCGGGCGAAGCCCTTCAGTTCGCGCACCGGGCGGGTGATGCTGCCCACCAGGTCGCGGACATAGAGCTGCACCGTTTCGTCTCCGGCGCGCGATCCCATGTTGGTGATCTCCGCGCTGACGGTGACGGTGCCGGGTTCGTCCTGGCTGATCCGCAGGTTTTGATAGTCAAACCGGGTATAGCTCAGCCCATACCCAAACGGGTACAGCGGGCTGTCGAGCTGATCCTGATACCGGGTCTGCCGCCGGTCGTGGCGCAGCAGCGGCCTCCCGGTGGATTTCTGGTTGTAGTAGATCGGCACCTGGCCCACAGAGCGCGGGAACGTCACCGGCAGGCGGCCACTGGGATTCACGTCGCCGAACAGCACATCGGCGATGGCGGCGGCCCCTTCCGTGCCGGGATGCCAGGCCATCAGCACGGCGGAAGCATTCCGATGCAGCCATTCCAGCGCCAGCGAGCGTCCGGCCAGCACCACGACGACCAGCGGCACCTGAAGCGCGTGGAGGGCTTCCAAAAAGGCCAACTGGCCCGGCGGCAGGTCCAGCGTGGTGACGCAGTTATTCTCGCCCGACCGCAGAATCCCCTCGCCCACGACGGCGATCACCGCGTCGCATTCCGGGGCGAGCTTGAGCGCGTCGTCCACCAGGTCGGTGTTGAGCAGCCGGACGCCCGCTCCGGCTCTGATGCGCACGGCGTCGAGGATCGAGAGCATCCCGTCCTCGCGGCCATCCAACGTCCAGGCTCCCATCAAGGTGCTGCGCACCCTGGCCAGCGGCCCGAAAACGCCGAGGGTCATGGGCTGGCGGGGCAGCGGCAAAATGCCGTCGTTTTCCAACAGCACCACCGAGCGCGCGGCGGCCTCGCGGACTACCCGCCGATGATCGGGGTGCAGATGGACGGCGGAACGGGCCACCTCGGTGTAAGGCTGCTCAAACAACCCCAGGCGGAGCTT
>CAYRWY010000188.1:0-4111 GCA_964427955.1 uncultured Anaerolineaceae bacterium
AGTGCTCGTTGACGAAATCGAACTGGCCCACCGGTTGGTGGTTGTGCAGAACCAGCGAAAGATAAATCGAAGGTGCCATGCTGCCCCCGTTAGCGTTGGGTTATAACGGGAGAATTGTATCACAAAGTCCCGTAAGTGCGACGATTCCCCATCTGGACGGGACGTGCTACAATCAAGGAGTTATTCTCATTTCTCAACAAGGTATCCTGGGCTATGCTTTATAACGCATTGATTGTCGAAGATGATCGCCAGGCGGCTCAGAGTCTCGCCGCGATGTTGAGCGTGCTGGGGCATACGGTGGCGATTGCGTACGGGCCGCGCATGGCGATTCAGCAGCTCAACCAGGTGATTCCCGACATCATCTTCATGGACATCAACATGCCGGGTGTCGATGGATTGGAAGTGCTGCGTTTCCTGCGCCGTGACCCGGTGACGGCGAAAGTGCCGGTGGTGATCGTGTCGGCCAACGATGCCGACGAAGTCAAAAAAGCCGCGCTCGAAGCGGGGGCGAACGGCTATCTCGTCAAGCCGCCTATGATCGAAGATATCGAAGTCACCCTGGCGCACGTGATCACCGTCCAGCCGCCGACCACGTCCGTCCCGGATGTTGCCGCTCCGGCGCCGGACGCGCCGACCAAATCGTAAGCGAAAAGCCGGGGTAGCCCCGGCTGGCGCTCATTCTTCGGGTGCGGCCAGCGTGAGGACGAAGGGGTGCACGGCGTCGTACTGCCCGTGCATGGCGACCTGGACCTCGCCGCTGGCCAGCCCGTACACAATCGACCATTGGGTCGTCGGCTGGGCGACGTCGGACAGCAGCCCCAGCGCCTCCGCCGGCGTGATCTGTCCCTCCGCGGCAGAGAGCTGTGCCGCCAGCGTATCGTAGCGCCAGCACTGTCCCTTCGGATCGGGATGGGCCGCGCGCAGGAAATTCGTCGCCGCGCCCCAGTCCTCCCCCAGCGGCAGGATGACCTGTTCCCCCTCGTAGAATTCGACCAGCACCGCCCGCCCGGTCGCCTCGGCGATCAGGTAATGCAGCGGCGGACCGCCTTCCCAGGTGACGTTGTAAGTCGCGAAGATCGCCAGCGCCTCGTCCACGGTGCGGGCGTGATCCAGCACGGCGCGGATGATCCCCAGGCTGCCGATGGTCTCGCGATCCGGATCGCTGGGCAGACCGGCGTTGGGCACCGCCGCCATGCCGATCACCAGCCCGTATTCGTTCATGCCGTCGAAGGGCAGGCCGGGCGCATTCAACAGCGCCCCGCGCTCGTCCAGCGGCAGATCGTCCAACTGCCGGAAGTCCACCTCCTCGAAGCCCACATACGCCAGGTCCACCATGCTCACCGAGTCGTAACCGTCCGGGGGATGCGCGAACAGCAGCAGCGCCGGGCTGTACTCCCAGTCGAAATTGCGCCCGAACAGCGCGCCGTCCGGGCTGTGGAAGGCGACGAACAGCGAGCACGCCCAGCTTTTCGACAGGGCCGCGGGCGCGGCGGACGTTGCTGCCGGGTCCGCCGCCTGGAACGTGGCGAATGCGGCCTGATCGGCGGCGTAATCGCCGTAAAAGTGCATCGTGTAGAGCGGGTAACCGTCCACCTGGCGCAGGCTGATCAGCGTCAGCAGCGCGCCCAGCAGCCCGCTGATGATCCCTTTGACGTCCATCGCATCACGTCCCTTCCACGGCGGCGCGTGCCTCTGCCAGCACGCCGTAAGACAGGTTGAACATACCGCCCGATTTTGTCACGAGTTCCGGTGGCTAGTCGACCACGATCTCCGGGAGTGCCCGACCCTGCCACACCGGGTCCCCGTAGGCGGGTCCCATCGTCTCGACCGGCACCCACAGCAGGTCACAGACCCATATGATCTTGTAGTACGCGCCGGTCTGATCCAGGCCCAACACCCAGGCGCTTTGTCCGGCGGGCAGCGTGACGAGGGGGCTGGTGAGCTTGCCGGGGGTCCAATAAGCAGCGGTCGTGCTCTGGAAGCGGCCCACGACCGACGTGGGCGCGATGGGCAGTTCCACGTCGCAGCCGGGTGCTACTACCGGCGTGGGGTCGGAAGCGGCACAGGTGCCGGTGGCCGAAATAATGCGGATATCGATCTGGACCTCGAGTCGCAGGGTCGAGCCGTCCGGCTGGGTGGCAAAGTGTACGGTGTAGGGGCTGGCATCGCCATAGGGGCCGACGTCGCTCCAACTGTCAAAGATAGTGCCGCCCGTATCGACGTTGATCACCCGGACCTGCGCGAAGTCCCAGCTAGCAGGATTTGAATCGTTGCTAAAAGAAAATGTGACTGATGAACAGGTGAAACTGGTGCTGCCCATTACGGCATCTGCCCGCACCGGCGGTATCGAGAGGGAGAGCAGAACGACGATCCCAATCATTCCAACGATGCGACGACCAGGAAAACGGAATTTCATAATAAACGGCCTCCTCCAGAATCAAATAGTAGACACTGCGCGGGTGAGTTACCCGTTATTTTGGTCGGTTGGAGAGTGCATTTGGGGTCCCCTCTCCCTCATGTTTCGATGGAGAGGGGTAGGGGAGGCCAGGTACAGGTGGGTCGCTTGACATCCGGTGCAGAGGACCCGTTTCTCTCTCTTCCCTCAAAAATCCTCTGCGCTCTCTGCGTTACTGATCCTTGCCTTGAAATCTAAACCCCACCCCCAGCCCCTCCCCAGGCAAGCTGGAGAGGGGTCAGGGGTGAGGTAAATCTCCCTGGCAAAAAGTTTAGCTATTTATGGATCAGTAAATTGCTCTTGTCTTACCCGCTCAGCTTGCGCCACAGGCCGTACCCGGAGCCGATCACCTCGCCGCCGGGCAGCGTCAGGTAGAACGCGAATTCCGGGCGCGGATCGCGGGCCTGCGCCACGCCCTGCACGCGCGTGGTGAAGCCCTGCTCGTCGCTCAGCGCCCAGCCGAGCTTGGCTCGCACGGCGGGCGCGTTGCCCCACACCTTGCCGAAGCCGCCGCCGGGAATCTGGCGATCCAGCGGGGGCGCATCGGCGATCACCGCATCGGGCAGCAGTGCATAATCCTGCTGCAAGAAGTAGGAGGCGGTGCCGTCGGTGTAGAGGACGTAGATCTCGTTGGTATCCTGCCGCCAGATCATGACGCCGTTCTCGAATTCCTGGTACGACGCGCCCACGTCCAGCGCCGGGCCGGTGGGGCAGCCGTCGCCCTGGCCGAAGAAGAAGGTCACCGGGCAGTAGATCAGCACCGTGACCTGGGCATTGGAGGCGCGGCTGACCGGATACAGGGTGAAGGTCACGTTGTAGGCGGCGGCATCGGGCAGGTAGACCTCGGCGCTGCCTTTGGGCGACTGCGCCGTGACGACGACCTGCGATCCGGGGATGCCGGGGATGGTCTGTTCAATCGTGACGCCGCCCGTGCCGCGCACTTCCCAGGCCAGCGTGATCGCCGAGCCGGGATTGACGGTGGTAGGGCTGGCGGTGAAGCTGGCGATCTCGCTGGGGGCGGTGGCGGTCGGGATCGGCGTCGCGGTCGGGACCGGGGTCACGGCGGGCGGCACGGCGGGCAGGTTCACCAGCGGCAGAGTGAGCAGTTGCTCGTCGTAGAGATCGCCGGAGATCAGGTCCACCACGCGCAGCCGCAGCGTCACCTGGCTGCCGCCGACCGGATACACCGGCGCGAGCGGTCCCTCGGCGGTCGAGGGCACCCACACGTACGGGCGCGGCAGCTCGACCGATACTGCCGATCCATCCGGGAGCACCTGCTCGAACACGAGATTCGAGGTGGGCACGCGGTGGGCGACGCTCCACGAGACGGTGACCGGCTGCGATCCGGCGGCGAGCTGTGTCCCGTCCAGGTTATCGACGTTCGCCATGAAAATCTCGATGGTGGGCGAGACGGTCGCATCGTCCGGCGCGGCATAGGGGATCGTGACGATCCGCTGATCGACGATGGCATTCGACTTCACGCCGACGATGGACAGCAAATAGGTCGGCGGTCCGAAGGTCAGCGACGGCTGGATCGTGACGTCGCGCGAGCCGGTGGGGTCCAGCGGGACGCTGTCGGCGGGAAAGACCGGCTTCCACCCGTCCAGGATATACATGTTCAGCGTCAGGCGATATTCGTCCGACAGGCCGGTGGTG
>CAYRWY010000188.1:4211-10535 GCA_964427955.1 uncultured Anaerolineaceae bacterium
GTCCAGGATATACATGTTCAGCGTCAGGCGATATTCGTCCGACAGGCCGGTGGTGCTCCAGCTTAACGTGGTCGTCGCCGTGCCCGATTCCGCCTCTTCGACGGTGATCGTCGGCAGCGACGACGCGAACGACACAATCGCCGGGCGCGGCGCGGCGCTGGCCGCCTGCCAGCCGCCCAGGATCAGGCTCAGGATCACGGCGCACACAAACAGCTTGGTTTTCATCAAGGGGACTCTCCATCCTAAATGTGTATCTTCTTGCCAAGATTACAGGCTTGTGTGGAATGGAGCAAGTCCGGGGCACAGGGTACGCCGGTACCCTGTGCCGGGGGATGAAGAGGTTGTAAGGTCTAGGGGGCAGTTTTGGTCCCCAGGCCCAGCCGCTCGACCATGACCGCATACCCCGGCCATTCCTCGCGCAGCAGCCCGTAGACCATGTCGTCGTACCACTGGCCGTCGGCGTGGACCGATTCGCGCTGGCGGCCTTCCAGCACGAAGCCGACTTTTTGCATCTGGCGCATGACGCGCTCGTTCAGGCTCATGGTGTTGAGCCAGACCTTGCGGATGTCCAGCGTGTTGAAGGCGTACTCGATCAGCAGCAACAGGGCATCCGTGCCGTAGCCGCCGCCCCAATAGTCCGGCTCGCCGATGCTCGCGCCCAGGTTCGCCACCCGGTTCTGCGGCGAAATCCAGTTGATCCCGAAGTAGCCCAGCGGCTTGCCGTCTTTGGTCAGGACGCCGAACGGTACGCTGGTATGCGGCTTGTCCGAATTTTCGACCCATTCTTTGTGTTCGGCTTCGATCTGGGCTTTCGAGAGGAAGTTACGCTCCCCTTCGCCGCTCCAAAACACCGAGATGTTGTTCCACCAGCGGTGATCCTGATCCTTGAACCGCTGGTCGTAGGGCACCAGATCGACCAGTATTCCTTCTAACATAGGGTTCCTCCTGTCGGGGTGCTCCCGGCTCAGCGGGCTTTCAACCCGAGTTTTTCGATCATCGCCGCGCGGCCCGGCCATTCCTCGCGCAGCAGCCCGTAGGTCAGTTCGTCGGCCCACTGGCCGTCGGCCATGAATTTCTGGCGTCCGCGCGCTTCCAGCGTGAAGCCGACCTTTTCCATCTGGCGCATCACGCGGGCATTCAGGCTCATCGTGCTCAGCCAGACTTTGCGCACGTCCAGCCAGTCGAAGGTGTGATCCACGACCAGCAGCAGCGCGTCCGTGCCATAGCCGCCGCCCCAATACTCCTGATCGCCGATGGCCGCGCCCAGCATCGCCAGCCGGTGCTGCGGCACGATCCAGTTGATGCCGATGTCGCCGATCAGCTTGCCATCTTTGGTCTGGATGCCAAACATCATGCCGGGTGAGGACTGGCGCTCGCGCCATTCCGCCCGTTCCTGCTGGTTACGCTTGATCGAGGCGGCGCTGTTGAGGCGGCGATCCCCGACCGTGGCCCAGAACCACGCCTCGCTGTTGTGCCAGCGGTGTTCCAGTTCCAAACAGCGATCCCCGTAGGGCACCAGGTCAACCAGTAATCCTTCGAGCACAGTAGCCTCCGGTGAAGGTTAGCGGGCTTTCAACCCGATCTTTTCAATCAGCGCGGCGCGGCCCGGCCATTCGTCGCGCAGCATGGCGTACAGGCGCTGTTCGTACCACACACCCTCGGCCAGAAACGTGCTGCGCTGGCGGGCTTCCAGGGCGAAGCCGACTTTTTCCATCTGGCGGATCACGCGGGCGTTCAGGCCCATCGTGCCCAGCCAGACCTTGCGCAGATCCAGCCACTCGAAGGCGTAATCGACGGCCAGCAGCAGCGCATCGGTGCCATAGCCGCCGCCCCAGTAGTCGGATTCGCCGATCTGGGCGCCGAGCATAGCGACGCGGTGCGCGGGCTTGAGGTCGCCGATGAAAAAGACGCCGATGGGAAGTCCGGCTTTGGTCTGGATGCCGAAGCCGACCCAGTCGTGCGGCTCCTCGACGCGCTGCTGTTGGTGGCGCTTGACGGTGGCCTTCGACAAAAAGTTACGGCCTCCGGCGTCGCCCCAGAAGGCGGCCTCGCCGTTCTCCCACTTGTGTTCCAATGCCTGGAACCGCTCGTCGATGGCGACGAGATCGACTAACAAGCCTTCTAGCATACGCAGCCCCTCGGCAAAAATAGTATCGTTTTGTAGGGGCAATTCATGAATTGCCCCTACTTGAGCACCGCCAGGCGCTCTCTACCGCGCCTTCAACCCGATCTTCTCGATCATGGCGGCGCGGCCCGGCCATTCGTCGCGCAGCAGCCCGTAGGCCAGCCAATCGACCCAGCGGCCATCGGCCCACGAGCCTTCGCGCTGGCGGGCTTCCAGCGTGAAGCCGACTTTTTCCATCTGGCGCATCACGCGGGCGTTCATGCTGGTGGTCATCAACCAGATTCGGCGCGCGTCCAGCCACTCGAAGGCGTAATCGACGATCAGCGTCAGGGCATCCGTGCCATAGCCGCCGCCCCAAAACTCCGGTTCGCCGATCCGCGCGCCCAGCATGGCGGTGCGGTAGGTGGTGTGCAGCCAGTTGATGCAGACGAAGCCGATCGGCTGGCCTGCTTTGGTCTGCATCCCGAACATCACGTTGTCGTCGTCGCCGTTGGCGCGTTCTTCGGCATGGCGGCGGAAGCGTTCTTCCAGCACGCGGCGCGGCAGGATCACCCGCTCGCCCCCGGTCGACCAGTAGGTCGCCTCGGAGTTGCGCCAGCGGTACTCTAAGTCCTGGTACGGTTTGTCGAACGGCACCAGGTCCACCAGCAGTCCTTCGAACATAGCGTCCTCTAGCCGCTGCGGGCGGCTTTTTCGTGCAAGCCCAGCCGTTCGATCATCGTCTCGGCGCCGGGCCATTCCTCGCGCAGCATTCCGTACACCAGTTCGTCCGACCACACGCCATCGACCGTGACGGTGGAAGGGCGGCGCGCTTCCAGGGTGAAGCCGCATTTTTCGACGTTGCGCTGGGCGCGTTCGTTCAATCCCATCGTGTCCAGGAACAGGCGGCGCAGGTCCAGCCAGTTGAACGCATACTCCACCAACTGGATCGTGCCATCCGATCCATACCCGCCGCCCCAAAATTCTGGGTCGCCGATCCACGCGCCCATGTTCGCGTAGCGGTTCCACTGATCGACCCAGTTCAGGCCCATCTCGCCGATGATCTGGCCCTGCTTGGTGGTCATCATGAAATGGACGCCGGTATAGCCGCGCTCACGGGCGCCCGCGCGTTCTTCGCGGATGCGCTTGATCGTGGCGCGGCTGATCGGGCCGTAATCCCCCATGAACGCCCACCGCCGCGAGTCGTTGTTCCAGTAGGTGTACATCTTCTCTTCGTACTCGTCCGTGAAGGGGACGAGGTCTACCAGCACACCGTGCAGCGTGGTCATGGCTACTTCTTCTCGTCTTTCTTCTCTTCCTTCTTTTCGGGCTTGGGCTTGGCCTCAAGGCCGCTGGGCTGCAAGTTCAACTCGGCGGTCTTCTTGTCGTAGCCGGGCCAGTCCGTTTCGAGCAGGCCGAAGAGTTCCATATCGACGTAGTCCCCGTCCCAGCGGAGGTGCTGGCGCAGCGTGCCCTCGTGCACGAAGCCCGCGCGCCGCAGCGCGTCGATCTTCGCTTCGTCGAAGGCCAGGGACGACGCGTCCAGGCGGTGCAGGTTGCGCGTCTCGAAGCAGTAACGCGCCAGCAGCAGCAGGCCGTCGAGCACCTCGTCGGTGCCTTCGTAACGGTCGTCGCCCGCGAAGAAGACGGCTTCGGCTTTGCGCACGCGTTGCCATTCGTGATCGTAGATCACTGCGCCGATCGGATCGCCGTTCTTGGCCTGGAAGCCGATTATTCCGCCGTGCTCGTTCTTCTCCATCTTTTCGATGAACTTCTTGACGTCGTCCTCGGTGTGCGGCTCACGCCGTTCCCACAGCCGCGCGCGGAACCACGCTTCTTCGTTCATCCACTTTTCCATGTGGATCGCGAAATCGTCCTCAAACGGGACCAGGTCTACCAGTTTTCCTTCGATCATGATGTCTCTCCTCAAAACCGGACTGTGGCAAGCCACCATCATAGAACATACGTACACAATCCGCTAGTTTTGAATCTTATGCTAGTGTTAACGACAGCCGAGGATTTGTCAACCACGAAGGTAAATCGTCAGGCGAAAATTCCAGATCGGACTATACTGAGTCTGGGAAAGGCTGTTTGAAAAGCGTCGTAGGCCCCTCCCTAAATCCCTCCCCGCCAGCGGAGGAAGGGCCGACCGAAGGTCGGGGATAGGGGCTTCTGACGCCGTGAGTGAGGAGGGGACAACATGCGCAAGGCCAGCCTGGTGGTGATCGTGATCGTCCTGGTGATCGGGACGATGGGGTGGGTGGGGGCGCAGGGCGATACTTCCCCTGAAGCCGTCGTGCAGTCGCTGGTGGATCGGGGTTATCTGACCAGCGCCGAGGGATCGCTCTCGTTCCAGCAGGCCAGCGCCGAACTTCGCAGCAAGAAGTCCAACGGGTGGACCTTCGGGCCGTTGGACAGCGCCGAACATACCGACTTCGTGCTGAGCGCCACGCTGGCCCGCGGCACCGACGATCCGGGCGATGCGTGCGGCCTCGCCTTGCGCTTCCACGACGACCAGCACCTCTATTTCGTCAGCCTGTCCGGCGATGGGACGGTCACCTTCCGGGGCATTTACAAGCGGCGCGGCAATCCCCAGGAAGCGGTGACTCCGGCTGCGACCGGTCCGGATCGCCTGACCGTCATCGCGACCGGGAACACCTTCCAGGTGTTGGTGAACGACGTCTACGTCGGCCTGTTCGAGGACCCGGCTTCGCTGAAGAACGAGAGCGGCGCGATCGGGCTGGTGAGCGTCTCGGCGGCCAGTTCCGACGCGAGTTTCTGCACCGCCTCCGACCTGTGGGTGTGGGACCTGGGTGCCGGGGCCGGATCGGGACCGCTCGCCGCACTGCCGGTCGTGCTGCCGACGTCCACGCCGCGCCCGACCGCCATCCCCCAACCGACGGCGACACCGCGTCCTGCCGCCGGGGGACGCCCGCCCGCGGCCACGCGCACCCCGCCGCCGACTCAGGCGCCCGTCGTCGCGCAGTTGACCGCCTATGACCAGCCTATCAACGACGCCGTGGCCGAGCTGGTCAGCCTGGGCATCATCCCGGCGGGCGGCAGCGAAATCTTCCGCGAGCCTTACGCCTATTTCGAGGGCACCGGCTACTGGTTCACGCCGCTGGCGAGCTACAGGCCGTTCACGCAGATCGTGATGGCGGTCGAGCTTACCTACACCGAAGGCAGCAGCACGGAGACCGAGTTCTGCGGGATGCTGGCGCGCGCCGTGGTCGAAGGCAGCGGTACCGACACCTTCTTGAACGTCGGTTTCACCAACGATGGCAGCCTGGTCGTGGTCGATGTGGTGGACAATGCGCCGGTGACCTTCGAAATTGCCGCTTCGCACGTCAACCTGTCCCTGCCGCATCACGTGCTGTTCACGGCCCTGCGCGACAAGATCGCCGTCTACCTCGACGGCATCCTGGTGGCCGACGACATCACGGTCGATGAACGGGCCGGGACGTATGGCGTCTCGCTGATCGGCAGTGGCGCGCAGGCACGCTGCGAGGGCCGCAATATCTGGGCCTGGGAAGTGGACGACGTCGTCTCGTTTGGCGGGCAGTGCGGCGTGCGCGCGGCGAACACCGTCAACCTGCGCAGCGGCCCCGGCACCGGGTACGATCTGGCCGGATCGCTGACCGCCGGGGAGACTGCGCTGGTCGTCGGCCAGGCGACCGGCGGCGATGGCTTCACGTGGTGGAAGCTGGAATCCGGCGCGTGGGTGCGCTCGGACGTGATCAGCGTCGGCGGCGCCTGTTCCGCCGTGCCGGTGGTGGAGCCGTAGGGCCACGCGTGTTTCTTCTTGTTACGCGCTTTCTGTAGGGGCAATTCATGAATTTGCCATAGGCGTCAACTTAAGTGTCTGATCTCCTGTGGTAGGGAAAAAACCGGCCTCACCCCTCACCCCTCTCCATCAGAAAACGATGGAGAGGGGCATCAGCGCCTCGGTTTTCTCCCCCTCTCCATTGGGCTTTTCGAATGGAGAGGGGGCCGGGGGGTGAGGCCGGGACAAAGCCGTGATGGCCTCACAAAACCTTAAATTGACACACATAGGGCAATTCATGAATTTGCCCCTACCACGACGTTTCCCCCGCGCGACTTCCCTCGCCCCCAGTGGCGAGGGACAAAAGCTTGCTCCCCTCTCCAGCTTGCCTGGCGAGGGGCTGGGGGTGGGGTAAATCACCGCGAATATTGGGCTGCTTCATCTGGCCCCACTTGGC
>CAYRWY010000189.1:0-10467 GCA_964427955.1 uncultured Anaerolineaceae bacterium
GGCCCGCCAGGTCGCCAGCCCGCCCAGCAGCAGTCCCGCTCCGGCGGCGTAGACGAAATAGGCCCGGTTGAGAGCGTGCAGCGCGCCAAAGATCAGCGACGCGATCACGATCCCGGCGGCGGGTTGGATCGCACCGCGGAACAGGATTTCTTCCGGCACCCCGGCCAGCAGTCCGAACAGCAGGGCGTGCGAGAAACGGAGCGAGGGCATATCCAGCGTGAGGTAAAACGACTCTTCGACGCGCTTGAGCGAGGGCACGTGGTCCAGCAGCCGCCAGGCGATCCCGGCGAAGACCGCCCCGACCAGCGCGCCCAACAGCAGATCGAGCGCCCAATGCCCCGCCGGGAACCAGCGCCGCACGTCGTGGCCTTGCACCGGACCGACCCAGATCCAGGCTGCCGCGATCATGCCCGCGCCCAGCAGCGCGCCGTAGAGGGTCAGGCGGCGCGGCGACAATCGCACTTCGGAATCATTCATCTGCCACTCAGGTTACACTGCAAAACTATGATAAGATGAAATCAGGGTCACCTTCATAACAAGGTCCGGGGATTTTTGCCAACCACAATATTCTTAGCAACGCACTCACAAGCCGCGCAAGTTGTCAAAAAGCTATAAAAAACTCATAAAATCTGGCTTTTTCTGGCCCTTTTTATCTAATTCTAATCATAAAAATATTGCTTTTTCAAACAAATGATCATATCATGATAAGCGTGGTTCAGCACAAGTTTCGTGGTCTTAGGGGCAGTTGCCCATCACCCGAAAGAGGCAGGACGTGGTCGCGATACCCAGCACGAAGTCAGAGACCGAAGTTTCCGGTCAGTGGCAGTCCGAATACGCTGTTCCGGCAGATGGCGGCGTCGATTTCATGTCCGATGAAGACCTTGAGCGAGAGGCGGTTATTGCGTTGGATGCCAGTGATAATGGCTATGTTCCGCCCGCCGATGCTGACCTGCTGCAATTCTATTTCCGCGACATCCGCCCCATCTCTGAACCCATCGACGCGGACCGTGAACAGGCGTTAGCGCGCCTGGTCCAGGCCAGCAACAAAGCCCAGGAAGATTTCGACACAGTGCCGTGCGACGAAATTGAGCACGACATCTGCGACGTGATCGAGATCGGCGAAACCGCGCGCCAGGAATTGATCATGGCGAATACGCGGCTGGTGATCTCGATTGCCAAGAAATACCAGGGCCGCGGCCTCCCCCTCCCCGACCTGATCCAGGAAGGCAACCTCGGCCTGATGAAAGCCGTGGATCGCTTCGACCCCGCGCGCGGCGTGCGCTTGAGCACCTACGCCACGTGGTGGATCCGGCAGTCGATTGCCCGCGCCGCGGGTGACCGGGGCCGCACCATCCGCCTGCCCATCAACCAGGGCCAGCGGTGGGGACGGCTGCGCCGGGTGGCCGAACACCTGGCCCAGGAATTGGGCCGCGAGCCTACCTATGAAGAACTCGCCTCGCAGGCCGAACTGACGCCCGAACAGGTCGAAACGACCCTGATGGCCGCGCGCGAGCCGGTCCAGTTGGACGAACTGATCGGCGACGAAGAAAATCGCCCGCGCGCCGACCTGGTCGCCGACCAGGAAAGCGAGCTGCCCGAAGAAGCGACCGCCCGTGAACTGCTGATCGAATCGATCAGCTTCCTGCTGGGCGCCCTGCCCCCGCGTGAAGCGCGGATCATCCAGCTCCGTTTCGGGTTGGAAAACGGCGACTCGCACAGCATGTCGCAGATCGGGCAGTTGATGGGCTACAGCCGCGAGCGCATCCGCCAGTTGCAGCACGCCGCGCTGAGCAAGCTGCGCCAGATGCAGACCGAATACGGCCTGACGGATTACCTCGAATAGGCCGAAACATGGATACTCGACCGGGCTTACCCGGTCGAGTTTTTTATGCTCAGGACATGCGCCCCAGCATGAAGGCGTGCACGAAACCGCGCAGATCCTCGTCCGGCGGCTGGCCGGTTTCGGCCTGCGCTGCCGCCAACACCGCCTCTTCATCCGCCCCACCCTGCTCGACCAGCCGTCTGGCACGGCGCAGCGCCGCCGCCCAATCGTCGAATTCCGCGCGCGACTGCACGGGTCTGTGCCCTTCGACCACGATCTGCGGATCGAACGCGAGCAGAGTGTCCAGCAGCGTATACAGGCGGTGCGTGTAACACGGCGCGGGCTGGTAGACGCTGCCTTCATACAGGCCGTCGCCCAGGAACAGCACCCGGTCCGGTTCGACGGCCATCACCGACGAGTCAGGCGAGTGATCGCCACCCACGTGCTGGATGTGGCAGATCACGCCACCGCCCAGGTCCACCTTCAAGGTCGTCTGAAACACCAGGTCCGGCACGGCAATCGCCACCTGGCGCGGTTCGGGCAGCTCGATCTTGATGTCGCGGGCGCACATCGCGGCTTCCTCGCCGGTTTGAACGCGCGCGTCCAGCGCGGCATCGCTCCAGTCCGTGTAGCCCGCCAGCACCGCCAGCCGCTCGGCGGTCAGCGTGTGGGCGATGACCGGCACGCCCAGCGACGCCGCCGCGAAGACGTGATCCCAGTGCCAGTGGGTCAGCGCGACGTACCGGGGCGGGGGCGCGCCTGCCGCAGCCAACCCGTCCAGCAGGGGCCGCACGTGCGCCGGGGAGGATCCGGCATCCAGCAGCAGGGTGTGGCGGCTGCCCACCACGGCGCACAGCGACGGGCGGTCAGGAGGCCCCGGCGGCAGCCCATAGACGTGAGGAGCGATCCGAGTCAACACCAGCTTACCTCGCTTTCTGAGCGGAAACAGCCCGCCGCATCCAGGCGCGGCAGAGGGTCAAAAGCATCGAGTACGCGACGTTTTACCTCACCCCTGCCCCCTCGCCGCTCTCGGAGAGGGGGCCGGGGGGTGAGGTTTAGATTTCAAGGCAAAGCTCAGCCCGCGCCGTCCACCAGTTGAATCGCGTGTTCCACTTTTTCGCTCAGATCGTGCAGCAAGCTCAGCACGAACATCGACTCGTCCTCCTGGCGCGGCGGAAAGAGGCGCGTCCAGTAGGTGTAGGCCGCCGAGAGCCGGTCCACCGCCAGCAGCGCCGTCACCACCGTCTCGCCGCGTTCACTTGCGCCGCTAAGAAAGGCCACGAGAGCCGCCTGGAAACCCGGCGTCAGCCACTCGACACGCGCCAATACATCGTCAAACAACGCGCGATCCCACCCACCGCGCTGCTGCAAACTGGGCAGGGATACTTCCTGGAGGGCGTCACCCATCTGGATCAAGTGATCGAGCAAAGCGGCAGAGCTGCGTCCCGTTGGCATCATGAAGTCCGTCTCCCGTGACGTAGAATGCCGGAAGTGTAATCGGCGGGGCCGGAGAGAGCAAATTTCGATCCGAAGCGCCAAAACCTTTACAACATCTTTACGGTCCGTTTATGAACGCTAAATCGCGACGCTTGACAATGAAGGTAGAATTAACGAAACAATGCAATAATAACCCTGAATAATCCAACGTTTGCCAGGCGTTAGAATTTCGTTAGGGGTCGATACGAAATCGCCCGGCAAGGGAAGCTCAGGTTGGCACATCAGGGGAACTTGGGGTATAGGTAAGCCTCGCCCTTTACAATTGATAACCTGAGGCGAACCGGTGCATTATTGCTGCGGAGTTTGAACGTCACGGGGCCGTCTGACCCCGTGCACATAAGGAGCAATAGCAATGGCATACGCAGTGACCCGACTCCCTGGCAAGCCCGTGGTTCTGGTGACGCTGGACGTTCCTCTGGAGAATTACACCTCGAATCTCCGTGTGATCTGCGCCTACCTGACGCACCTGATCGCTCAAGCCCAGGAGCCGCTGCACATCTGGTTCGATCTGCGGAATCAGGAGATCTGTTTCTGCGATATTCTGATCG
Source organism: uncultured Anaerolineaceae bacterium (assembly GCA_964427955.1). Classification (GTDB taxonomy): domain Bacteria; phylum Chloroflexota; class Anaerolineae; order Aggregatilineales; family Aggregatilineaceae; genus JACRBK01. The sequence goes on from CAYRWY010000189.1 coordinate 3,868, forward strand.
CCGCCGATGAAGTCGCCCACGCGCCAACGCCTTCCAGTCCCATGGCGCAGATCGCGATCATCGGCTCGCACCCGCTCCTCAAGGTCGGAGTCCGGCGCCTTGAACGGGATTACAAGCTCAAAATGGGCCAATTCGACACCCTGGAAGCGGCCTTCGAACACCTGCGTTCCACCCCCAGGTATCCGTCGAAGACCACCGACCTGGATCATGGGCCTGTTTACGACCGAGAGATTTGAATTATGCCATTCGCCGTCACCCAACTGCCCACCGAACCCATCGTGCTCGCCCAGTTCGACCTGTCCGACATCAACCTGGAGGGCAGTATGCAAAGCATCCAGGGCCAGATCGCCCACATCGCCTCTGAAACCCCCTCGGTACTCGTCGTGCTGGTGGACCTGCGGCGGCAAGAGATTCATTTCAGCGATATCCTGCTCATGGTCCAACATGCCCAGGCCGATCCGGCGGGATCGCTCACGGACCGCCGCCTGCGGATCGCGCTGGTCGGCGATCACCCACTGATCGAGATCGCCACCCGCAAGTTCAACCAGATCCTCGGCATCAACCTCGGCCACCTGGTCACAATGGACGAAGCCCTGGCCTGGGCGCGCGACGAGATTGACCGGTCCAGGCCTGCGGTTACTCCCTGAACTGATTTGTAGCCAAATCAAAAGAGGCCGGGTATACTGCCCTCATCGTGACAGCGACAGGAGGTGTCTACACGCTCGAACGAGGGGAACCTAGCGCAAGGCCCGGCAGTACGATCCGCCGGGATACGAGGTGGCGGTTTCTCACCTCGCGGTGAGATTAACCCTGGAACCCCCAGGGGAAAATCGAAAGATCTGCGGATGCCGCCAGGGCGCACACTCACGCCCTCGCTTTACCCCTCCCACAATCCAGCCGCACGACAAAGACCCCCGGCGACGGCGGCCCAATCCGCGCGGCGATGGTGTTCGGCCCGCACTCTGATCGTGAAGTGAGTGTAGGGCGTATTGATGCGTTTTAATAGTTTAGCGCGAAGATCCGGCCTTACCCCTAAATCCCCTCGCCAACTTTGTTGGAGAGGAGACTTGTCCGGCGTGCCGATCTCTGCCCTGCTTTCTTAAAGACCATCAATACGCCCTCCCTACCCCACGGCGATCAGGATGCGCGGGCGAATCTCACGGTTATCGACCAAATCGGCAGCGGCGAGCGGGCGCAGTCCTGCGGGATTGCTGCGCGCACCGCCCCCTGCCCTACCTCTGGGAGGATAGTTCACCATGTGTGGAATCGTGGGGTATATTGGGCCGCGTGATGCGACCCCCATCATCCTGAACGGTTTGCAGCGGTTGGAATATCGCGGCTACGATTCGGCGGGGATCGCCGTGCTGCAAGGCGGCGACATCGCGCTCCGGCGTGACGTCGGCAAGCTGGGCAACCTGGTGCGGCTGGTGGACGAAAAGCCGCTGAATGGCCGGATCGGGATCGGGCATACGCGCTGGGCGACGCACGGCGTCCCCAGTTCGCGCAACGCGCACCCGCACATCAGCGCCAGCGGGCGCACGGTCGTGGTCCATAACGGCATCGTCGAGAATTTCCGCGAACTGCGCGCCGATCTCGAAGCGTCCGGCGTAACGTTCGCGTCCGACACCGACACCGAAACGATCGTGCACCTCGTCCAGCGCGAGATCGACGCCGGGTACGACGTCACCGAGGCGACGCGCCGGGCCGTGCAGCTCTTACGCGGGGCGCACGCCATCGTCGTGCTGAACGCCGATCAGCCGGATCGCCTGGTGGCAGTGCGGATCGGCAATGCGGGCGGCGTGGCGCTGGGGATCGGGAACGGGGAATCGTTCGTCGCCTCGGACATCCCGGCCATCCTCGAACATACCCGGAAGATGATCTTCCTCGAAAGCCGCCAGATGGTCACGCTGACCTGCGACGCCTACCAGGTCCAGAATCTCGACGGGGACCCGGTCGATGCGGAACTGCACAATATCCCCTGGGACCCGGTAAGCGCGGCGCGGGGCGAATTCAAGCACTTCATGCAGAAGGAGATCCACGAGCAGGCGCGCGCCCTGACCGATACGCTGCGCGGGCGCGTGGACTTCCAGAACGGGCGGATCGAACTGCCCGACTTGCACATCACGCCCGACGAGGCGCAGCGCCTCAAGCGGATCGTGACCGTCGCCTGCGGGACCAGCGCCTACAGCGGGCTGGTCGGCAAATTCATCTTCGAAGAACTGACGCGCATCCCGGTCGAGGTCGATTACGGCAGCGAATACCGCTACCGCGATCCGATCCTGGACGACGACTGCGCCGTGCTGGCGATCACCCAGTCCGGCGAGACGGTGGACACGCTGGCCGCGATGGAAGAAGCCCGCGAAAAGGGCGCGCGGCTGTGGAGCATCGTCAACGCCATTGGCAGCCAGGCCATGCGCGTGGCGGACGGCAGCATCACCATGCAGGCCGGGCCGGAGATCGGCGTGGCGAGCACCAAAGCATTTACGGCCAGCATCGCGGATCAATACCTGCTGGCGCTGTACATCGCCCAGCAGCGCGGCACGCTCACGCCCGACCAGATCATGCAGCACGTGCAGGACCTCGCGCGGCTGCCGGACCTGGTCGGCCAGGTGTTGGAGCGCGAGGACGCCGTCGAGGCGCTGGCGGCGGAACTGTACCATTACACCGACTTCCTCTACCTGGGGCGCGGGATTAACTATCCCATCGCGCTGGAAGGGGCGCTCAAGCTCAAGGAGATCAGCTACATCCACGCCGAAGGCTACCCCGCCGGGGAGATGAAGCACGGCCCGATTGCGCTGATCGACGAGCAGATGCCGGTGCTGGCGATCACGCTCAACGATGCCGTGTACGACAAGATGCTCAGCCAGGTGGAACAAGCCAAGTCGCGCGGCGGGATCGTGATCGCGCTGGCGACGGACGGCGATACGTTGATCGGGCAGAAGGCCGATCATGTGCTGTACATCCCGGATACGCCGCCGCTGCTCAGCCCAATCGTGAGCGTGATCCCGCTGCAACTGCTGGCCTATCACATCGCGGTGTGGCGCGGCTGCGACGTGGATCAGCCGCGCAATCTCGCCAAGAGCGTGACGGTGGAGTAGCCCTCACCCCCTCCTCTCCCCTACAGAACGATGGGAGAGGGGGAGATTGGAAGCCGTGCAAACCTCACCCCCTGACCCCCTCTCCACCCGGTGGCGAGGGGGCCGGGGGGTGAGGTAAAATACCGCGACTCTTCACCTGCTCAATGCTTCCCTTCCCTGAAGCGCAGCGGGGGCCGCCACTGGCATAATGGACGGGGAGCGTTTACACTTGGCGGCACCTGGTTGGTGCAATTTCATGGTAAGGGGAGTGACCGATGAGTGATACCTTAGCCGCCGTGGTTTGCCTGGTTATCGGCGGGTTGACGGTCGTGGGAGCCATCCTGGACTGGCGCTGGATCATGGACAACCGCCGCGCCCGGCTGACGGTGAAGCTGTTGGGGCGCCGGGGGGCGCGGGTGCTGTACGGCGTGCTGGGTGTGATCATCGCCGGGTTGGGGGTCGTCGTCCTCATCGGCGGGTGATCCCAGGGAGGCTGTGATGCCTGACGTCTCGAAACATCCGGCCAGTGACGGCGTCCCGGCGCTGCCCGGCGAAGTCGTGATCAAACTGTCCCGGACCTGCAAAGAATGCGGCGGCGATTGGACGACGGTCAGCGCCGCACTGAAAAAAGGGCTGGCGGAGCGGGTCATCCGGTGTCCCTACTGCGGTCGCACGGTCGCGCTGCCCACTGACCTGATCGTGCCGGAAGGCCAGGCCGACCGGGTGATCCTCAGTTTCGGCGAGGATCAGCCGCGCAAAAAACACATCCTCCCGGAGACCTTCGCCCCAGACCCGATCCCCGCTCACCCGCTGCTCAAACGGGCGAACGAGAGTGATATCACGCAGTTCGTCCGGTTTTCTAACCGTGTGACGGTGGTCATTGGTGTGATGATCGTGCTGGCCGTCCTGATCCTGGTGATCGCGCTGCTGGCACACTAGGGGCGCTGGCCATTTTCCCTGAAATCTGCGAAATTCTGTAAATTACAGGTCGTGGATTTTTTCTCAGGGAGTATTGGTCATGCAAGAACTGCGCACGGAAGTCGAAATCCAGGCCCCGGCGGATCGCGTGTGGGCGGTCCTGACGGACTTCGCGGCGTTTCCGCAGTGGAACCCGTTCATGCCGCGCGCGGGGGGCACGCTGAAACCCGGCGAACGGCTGGAAATCCGCCTGCAACCCGCCGGCGGGCAGGGCATGACCATCCGGCCTACCCTGCTCACGGTCGAGCCGGGGCGCGAGCTGCGCTGGCTGGGGCGGCTGATCCTGCCGGGCGTGTTCGACGGCGAGCACAGTTTCACTCTGGAGCCGCTGGGCAGTGACCGGGTGCGCCTCGTCCAGCGCGAAGTCTTCACCGGGGTGCTGGTCCCGATCCTGATGCGGCTCGTCGGGCGCGGCACGCGGCTCGGCTTCGAGGCGATGAACCAGGCGCTCAAAGTGCGCGCGGAGCAGGCCGGGACGTGATCCCGGCGCGTCATCTTTTGCCGTACAGGATGCCCATCGATCCCAACATCTGGCGCGGGCGCAGCAGACGCGGGATGCGGACCCTGGCGCGCGTGTCGATGATCCGGACCTCGGCGATCCCCCAGCCCCGGATCACCGCCAGCAGATCCTCCGGCGCGCCGTAAACTTTCGCGTCGAAAAACATGTCCTGAAAGCAGAATTCGCCGCCAGGCCGCACCACGCGCAGCGCCTCGCGGATGACCTCGCGCTTGTCGGCGGTGTCGGCCACTTCGTGGAAGACAAAGTGGCTGACGGCGACATCGAACGCGCCCTCCTCGAACGGCAGGTGGGAAGCGCTGGCCTGCCGGAACGTGACGCGATCCGCCACGCCCTCGATCTCGGCATTGTGGATGCACGCCGCCTGCGAATATTCCCACGCCTTGCCCCAGAAGTCGATGCCGGTCACGCGCGCCTGCGGGTACTTTTTCGCCAGCCGGATCGCCAGCGGGCCGTTGCCGGTGCCGATGTCGAGCGCCTGCCCGGTCCCGTCCCACGCCAGTTGATCGAGCACGAACTCGCGCAGCACGGCTTGCAGATCGCCGCCGCGCGCGGAAAACTGGACGTAGGCGTAGGTGAAGTAGGCGAATCCGGCCAGGAAGAGTCCGGCGGGGATCAGCAGGGCGATCCGCAGCAGGAGCGGGAGGTTCGGGGGGAGGATCGCCAGCGCCAGCAGGATGACGCCGATAGACAGGAACACGAGCAAAATGCGCTTACGAATCCAGTTGCCGTACTGGGGCATGGGGTGATCTCCTTTTCCGGGTGCAGGGTCAGGTCGTTGATCTATAATACGTGGGAGGGGTGATAGGAGGTGCAGGGAGTGGGGATGAAGACGCGCGTGCGGAAATGGGGACACAGCCTGGCGGTGCGCATCCCTAAACTTTACGCTGATCAGATGGGTCTGACGGCAGGAACCCGCGTGACGATCTCACTGGACGGTCGCCGGTTGGTGATCGAGCCGGTACGCGCGCAGACGTTGGACGATCTGCTGGCCGATGTGACGCCCGATAATGTGCACGGAGAGACGGATTGGGGGCGAGCGGCGGGACGAGAGGGGTGGTAGTGCAGCGGAAATATCCCTATGGCATGTTCAGCCCCTTGCGCGACGCATTCAACACCATGACGCCGACCACTATTTCCCCGGCGTAGTGATAAATATCGCCATCATCTGCCATGATGCTGTTGTCTGTCTGCTGGACTTGTGAAAGTAGTGTAGAGCACGTCTGACTCGGTGTCATAGTCCATCGCGTGCCTAACGCGAGGAGAGGTTGAGAGGTTTATGGATCAGCGCCTTGATGAGCGTCGGCTAGATTTTCTACTCGATGCTAATTATATTTTTGGTGTAGCGGCCTACGTTTCCTTCAAATAACCCAGATCGGAAGCTTTGTGAGTGGGTTTAATCCAATTGATTTCTTCAGCGATAGATACCGACACACCAGGTATTTTCGCCACAACGGGGTAATACTCTCCATCGTAGTCCAGAAGTTTTAGAACAATCCGTAACGCTAGATCATGCAGATGGTAAAGTACACGCCAACCCCGACTAAACTCGTCGCCTCCTTTGAAATATCCACCATGCATACTTTGCGCCCGAACATCCTTGGTCAGAAAATCCCTCCACTTATTCTTTTCTCCAAAGAATGGTGAAACAACATCTGTATCCATAAACCCAAATCGTTGAATTAGAGACATTACCAGTTCCCCAAAACTGAGATTCACATCCAATGGAATTTCCATCCTTTTTGCAATCCGTTCAATACGCTCTTTCTCGATATTGAGTCTCGCTCTAACTTCGTCTGAATCTTCATCTTTAGGCTCTATTTCATCTGCCACAGCTTTTACCTGATCTCTGGCAAATTTAAGAATTTCTTTCATTTTTTCGTAATTATCTTTGCTGAGCACATCTGGGGTTTTAGGAACTCGGATACCAAGTACCTTCTGAAGAGCTTCGTACACATTCATGAGCAGAGACAAACGTTCCTCAACAGTACGATTTTCGGTTCCCACGTCTACTAAACGATTCACGAC
>CAYRWY010000190.1:0-10372 GCA_964427955.1 uncultured Anaerolineaceae bacterium
ATATCACCGTGCGCACCTTGATCGAAGAAATCCGGCGCGAGTTCAGCTTTCTCGAAGGCAGTTATACCCTCGTGGTCAAAGGGGCCAACAAGCCGCTGTCAGCGGATCAGACTCTGGAGCACCTCGGCATCCAGACGGGCAGCGAATTGATCTTCGACCGCGAACGGCGGCGGCTCAGCCAGCAGATGGTCCTGCGCGGCAACCAGGTCTTCCAGCCGCTCTCAGGGGGCGCGCAGGCGGTGCTGCGTGAAGAATCAACCGGCAGGGCTTTTCCAATCGAGTGGCAGCCCGCGGTGATCGGACGCGCCGACCCCAGCAGTCCCACGGGCGGGGGTGCCCTGGCCGTCAACCTGGGCGACCTGGAGGATGCGCGTACCGTGTCGCGCCAGCACGCCCGCCTCATCGAACAGGGGGGCCAGTTTTTCCTGGAAGCCCTGGCACCGCGCAACCCCACCCTTTTGAATGACCGCGAGCTGGTCGGCGGCGAACGGCGCGTGCTCCAACAGGGGGATAAAATCCGTGTGGGCAAAATCACCCTGTCATTCGAGGTGCGGCGCAAAGGCTAGTTCACCAACTCAGCACATCCATCGCAACCTGTCAACGCCCTGGCCATTCCAGGGCGTTTTTTTGCGTTTGAAGGGCCATTTTGGCATAGCGTACTAAAACTTTTATTTACATACACTATCTTGAAAGGTCGAAAAATGACCCTTCAGCAGATAATCCTGGATAAGTATCAACGAACAAGAGTATAATATTCCTTCTATCGATTCGACCGTTCCCAACACACCGTCTCGCCCAAGCATTTCTAAAATCCCGAGGATGTCATGCAATCTCAAGAAACGCGCGCTCAAGCCGTCAACCGGGTCTATCAGCTCTCCCTGTCGATCAACCTGGTGATGTTGAGTCTCAAGCTGGGCGTTGGTTTCATCAGCGGTTCGCTGGTCATGATTGCGGATGGCGTCGATTCGTCGCTGGATGCCGTGGCGAATATCATCGCGATGGTCGTGACGCGCATCGCCGGGACTCCTCCTGACGAAGATCATCCCTATGGGCATCGCCGGTACGAAACGCTGGCGGCGATGATGGTGGGGGGCTTCCTGCTGCTGACCGCCTCCAAAATCGTCGAAAACAGTATCGACCGACTGATCTCGGGCCAGACTCCCACGATTGGGCCTGCCAACTTCGCGGTTATGCTCCTGGCGCTGGGGGTGAACCTGGGACTCTTCTCTTTGCAGCGCCGGGAAGGCAAGCGGCTGCACTCCGAAGTTTTAGTAGCTAGCTCGGAAGACAAGCGCAGTGACATCATGGTTTCGATCACGGTGCTGCTCTCGCTGGTCACGGTGCACTTCGGCCTGGGATGGATTGATGCGGTGGCGGCGTTGGTGGTCGTCTTGCTGATTGGCCGCAACGCCATCGGGATCATCCGGCACGCGGCCAGCGTATTGGTCGATCATGTGGCGCTGGACGCCGAGGCGGTCAAGCAGGTCGTGCTGGAAGTGCCCAACGTCGCGGAAGTGGTCCAGGTGCGCAGCCGCGGATCGGAAGATGACATCCACCTGGCGCTGTTGATCCGGATCGCGCCGCTGACGCCGGTCGAACACAGCGCCGCCATTGCGGATGAGATTGGCCGTCGCCTGCGCGCCCGGTTCTCAGGACTGATGACGATTGACGTGAACTTTTTGCCCGCCCACGAGCTTCCGCCCGACTACACCCAGATCGCGCAGTCCGAAGCGGTGGCCGTAGGGATCAGTGTGCACGAGATCGCGATTGCCAAAATAGAGAACGGTCTCGCGCTCGACGCGCATGTCGAGGTGAACGAACAACAGACGCTCGATGCGGCGCACACCGTGGTGTCGCAGTTCGAGGATCGCCTGATGACGGTGATCCCCGACCTGACCAGCATCGTCACCCATATCGAACCGGCGCACGGTTCTAAGCCCTGCACCAACTGCGACGGCGAGACCGAACCCCTGGCGGACGAAATCATGGCCGTTGTGCAGCAGCTTTATCCTGAGGGCTACTGGCATGAACTCGTGATTCGCAGCGAAAGCGATGAGGGTTATTCAGTCAGTATTCACTGCCAGGTGAAAGGCTCGTTGATGATTGGCGAAGTCCACCAAATGGCGGAACGGGTGGAAGCCCAACTGCGGGTGATGCTGCCGGAGATTCACCGCCTCACGATTCACACCGAACCCTTCGAGAAGGCCGTGACCCAAAATCCGGGTTAGGTAAAAAAGACGCCTATCCATTCACGCGATAGGCGTCTCATTTCTTATGTTACGCCAGGTGTCTAGCAGGGCACGTTGAGAGCGGCGAGCCACTGATCGATCAGTTTGGCGTTGCGGCTTTCGACGTGCGGACGATATTTCTTCAGCAGGGTGCAGAGTTGCACCGGGTTCCAGCCGGTTTTGGCAAGCAATTGCTGTGCTGCCGCGAGAGTCTGTCCGGTGAAGCGGGTGTTAGCCAGCAGATCGGCCAGGTAGTCGACACTGTAGGCCCCTTCGATCTCTTTGGTGTTGATCGCATCCAGGCGGCTCAACGCGAAGTCGAGTAGTTTGCCCACCATGTCTTTATCCGCACTCTCGACGTAGATCCGCGCAATCGGCTCGGTGCCGGACGCGCGAACGCGCATGTAATGCCGCTTGCCGTAGCGCGCATCTTCGAGGAAGATCTCGACCATGTCGTAGCGTGTGCCGCCCAGGTAGTAGATGTCGAGTCCGGCCAGTTTCGTCCCGGCGCGCGGCAGTTCGTCGAGGAAGTAATTCAAGAACTGCTCCTTGGGGCCGATTGAGGCATCGACATCGACGCGGCTGCCGTATGTCTTCCATGCCACGTCCATCGCCGTCGTCTCTTCCCAGATATCGACCAGCGAGGTCTCGCCCTTGCCGCTCTTCAAGCCGTAGTGGGCGATCATGTCCATGACGAGCAGACCCGCCCATACCCCGTCTTTATCCGGAACGTGCCCGCGCGTGGTCAGGCCGGAGCTTTCCTCGCCGCCGATGAGCATTCGATCCATCCAGGTCGCGGGCAGATCGGCGTCGGATTGGGCCCCGTAGGCTTTCTTCGGATCGGTGACGTTCTCCGGCACGCGCGCGACATCGACGATGTACTTGATGCCGACCGGCACCACGTAGGTGTTCGAGAAGGTAACGGACTGCTCGGCCCCGATCCGGCGGTGATAGAACGGGTGCGAGATATACGCCGGGATTGTCCCCTTCGGCGGGTGGTTGGCTTCGTTGCCCGGAATCGACTGGGCAATGGCGTCGATCATCGGCAGCCCGGTCTGGGTGATGATCACGCGCCCCGTTTCGCCTCGTTCGACACCCAGGTAGCGCGTCAGCATGGCGAGAATCTGGTTCGGACGGATGTAGACCCCGCCGCGATCCACGAACCCGAAACGATCCGCGTCGGTGTCCAGCCCCAGCCCCAACGCCGCTTTCCTTTCGACGACCTTGTCGATGAGCGGCTGGATGAAAGGCATCTCAGGATTCGCGTATTCCAGGTGCGGCACGCCCCGGACGGCTTCCGTCTGCCAGCCCAAATCCTCGTCGCGCTCGTCGTGCAGGGCTTCGTGTGGAATTCCCAGTTCGCCCAGGATCGTGGAGAGATATTCGCGGCCTGCCCCGTACATGGGATCGATGATGACGCGCTTGTTCTTGAAGTATTCCCAAATCTGGTCGAAATTGAGCGCAATCCGCCGGTTGTTCTTGCCTGCCGCGCGCACCCAGTCCAAATAGAGATTCTTTGGATCGAACTGCTGGAAACGGCCTTCGGCCTCGGCGACTTCGGTCGAATAGCGCGGCGAGGTGATGTGGAGCAGTTGCCGTACCGTCGCCCGCGAGCCGATCACGTCGGTCAGGGCGGTGGGCGCCGGGTAGCCTTCTTTGGGATTGAATTTGATCCCCTGCCATTCGGGGGGATTGTGGCTCGCCGTGCAGTTGATCAGACCCGCCACGTGGTCACGCCCGATCTTTTCCCGCGCGTAGAAGTTGAGCGCCGGAGTGGGCGAAGGACGGCTGGCAAAGTGGACATCGAAGCCGTTCGCCAGGCAGGTTTCGGCGACCATCCGCCCGACGCGCTCCGACCCGCGGCGGCCATCGTAACCGATCACGATGATGCGCCCGGACAAATTCTCGCCCAGACCTGAGGCGTACTTGGGCATATTTTGCAGCTTGAGAAAATCACAGATCGCCTGGGAAACGACGCGGACGATTTCTTCCGTGAAATCGCGGTCCCAGACGCCCCGGTAGCCGGAAGTCCCGAAGCGCAGATATTTGAGATGGTAAATGTCCTTGAGAAGCTGGATAAGCGCGGTATGCTCGGAACCCTGGAGGCGTACATTCAGGAACCGCAGTTGCTCGGTGATGGCGCAGGCGGCCAGTACGCGGAACGGTTGGTAGCGGTCGTCCTGGTTGTCGATGGACAGCTCGCAGGCCGATTCCAGGATGGGGCGGATTTCCGCATCGACGGCCTGGCGAATCGGATCGAAGACGCGGTGCTGGAAGAACAGGTGGCCCACCTCGCGGGTGCGCAGCCGGATCGCGCGATAGTCGTCCAGCAGCTTGACGATTTTAGGGTTGTCCGGCGTGCGCTTCGTTTCGAAGCGGTAAGGCCCGGCTTCGGCCAGGAAGCTCATCAATACGCCATAGACGGAGGCGAGCTTATGGTGAATCGGGGAGCCAGGATTCTTCAACTCGGCTTCAAGTCGGGCGAGAAAAGTGAAGCTCTGGGCTTGATACGTGGCGAAATTCGGGTCGCTGTCCGTTTGAATATCATTGACCAGATGCTCAAGGAGTGAGACGCTGCCCAGCTCGAACTGCTGCGACCACGCCTCGGCTGAGCCTTCCAACCATGCCCGGACTTCTTCTGGTGTCAAGAAATGGAGTTGTTCCATCGTCATCTCTCGAATTTCCTTGGTGATTAAACAACAGTACAAAATAACGCCGACGGCTATGCGAGGATAGACCGAATTACTGGATGAAGAAAAAACGCTAGCCTCATTATAAAATTGATCCCGATTCTTGCCAAAGCGAGAGCTACCTCTTTAACGCACCGGACCTGATTTATAGTAGAATGGAGAAAATAGCTGGTAGGGGTGTGGGCTTCAATTTACAATTGTTTATTGACAGGGGGAATTCATGAAGCTGGGCAAAGTTAGACGATTATGGTTTGTGATCGGCCTGTTGGCCGTGTTCGCCGGAGCAAGCGTAGTGGCCGCCTATGCTCAGGGCGATGAAGGTCGTGGTCTCACGATTGGGTTTTCGCAGGTGGGGTCGGAGAGTGATTGGCGTACGGCCTTTACGGAGATTACCAAAGCGGAAGCTGAGCGCCGGGGGATCAACCTGTTGTTCGTCGATGCCGAGAACAGCCAGGCGGCCCAGATCGCCAGCATCCGTTCTTTTATCGACCAGAAGGTCGATGCGATCATCCTGGCGCCGGTGATCGAGACCGGCTGGACACAGATTCTTCAAGAGGCACAGGCCGCCGGAATTCCGGTGGTGATCATCGACCGGAATGTGACGGCGGATGAGTCGCTTTACCTCACCCGGGTATCGTCCGACTTTGTGTTTGAGGGACGGTTGGCCGCGGCCTGGTTGGTCCAGGCAACGTCGGGCGAATGCAACGTCGTCGAACTGGAAGGTACGGTCGGGTCCAGCGCCGCGCGGGATCGCCAGATTGGGTTCAACGAAGTCATCGCGCTTTTCCCTGGGATGCGGATCATCGTGTCGCAAACGGGTGACTTTCGGCGGCAGATGGGCCAGGAAGTGATGGAAGGTATTTTGCACACCGAGAACCCGTCGGAAATCTGCGCGGTCTGGTCGCACAACGACGACATGGCGATTGGCGCGATTGAAGCTATCAAAGAGGCCGGGTTTGATCCGGGCCAGGATATTCTGATCGTGTCGGTCGATGCGATCGCGGACATCTTCAAGGCGATGATGGACGGCGACGCCAATGCGACCGTCGAGCTTAGCCCCTATATGGCGGGTCCGGCCTTTGATGCCATCGCGGCTTATCTGCACGGCGAGACCGTGCCGAAATGGATTCCCGTCACGGGAGGAATCTATTTCCCTGCTACCGCTGCTGAGGAATACGCCCAGCGTACCCAGTAGCCGGTTGTTTTATTGGCCTGCAAACGACGGAACGTTAAATGCCCAGTTTTAAGTCATCGCGACCCACCATTTCGGACGTTGCCAAGCTTTCTGGAGTCTCCTATCAGACCGTCTCACGGGTGATCAACGATCATCCTTACGTCTCCAAAGAAGCGCGCCAGCGCGTACAGGCTGCCATCGAAGCCCTGGGCTACCGCCCCAGCAAGGCGGCGACCAAGCTGGCTTCGAAGTCGTCGAAGATCATCGCCACCGTGTTGTATGGCAGTTGGGTTCCGGGGTTGGCGGAAATCGCCTTGAATGTGGAACTGGCCGCCAAGACCAGTGGGTTCGACGTCATCCTGATCAACATCACCGAGCCGAAGAAACAACTGGCCGACGAACTGGAAAATGTCAAAGCCTGGGCGGTGGACGGCATCATCCTGATCGTGCCCGTGCAGAGTCTGTCCTTCGAAGAAGTCCAGGCGATCTGCGAGGATACTCCCTTCGTGTTCATCGACAGTCCCCAGGCCCCAGCTACACCCTCGGTGATCATCGACGAAGCGTATGGCACTCAGGAACTGGTGGAGCACCTGATCCACCTGGGCCATACCCGGTTCGGTGAGATCAGCGGTCCCCTGGAATGGCTCAACGCCCAGATACGGCATCAAGCTTGTATCGACGCGTTCGAGGCGCACGAACTGATCCTGCCGGTGCACGTCGAAGCGAACTGGACCGTGTCGGGTGGATATCGCGCCGCCAAAAAACTCCTGGCGGAGCATCCCACACTCAGTGCCATCATCACGGCCAACGACAGCATGGCCTTGGGCGTCATGCGGGCTTTGCACGAAGCCGGGTTGGCGGTCCCTCAAGATGTGTCCCTCGTCGGGTTCGACGACATCCCCGAAGCCGCCTACTTCACGCCCCCACTGACGACCGTGCGCCGCAACCTGATCCAGCTTGGTATGGCCGGGTTTGAGTATTTGATGCGGCGTATGGACGAAGTTGACACGCCCCCCCAACAGCAGATCATCTTACCTCGGGTGATGTTCCGATCCAGCACGCGCCCGGTCTAGCTTCGCTCGCCCTCCCCCTATTTTCCTCACCTTTTTTTACTTTTTTCAAGACGCTTGACATTGATCACGAATCATGTTTTACTGTGTGTGAGCGCTCACACATTTTATCAAGTATTTACAATCCCCCTAAATCAATCGTGTCTTGTGAGGCCGCGGAAAGGAGCTTCAGATCAGACCACACCCCAAACCCTTCCCAATGTCTACAAGTGTCCGTTTTCTGTTAGCCTATCAGGAGATCAAGAATGAAATACATTAAATGGATTACGCTCGTTGTCGTGCTCTTGTCCTTCGTCGCCCCCGTGGCGATGGCGCAGGAAAACTCCGGGGCGGGCCTGACCATCGGCTTCTCGCAGATCGGTTCGGAGAGCGCCTGGCGTACCGCCTTCACCAATGCCGTCAAGGCCGAAGCTGAAGCGCGCGGCATCAACCTGCTCTTCTCGGATGCTCAGCAGCAGCAAGAAAACCAGATCGCCGCTATCCGGGCCTGGATCGCCCAGGGCGACGTAGACGCTATCGTGTTGGCCCCCGTGGTCACCACCGGTTGGGACGAAGTTCTCCAGGAAGCCAAGGATGCCGGAATCCCCGTCGTGATCGTGGACCGCAATGTGGATGCCGATCCTTCCCTGTTTGTCACCCGCGTTTCGTCTGACTTCGTGCACGAAGGTCGTCTGGCGGCTGCCTGGTTGGTTCAGGCCACGTCCGGTCAGTGCAATGTCGTGGAGCTGTACGGCACCGTGGGTTCGGCGGCGGCTGAAGATCGTCACACCGGCTTCAACGAAGTGATCGCACTCTTCCCCGGCATCAAAGTCATCCGTTCCGAAACCGGCAACTTCGTCCGTACCGAAGGCAAGGCCGTGATGGAAAGCTTCTTGAATGCGGAAGATCCCGCCAATATCTGCGCCGTGTTTGCGCACAATGACGACATGGCGATTGGCGCGATTGAAGCCATCAAGGAAGCTGGTATCGTCCCTGGCAAAGACATCCTGGTCGTCTCGGTCGATGCCATCCCCGATATCTTCAACTCGCTGGATGCTGGCGAAACCAACGCGACCGTCGAACTCAGCCCCTTCATGGGCGGCCCGGCGTTCGATGCGGCGATTGCGGCGCTGAATGGCGAAGAACTGCCGAAGTGGATTCCCGTGGCGGGCAAACTGTACACCAGCCGCGCCGCCTATGATGCGGATCACCAGTAGAGTTAGGCGCTAGAAAGTATCTGGCATAACGGCTGGATACTCACGAGGGGGAAACCCACAAAGCTGTGCCAAGCCTGTAGGTCCCCCCTCTCCCCGGAGCGTGTTATGTATGAGTTATGGACCACCATAACACGCTCCAGCCCTATGATAACACAGTTAACGACACGGCTCCACGCTACGTTCTGTTCATCAGAGTTTTAGGTAAGCCATCATGAGTGCCAATGTGCAAATACAGTCTCCATTGTTAGAGACGCGGGGTCTAACTAAAACTTTCACCGCCACACCTGCCCTCGCCGGGGTAGATTTCACGCTCAATCGCGGCGAAGTTCACGCCTTGTTAGGGGAGAATGGGGCAGGTAAATCCACCCTGATCAAGTTGATCACCGGCGTTCACAAAAAAGACGCCGGGACCATCCTGTTGGAAGGCCGGGAAATCGACCCGCGCAGCCCGCGCCAGGCCCAAGACCTGGGCATCAGCGCGGTGTACCAGGAAATCAACCTCATTCCCACGCTTTCCGTCGCCGAAAATCTCTACCTGGGCCGCCAACCGATGCGGTTCGGCCTGATCAACATGCGCGCGGCCAACCGCCAGGCGCGTGAGCTGCTCAAGACGTTCAACATCGACATCGACGTCACCCGCGACCTGTCGTCCTATTCGATTGCGATTCAGCAAATCATCGCCATCGTGCGCGGGGTGGACCTGTCGGTGAAGGTGCTCATCCTGGATGAGCCAACGTCGAGCCTCGACAAAAACGAGGTCGAAACCCTCTTTTCGATCCTTCGATCCCTCAAGGAACGCGGGATCGGTATCCTGCTGATCACGCACTTTCTGGATCAGGTCTACCAGATTTCGGATCGCATCACGGTGCTGCGCAACGGGCAAAAAGTCGGCGAGCACCTGACTCACGAACTCTCCAAAATGAAGCTGATCGCCGAGATGTTGGGCCGCGAGCCGGTGGAAGAGCTTGAGGTCGGTCGCAAGCATAATGGTACCGCAGAAACCCGCCGTGAGCCGTTCCTGCACATCGAAGGCTTCGCCGCCCGCGGCAAGATGGAGCCGTTCGACCTGGAAATCAACAAAGGCGAGATTGTTGGGCTGGCCGGTCTGCTGGGATCGGGGCGCACGGAAGTGGCGCATCTCGTCTTTGGCATTGCGAAGAGTGAAAAAGGCGAAGCGCGTGTGAATGGCCGGTCGGCGGACTTGAGTTCGCCGCGCAAAGCGATCCGCCAGGGCTTTGGGCTGTGCCCAGAAGATCGTAAGGTAGAGGGGATCATCTCTGATCTGTCGGTGCGCGAGAACATCATTCTGGCGCTGCAAGCCAGGCTGGGCATCTTCAAGCATATCTCCCGCAAGAAGCAGGCACAACTGGCCCAGGACATGATCGATACCCTGCGCATCGTGACCCCGGACGCCGAAAAACCGGTCAAGGAACTTTCGGGGGGGAACCAACAGAAAGTCATCCTGGCGCGCTGGCTGGTGTCTAATCCGGAGTTTCTCATTCTGGACGAACCCACCCGCGGGATCGACGTTGGGGCCCACGCTGAAATCGTCAGCATCATCAAGCGCCTCGCCAAAGACGGAAAGGCGATGATGATCATTTCTTCGGAGTTACCCGAAGTCGTGGACTACAGCGACCGCGTGGTGGTCTTGCGCGACCGTAAGAAGCTGACCGAGTTGGTAGGAGATCAGATCAGCGAAAACATGATTATGCAGGCGATTGCGGAGAGGTAAATGATGAGTGAGCAGGTAACCACCACTCCCATGAAGAGCGGAATGGCTGAAACCCGGCTGGCGTACCTCGCCCGGCAGTACAGCCGTACGTTGTGGACCGTGCTGGCGCTGATCGTGATTTTGTTCGTCAACCGGCTGATTTCTCCTAATTTCTTCTCCGTGCGCATGGTCGGGGATCGCTTGATCGGGAGCCCGATCAGTATTCTCGACGGGGCAGCACCCATCATGATCCTGGCCGTGGGCATGACCCTGGTGATCGCGACCAAAGGGGTTGACCTGTCC
>CAYRWY010000191.1:0-10358 GCA_964427955.1 uncultured Anaerolineaceae bacterium
TTGCTGACCTGTCCCAGATCGGTCTGCTGGACGGCGCGCAGGCCGGGGATCTCTGCCAACAGGACGACGATCAACAGGCTGGCGAATCCCAACAGGTACGACCGCCCGAGCATCATATCCACCTCGCCGAAGAATTCCGCCCGGTACGAGTGATTCAGCCAGTAACCCGCCTCGCGCCCGATGGGTATTCCGACCAGCGCGCCCAGCAGGGCCATGATCAGCAGTTCGAGCGTCACCGCCATCGCGATCTCGCGCTGCGTCGATCCCAGCGCCCGCAGGATCGACAGTTCACCGCGCCGCTCGCGCAGGCTGGCGTTCACGGTGTTGTACAGCAGCGCCAGCGCCAGGATGTAGCCGAAGCTCCCGAAGATGATCGTCCCTACCAGGAAGAACTCCAGGTAGTGTTCCAGGTCGTAGCGAAAATCGGCGAAGACTTCGACCGCGACGACGCCCGGCACGTTCTTGACGATGGCATCGCGCACGGCGGCTTTTTGACCCGGCTCGACGCGCACCAGGGCTTCGTTCACCGGGAACACCCCGCCCGGCGTCCACTGGATCAGGAGGCTGCGCGGGACGAAGACCGGGCTGCCCAGCACGTACGACACCACGCCGAGCACCTGGACGGGGCGCTCCTGGCCGAAGGCGCGCAGTTGCAGCGTATCGCCGACCTTGACGTTCAGCACGCGCTGAAGATTATTCCCGATCCACACGCCATCCCCGCGCGAAAACGCGCGCTGCCCCTCGACGGTCCGCAGGTCCAGAAACGGCGACTGCTCGTCGAGGGCAATAGCCAGCGTATCCAGGCTGTCACCATTCGCCCGGACGACGGCGACCGGGCCGAACAGTGCCGCCTGCACCGCGTTCACGCCTTCCAGGGCGCCGATCTGAGTTTGCAGGGCCTCAGGTGCAGCCAGGCTGTTCAGGTCCACGCGCAGGTCGAAAGCGTTCGACCGGTAGTAGTCGTCGAAGCGCACGGTGAGCGTGTCCCACATGGCCAGCGCCGAAAAGACCATCATCGATCCGGCCACCATGCCCAGTGCCGTGCTCAGCGAGCGTCCCGGCGTGCGCAGCAGGTTGCGCACCGTCTGGCGCAGCGCCAGGGGCAGAAAGTGCAGCGGGGCGCGGCTCAAGGCGTTCGGTGTTTTGGGCGTGGCCGGGCGGAGCGCGATGCCCGGCGGAGTCGCCGATTGAGTCCAGGCCGGATAGGCCCCGGCAAAGGTTGATCCCAGCGCGGCGACGCCGAAGCCCAACAGCATGAAGGGGATCTGGGGCTTATTCACGTAGCCCGGCAGATCGCCGTCCGAAATATAGCTCAAGAAAGTGTTCATCACCCAGAACGAGTTGAGATAGCCCAACATACTCCCGGCCAGTCCTCCGCTTACGCCGATGATGGCCCCGAAGGTCAGGTAGTGTGTCACCAACTCGCGCCGGGTGACGCCCAGCGAGCGCATCGTCCCGATCTGGCGCCGCTCCGCTTCGACCAGCCGCGCCAGCAGCACGCTCGTGATCAGCGTCGATCCGACCAGGAACAGTCCCGAATAAAAGCGCATCAAGGGGAAATTGCCGTTGATGAGGGCCTCCACCACGCCGCCGCTGGCGGTTTGGGTACGCGCGAAAACTGCCGCGCCCGTCTGCCCGGCTACCAGGGCGTTGAGGTCCCGGCCTACGGCGTCCTTGAGACCCTGCCGCGCGTCGGCGTTTTTTCCTTGCACGGTGACCACGATCTCGTTGAGTTCACCCTCGCGCCCCGCCAGGGCAGTCAGCTCCGAGTACCGTATCCAGGCCGCGCCGAAGGTGGAGGGGGTGGGAAAGGGCGCTTCCGGGCTGCGTCCGGCAATCAGAAATTCCGGGTTGAAGACCAGTCCCGCCACGTGCAGATCGTGTAGTTCGCCCTCGACCGCGACTTGCAGGGTGTCCCCGGCGTGGATGCCATGCCGCTCCGCGAACGCCTTGAGCAGCAGAATATCGCCCGGTGCCTGGAGCGCGTGACCCTTCAGCACCGCCGGCTGGTTGATCGACGGCTGGCGGTCGTCCGGCACGGAGATCAGGCGCAGGCTGGCCAGGTAATCGCGCTCCGGGTCGAGCTTGACTCCCGCCTCGATCACCAACCGTCCTTCTACCCGGTCCACGCCGTCGATGGCGCGCGCCTGTTCGACCATGTCCGGCGGCAGCGCATCGGCCCGCACCTGGAAGTCCATGTAATGCAAGTCGTCGTAGGCGTGGTAGATCGAGTTCAGCATATTCACGCCCGCCGGGTACATGGCCCCGTAGAAGGTGGTGCCCAGCGTAATCACCAGCCATACCGCCAGAAACTGCCCCCGGTTGGCCCGCAAATCGCCGATGATTTTTCGTCGTAGGCTTTTCAGCATGTCGCACCTACCACCCGATCTCGTCTGGCTCATAGGGCGTCGGGTTCGTCACGACATTTTGCACCTTGCCGCTGCCCAGCCGGATCACCCGGTCGGCGATGGTCGAGATCGCCGAGTTGTGCGTCACCACCACGAACGTCTGCCGGGTTTCGCGATTCAGTTCGCGCATCGTCTTGAGGACCTCGACGCCGGTTTCCACGTCCAGGCTGCCGGTCGGCTCGTCGGCCAGGACCAGGGCCGGATTTTTCGCCAAAGCACGGGCGATGGCGACGCGCTGCTGCTGCCCACCCGAAAGCTGGCCGGGGTAATGATCCAGCCGGTCGCTCAGCCCCACGCGGGCCAGCATGTCGGCGGGATCGTGGGCGTGGCTGTTGCCCATCTCGGCGGAGAGGGCGACGTTTTCCAGGGCGGTCAGCGTAGGCAGCAGGTTGAAAAACTGGAACACGAACCCGACCTTGCGGCGGCGGTAGAGTGTCAGGGCGCGTTCGGAGCCATTGCTGATCACTTCGCTGCTGATCTGGACTTCGCCGCTGTCGGGCGACTCCAGCCCGCCCAGGATGTTGAGCAGGGTGGTTTTGCCACTGCCGCTGGGACCGAGCACGACGACGAATTCCCCCGCCTCGATGTCCAGGCTCACGTCATCCAGGGCGATGATGAGACTGCTGCCCATCGGGTAGGTCTTGCGCACGTCGCGCAGCGCGATATAGCCCATAACGGTTGCCTTTCTCATGCCCTGCGATTCGATATGTTACGTTTCGTAATCATAGTAACACGAGATATGACCGTAAGTCAAGCGACTTCCACCCCAACCTGACGGCGGATGGTTGCGAAAATGCCCGGAATAGACTAAGATGAGTTACGAGACGTAATATTCTGATATGGATGAGAACGATGGCAGATGAATCAGAACGCGGTCTGACTACGCTGGAACATATCGTGCTGGGCCTGATCGGGGAGTCGCCCCAGTCGGGCTACAGCATCATCAGCGCGTTGGAAGCCGGGACCAACCGGTGGAGCGCCAGCCCGGGGGCGATCTATCCGATCCTCAAGCGCCTGGAAAAGCTGGGCTGCATCGCCGGGGAATTGGAGATGGTCCACGAGACCCGCCCACGCAAAATGTACCGGCTGACTCCCGCCGGGGAGCAGTTATTGGAAACGTGGCTGCGCGGGACGCTGTCGTGGAGCGAAGTGCTGGATGAGCGCGACGTGGTGCTGATCAAGTTCCTGTTCATGGAGAAGCGCCTGACCCGCCAGGAAGTGCTCGCCTGGCTGGACGAATACGAACGCCTGACGCTTTCCTACGATATGCCACGCCGCATTTTTTACGAGGCCCTGAGCAAAGAGGTGTCGCTGCACCAGCAGTTGATCCACGAAGTGACCCTGATGGAACTCAACATGCAGCACACCTGGATTCAAATGGCGCGCCGCCGCCTCGAAGCGGATGCGCGCCAGCATCAGGATACTTAAAGGCGGCTTTTAAAGTCGACGTTATTCCGCGTCCTGGTCGGGATTGACGTTGGACGGGGCCTGCCGCGTCTGCCGGATGGCGCGCGCTGCTTCCGAAAGGCGCTCAAAGTAATCGCTTTCGGTGATCTCGTTGACCTGCTCGCTGACTTTTTGCCGGTCGATCTGAATTTTGAGGACTTGCAGTTCGCGCTGAGCTTCGCGCAGGTCGTTCTTGACCTGCCCGAACATCCGCGCATTTTCGATGGCGATGGCGGCCTGGGTGCCAAAGGCCGTGAGCAGCGGAATGTCGTCGTTGCTGAAAATACCCTGTTCGATCCGGTTGTCAGCGTACAGGACCCCGACCACGCGCCCATGCAGGCTCAAGGGAATGCACAAAATCGAGCGCAAACCATGCTGCACCACGCTTTTCATCGCCTGGAAGCGCGCATCACCCTGCGCATTGGTGGTGATGATCGGTTCCATCTGCTCCAGGGCAGCGTTGACGATGCTGCGGCTGAAGAACACGTCGTCGTCGGACATCGTCTCCCGATCCCAGTTGCGGGCCGCCCGGATCGTCAACTCCTCGGTATCTTTGTTACGCAGCATCAGGTACGCCCGTTCTGAGCCTGTCAGGTGAATCACCGTGTCCATCACTTCCGCCAGCACCTGGTCAAGTTCCAGCGACGAGGTGATCAGCGCGACGGTACGGACCAGCTCTTTCTGTTGGCCCAACTGCTGGATCACCCGGCGGCTGCGTTTTTGAGTGGACTCGATCTCCTGTTGGACACCGCGCACCATGCTTTCCAGATCAACGGAAAGCTGAACGCCGTGCTGCTTGAGCGCCTGAAGGGTGCGCGTTAACACGGTGCTCAGATTCTTCGTCTGAGTCTGCGCTTGTTGTAGGCTGTCCGAAAAGTCGACCACGAGCTTATCTGCTTGTTCGGTCATGCGTATTCTCCGACGTTTCCTAGATCCAGGCTCCCATCCATGCCAATTATTTAGTCTCTCATTTCATCTGAATCATAACGCCAACCGAGGGCTTTGAACAATACCATAACAAATTACTTATCCTACCAGGCCAGCCCGTAGCGTAAGATTAGTCCTTTTCAAGGGGGGAACCGCCGCCTGACTGCTTCCCCAATTGCCGAGAGTAGTTTATACTTGGGATGGGTGATTCTAGCTCAATTTATCTCATTTTACTGATTCTATAGCTATCCCTTGATTAAGGGAAATACTTGCCGGGTATTATGGCAATGAGCGAGGCGAACTTATGAAGGTTGCTCGCAGCTTGTTATTGGCTCTGCTCCTTGTGGTGTTAGCGGGGGTTTTCCTGGCTCCACGGGCATTCTCGGCGGCGCAGACGCGGGCTGCCCGTGTGGTGGGAGATCCGGCGGACTGGGCTTTGCGTGACCAACCGGAATATGTAGATTGGTTACGCCAACGGGGGGCGCGTGTTTCGGGAACGCCCACGACGAGCACCCAGGCCCGGCAGTCTCAGGCCGCCTGGACCTTTATGGTGTATATGGCCGCCGATAATGACCTGGAAGCCTTTGCCCTGGCGGACCTCAACGAAATGGAATTCGTCGGCAGCACGACCGACGTGAACGTCGTGGTGCAGCTTGACCGCTCCACGCTGTATGACACCTCCAATGGCGATTGGACCGACGCCCGGCGTTTTTTCGTGACGCGTGATACCAACCTGACGCTGATTGGCTCGGAACAGGTGGGCGAAGTTGGCGAGGTCGATACCGGCGATCCGGCCACCCTGTCGGACTTCGTCACCTGGGCGATGCTGACTTATCCCGCGCAGCACTATGCCCTGGTGATCTGGGATCACGGCGGGTCCTGGCTGGGCGTTTCCACCGACGAGTCGGCAGAGTACGACGACCTGACGCTGCCGGAGATGGACCAGGCGTTGGCCCAGATTGCGCCCACGACCGGCGTGGCTCAATTGGATCTGATCGGGTTTGACGCCTGTCTGATGGGCGGCTTTGAGGTTTACCGGACGATTGCTCCCTATGCCCGGTACGCGGTGGCGAGTGCGGAGCTGATTCCCGGCAATGGGTGGGATTATCTCAGCATGTTGGATGCATTGAGCGCCGATCCAACCCTGGATGGGGCGACCCTGGGGCGTACCATTGTCGACTCCTTCATCGCTTTTTATACCAAAGTGGTCACTAACTATAAGACGTTCAATCTGGCCCTGGTGGACCTGGCACAATCCGACCAGGTGGTCACGGCTCTGCAAAACCTGTACGACGAGATGGACGCCGATCCCGAAGGGTCGCTGGTCGCGATCAGCCTGGCCCGCAGCGCCACCCCCGAATTCGGGGCTTTCGACGATCCCCAGTTCGTCGATTTTTGGGCGGCAGCGGATATGTTCCAGTTCATGAATCTGCTTTCGCAGCAGGTTCCGGACACCCCCTTAGGCGCTGCCGCCAGCGAAGTCTTCAAGACCGGCACGCAGATGACCCTGTACTACAAAAGCCAGGTGGAAGATCAATCCGATGAATACGGCGTGTCGATCTTTTTCCCTCGCAACGACGCCCTGTATAAACAAGGCGAACGCGATGTGCGCTATGTCAGTGAGGCTCCCCGTTCGCTGACGCTGTGGCAGGCGTTCCTCACCACCTTTTATGAGACGGCTGCCGCGCAGAGCAACCTGCTGACCCTGCAAGGGGCCGTGGAGGGCATTTCCTCGACCTCCGATGAGGCGCTGGTCGAATTGGGGTTTGGCCGCAGCACCATCGCCCAGGCGGCGTTTATCGTCACCCTGGATTTGGGCAATGGCCAGAATATCGTCATCGACTACGATCGCCTCGGCGCGGTTCAAGAGCAGGGCGCGACGGTCAGTTGGTCCGGCGATGTACCCTGGTTGACGAACGGTACGTCAGAAGTGCCGGTGCTGGTGATTCGCAGCCGCCGTGACAAAAATGTCGGGGTGGTCAACGGCAAGGTCTACCGCAAAGATGGCTCGTCCGTCCAGGCCCAGGTGGTCTTCGATCTCACGACCAACAAAGCGATCAGTGTATGGGGCTTCCGGCGCACTGCCGGGACGATCATGCCCTACGAACTGCATCCCGCGGCTGAGGACATTTTCCTGCCGTACTGGTTGGTGCTGGGGCCAGGTAACATTCTCATTCCCACGCCCGCCAACGAGCAGTTGGTGTTTGGCATCGAGCCACTGTATCTCATCTGGAAGAAAGCCCCGCCCGGCGCCTATCACGTGATCCTCCAGATCGAGGACACAGCGGGCAATACGTCGCAGGACGAGTTAGCGATTGCGGTCGGCGAAGACCTCGACATCACGACCGTCGATCCGGATTCGGACGATTACGATCAGGATGGCATCCTGAACGCGTCGGATAACTGCCCGGTCAACTACAATCCGGACCAGGCCGACAGTGATGGCGACGGCATCGGCAATGCCTGCGATGTGTTCGACGACACCGATACCGATGGGGATGGCATCCCCAACGCGAGCGACAACTGCCCGGTGACGTACAACCCGGATCAAGCGGATTCCGATCACGATGGCATTGGCGATGTCTGCGAGGCCGTGGCCGACAGTGATGGCGACGGCATCCCCGACGATTCCGACAACTGCCCGGCAGTCTACAACCCCTACCAGATCGACGCCGATCATGATGGGATCGGTGACGACTGCGATCCGCTGGTGGACAGCGATGGCGACGGGATCGCGGATAATTCCGACAACTGCCCTAGCGTGCCCAACCCGGATCAGGCGGATTCAAACCACAATGGCATCGGCAACGCCTGCGAAACCGGGACGGACAGCGATGGCGACGGTATCCCGAACAGTTCTGACAACTGTCCCTACGTGGCGAACCCGGATCAGGCGGATGCCGACCATGATGGAATCGGCAATGCCTGCGATGCCGACTACGACGCCGACGGAGATGGCATCCCGAATGCCTCTGACAACTGCCCCACCGTGGCTAACCCCGGCCAGGCCGACAGTGATGGCGATGGCGTGGGGGATGCCTGTGATACCGGGACAGACAGCGATGGGGATGGCGTGGCCGACAGCACGGACAACTGTCCCCTGGTCG
The DNA here is from genome assembly GCA_964427955.1 of uncultured Anaerolineaceae bacterium. Classification (GTDB taxonomy): domain Bacteria; phylum Chloroflexota; class Anaerolineae; order Aggregatilineales; family Aggregatilineaceae; genus JACRBK01. The sequence goes on from CAYRWY010000191.1 coordinate 7,889, forward strand.
CTAACCCGGACCAGATGAATACGGACGGCGACGTCCTGGGCGACGCCTGCGATTCCGACGATGACAATGATGGGGTGCTGGATGGGCTGGATAACTGCCAGTTTGTCGCCAATCCCACCCAACAGGATACGGATCTGGATGGTCAAGGGGACGCCTGTGATACCGTCGCGAACCCGATTGTGGGTAATCGGGTGTGGCATGACCTGAACGCGAATGGGCTTCAGGACGCCGGTGAGCCGGGCTTGAGCAATATCACGGTGAATCTCTACACCAGCACCGGCACCCTGGCGGAAACGGCTCAAACCGATCTGAATGGCAACTACCTGTTCGTGGGGTTGCAGCCGGGCAGCTATTACCTGGAATTCGTAAGGCGCAGCGGCTATTTCATCAGCCCGCGCAACCAGGGGGCGAGTGACGACCTCGACAGTGATGCGCGCACCACCAACGGGCGCACGGATACCTTCTCGGCCCCGCTCGGCGGCAACAACCAGACGCTGGACGCGGGTATGTACCTGAAAGCGATGGTAGGCGACCGGGTCTGGAATGATCTGGATGCGAACGGCATTCAGGACGCGGGCGAGCCTAACCTGAGCGGCATCCCCGTCACACTGTACACGCCGGGCGGGACAGTGGTCGCGTCTACCTCGACCGATGCCAGCGGCAACTATCTGATCGCCGACCTCGTACCGGCGTCGTACTATCTGGTCTTCACGGCGCCCGGTGCGGACGATTTCAGCCCCCAGGATCAGGGTGGCAACGATACGGTGGACAGCGATGCCGACAGCAGCGGTCAGACCGCGACCTTCACGCTGATTTCAGGCGACGTGAATACGACCTTCGATGCGGCGTTGTACGAGGTGAGCGACATCGGCAATCGGGTTTGGGTGGACACGAACGGCGATGGCCTGCAAACGACCGGTGAGGTTGGGTTGGGCAGCGTCAACGTGTCGCTCTACCGGAACGGCACCTTGCGCACCTCGATGACCACCGACGCGACGGGGCGCTACCTGTTTGATCGCCAGCCCCCTGGGACGTACGTGGTCGAAGTCACCGCCCCGGGCGGGTATGTCTTTGCCTTGAAAGACCAGGGCGCGGACGACGACCAGGACAGCGATACCAACAGCGCCGGCCAAACCGATCCTTTCGTCATCCCCCAGGGTACGGATGATCGCAGCCGCGATGCCGGGCTGTATATCCCGGCGACGGCGGGCGACCGTCTGTGGGAAGACCTAGACGCTGATGGCATCCAGGATGCAGGTGAGCCGGATGGCATTCCCGGCCCGGTGACCGTTGAGCTTCATCTCAGCGGCGGGGCGCTGGTGACGTCTGCGTCAGCCCTGGCGGGCGGCAGCTACAGCCTGACCGGCATCCGGCCTGATAGCTACTATCTGAAGTTCAACTGGCCTGCCGTCGCCGATCTGGTCACCAGCCCGGCCAACCGCGGCGCGAATGATGCGGTGGACAGCGATCCGAACGTCAGCACCGGGGAAACGGCAGTCTTTACGCTGCTGTCGGGCGACAACAATCTCACCCTGGACGCTGGCTGGTATCTGTTGGCGCATGTGGCGATCACGGACCCCTGGGAAGATATGGACGCCAATGGCACCCAGGATGGCGGCGATCCGTTCCTCCCGGCGGGTACCAGCACGATCACCCTGTACGATAGCTCCGATACCGTGATCTGGTCCGGCACCTCGGCTCCGGCGGCTCCGGTGGCGGTCACGCCGGGCACCTACTACGTGACCTACACCCTGCCCGGCGGGTTTGTCTTCACTGTGCAGGGAGGCGACAGCGACGTCAATGCCTCCGGGCGGTCGGCTAACTTCACGCTGACGTCGGGCGGTACCCAGTCGATCTCCGCCGGGATGTACCAGCCGGTCGATTTCACGGGCCGGGCCTGGCACGATCAGAACGGCAACGGGATTCAGGACGGCGGAGAACCAGCGCTCAGTGGGGTGGCGGTGCAGCTCCACGACGGCGGCGGCGCGTTGTTGGCGTCGCAAACCACCGACGGCAGCGGGGCCTACACTTTCGCGGATCGCACGCCGGGCAGCAGCTACTACGTCCAATTCACGGCCCTGAGCGGCTACGTGTTCAGCCTGCAAGATCAGGGCGGCGACGATACCGTCGATAGCGATGTCGCACCCGCGACCGGGCAGACGGCGACGATCACCCCGCTGTCAGGCGATCTGCCTGACCACGATGCCGGAATGTACATCCCCGTGGTGTTCGGCGGCACAGTCTGGCTGGATCAGAATGCCAACGGGGCACAGAATGGCGGCACCGAAACGGGCATGGCAGGCGTGACGGTGGACCTGTACTCTGGCGCGACGCTGGTGACCTCACAGGCGACATTGGCTGACGGCAGCTACAACTTCCCCGGATTGGTGCCAGGCACTTCCTACTATGTGCAGTTCACCCTGCCGGGCGGCTACCTGTTCAGCCCGCAGAACGCCGCCGGAGAGGCGGT
>CAYRWY010000192.1:0-10264 GCA_964427955.1 uncultured Anaerolineaceae bacterium
CTTGCGCGAACTGCTCGATCTGGTCGAGGGCCGCGTGCGCTACGACTAAGTGAGTTTTTGCCCGGCCTCGCCCTAGGGGAGCCAGTTACTTGCTCCCCTCTCTGCTTTTCCTCTGTGTTCTCCGTGCTCTCTGTGGTGGAATATTTTTGCTCTTCTTACTTCGTCGGGAACGGATTCCGCTCCGCAAACCCCGCCTGGTGCCAGTACGGATAAGTCTTCTGCACGGCGCTGGCCGCATCCAGCCGCGCCATCTGCTCCGCCGTCAGGTCCCAACCGACCGCCCCCAGGTTTTCCCGGAGCTGCGTTTCGTTCCGCGCCCCGATGATGATCGTCGTCACCGTCGGGCGTTGCAGCAGCCAGTTGAGCGCGATCTGGGCTGCCGTCTTGCCCGTCTCCTCCCGGATGCCGTCGATCACGTCCAGGATCTGGTACAACTGCTCGCGGTTGACTGGCGGCTCGGACACGACCTTGGACCCTACCCGCGTCCCGGTGGGATCGGGCTGGTCCCGCCGCACCTTGCCGGACAGCAGCCCGCCGCCCAGCGGACTCCAGACCACTGTCCCGACCTTCTGATCGATGGCCAGCGGCATGAGTTCCCATTCGTACTCCCGCCCGATCAGCGAGTAATATGCCTGGTGGGCGACGTGGCGCGGCAGCCCGTATTTCTCCGCGATGGCGAGCGACTTCATGAGGTGCCAGCCGGAGAAGTTCGAGCAGCCGACGTAGCGCACTTTCCCGCTGCGGACCAGGTCGTCCAGGGCGCGCAGCGTCTCCTCGATGGGCGTCAGCGCGTCGAAGCCGTGCAGTTGGTACAGGTCGATGACATCCGTGCCGAGATGGCGCAGGCTCGCCTCGCACGTGCGGATCAGGTGATAGCGCGACGATCCCACCCCGTTCGGCCCCGTCTCGTTGCGAAAGGTGCCCTTGGTGGAGATGAAGACCTGGTCGCGCCGCTTGCCGATGGCCTTGCCGAGGATTTCCTCGGACAGCCCGTTCGAATACACGTCCGCCGTGTCGAAGCAGGTCACGCCCGCGTCGAGCGCGATATCGACCAGCCGCGTCGCCTCTTCGACCTGCGTGGTTCCCCAGGCGCGGAAGAATTCGTTGCCGCCCCCGAAAGTCGCCGTCCCCAAGCTCAACACCGGGAGTTTTAATCCCGAACCGCCCAGTTGTCTGTATTCCATCTCGCTCCCTCGAATTTTCTGGAAACCCGTTTGATTTTTCTGTCTCACCCGTGTCGCGAAGGATTCTCCCCTCTCCTATCGTTCTTGATGGGAGAGGGGCCGGGGGTGAGGGCCACCCATGATTGTACCACTGCCCCACCATTGGACGATCTTCCCGCAACCGGCTGTCATCGTGCCCTGTCGTTAAAAACTAAGAACTAATGACTCATGACTTCTGATCCAGATGGGGTGCTGAGTGTTCAATTCGTCGCGCGTGTCGATTGTCATTCCGGTGTACAACGAGTAGGGCGTGATCGGGCCGGTGCTCACTCACTTCACGCGCTTGTACGAACGCTGGCGGCTGGGCGGACCGGTCTTCCTGGTGAACACCCTGAAGAACTACGGGCACCAGCTTAGCCGGATCGTCAGGCGATCATGAGCGGGTCCTGACACGCTGTAACAGGTAGCGGCCCAGCTCGCGATCTTCGTCGTCGGCAAAGCCGCTTTTCCACACCCAGACCAGCAGCAGCAGGCTGTACAGCCCGCCGAACAGTACCGCCCCGCCCAACGTGGCCCCTGTCAATTCCAGCAGTCCCCTGCCCAGCACCGCCGCGCTGCCCGTCCCGAAGACGATCAGGGACAGGTAACGCCGGGTAAACGGCTGGGTGTGCAGCTTGAACCATAACCACCCGCTGGCCCACAGGTTGCTCGCCAGCATGTTGAGCGCCGCCGCGACTGCCGCCCCTTCGATCCCCCACGCTGGGACCATCACCACGCTGGCGATCAGCGTGATCGTCCCTGCCACCAGGGACGAATACAGGATCAGGTTCCCGCGGCTGCTGGCGATCAAAAACGCCCGGTTCGGCCCAAACAGGACGTTGATCACGAAGCCGACGATCAGAATGCGAAACGCGTTGGCACCGCTGGCGTAGTCGTGCCCGTAAATGTGCAGCACCGCCGGGGCATAAACGAAGGCCGTGGCCGCCGCGATCAGCGTGGGCAAAAAGACCCAGCGGGTCGCCCGCTGGTAGACGTGCCGCGCTGTGTCCAGGTCGTTGGCGGCCAGTAGCCGCGCCGTCATCGGCACGAAAATGCCAATGATTGCCGCCAGCCCTTTGGACAGGATCGAGGCCAGCCAGTACCCGGCGTTGTAAATGCCCGCCTTGGTCGTCCCCAGCCACAGGATCACGAAGTAGCTGGAAAGCTGGCTCTGGCCCTGGTCCAGCGTGATGGCCAGTCCCAGCGGCAGGCCGGTCACCAGCAGCACGCGCAGGATCGGTCTCCAGCGTGCGTCGTCAGGCGCAGCAGCGGTCGCACGCCATTCGCGGGTCGCCTGGCGCCAGTAGCGCGCGAGCTGTACCGCGACCGACGCGCCGATCGTCACCGCGTAGGCGATGGCGAAGGTTTTCAGGTTCGCGTGGCGCAGGGCCAACCCAATCGCCACGATCAGCCAGAGCAGGTACGGGATCACGCGGGTCAGCGTGGATGCGCGCATTCGTTCCTGGCCGCGCTGCATTCCGACGATGACCAGTAGCAGGCTGACCGGCGTCAGCGTCAGCCCGACCAGCGCCAGCACGATCGTGCCCTCTCCGGCGACGATCCCCGCGGCGATCAGCCCCAGCGACACCACGCCGCTGAAGATCGTGACCAGCAGGAATCCGGCCAGGGCCAGTTTGCGGTACGGCACGGTCGAGTCGGCCCCGCGCGCTTTCCCGATCACCTGGGCCAGGGTGACCTCGGCGCGCAGGCTGGTGAGCAGGTTGACCAGCGTGACGATCTGGATGGCCGTGGACCACACGCCAAAGTCGCTGACGTTGACCGTATGGCTGACGATCACGCTGGTGATATACAGCGTGCCCAGTCCGAAAAAAGTTTCGAGCAGTCCGTAAAAGAGGCCAACGGCGGCCCCTAAATTGGAGGTGAAACTGGACGAACGTGCCGCAGGCGGCATACCGTAATGACTCCGTGATGACAATAGGGGCCATCCCCTGATTCTCTCTTCGCCTGCTGGTGAGGGGTGTTGCCGTGCTTCGATGCGCCGCGTTACCGTGCTACCCGCCGCGCCCAAGGGATCACCAGGACCAGCACGCCTAACGCTCTGTACCACAAGGGGGTGGGCGGCTCAGCGAGTGGTAGCGAAATCCGATCTGATCCACCCGCGGCGCACCGTCCAGCTTTCCGGCAGCGGCGGGCACATGGCCGTCGCGATGTCCCGGACGATGGGTTCCAGGCTCTCTGCCGAGACGCTGGCGTTGCCGTAGAGAATCCAATCTTTTTCCAGGTAGTTCTGCACGCCGCGCGCGACTTTGACGTCGATGTCCTGGCACTGCCTTGCTGGGGGTGACTTTGCCTTTATACTGCTGCCCCGGCAGGCTCAGAAAATCGGTGAATTCCTCGAACATGCGCTGGCCAAAATCGACCGGGTGGGCCAACTGCCCTCCTGCTGGATCAGGCAGTGGTTGAAGTTCTCCCCTTCGGGGCAGTGCGCTTGCAGTTCGAGGATGCGCGCCGAGGCCGGTCCATCGTCCGCTTCGAGCAGCGCCGGGTCGCGATAAGCCTCAGTCCAGAGTGTTCGCACGCCAGGCCCTTTCAAGTTGTAAACCGCGCAAGTTTACCATAAATACCCTGTGCTGAAACCATTGGCTTCAATCTTCGTATTTTGAATAGCGATTTTGTGCTGTGGGTTAACTGATCTGAACACACATCGATCAATGCTCAATCTTTTCTCGCAGATCGCGCATAGCATTTTCGGCTGGGGATGATACAATTTCCCCAGCTTGGTTACCACCACCTAGAGTAAAGGGGCGGATAGGATGATAAGAACCCGAACACGAAAGATTCTCCGTGACATCTGGGCGCGCAAGGGCCGCACCGCGTTGGTATCGATAGCCATTTTCATTGGTGTGGCCGGGACCATCGCGTTGTTCTCGATGAGTGACATTCTCGTGACCCAGCTTCGCTCGGACGTCAAAGAGAGCGAACTCGCGATGGTGCAGATCTCACTGGGCAGTGATCCTGGGGTCCAGCTTGACAACGTAGCCTATTTGAAGATGTTGCAGAACTACCCCGGTGTCAGTAAGGTCATGGCCGGGATGGAAAGCCGCACCATCTACTTCAAGACCGATGAAAACGCCGAGTCGTTCGACGACGGCGTGGTGCAGTCCTATCAAGCGCTCAACGAAGATGGCACCGCCCTGGTCGATGTGCCTTTCAACGGCGATATGCCGCTGGAGCCGATGCGCTTGCTGACCGATGGGCAGTGGCCCCAGGCTGGCAAGAATGAGCTGTTAGTCGAACAACGCATGGCCGAGGATTACGGCCTCAAGGTCGGGGACAAGCTCTACATCCGCGTTTTGAGTCCGTCGCGTGATCCAGAGAAAAATGGCGCGACGGGTACGGTCGAAACCTGGACGATCACCGGTATTGTCTTTCATGCCTATTCCGTCACCCCCAAGACCAGCGTCTACACGTACACGTCGGATGGAAACTATCTGGCGGGCTTCAACGGCTTCAATGACATCTGGCTGCGTTTCATCGACTATCCCACCGCGGAAAAAAGCTACGATGACATTCAGGACCTGATCGCGCAGAAGACCCCCTACAAGGTGGCCTTCCCCCAGAAAGAAGACCCGGCCAAAAACAGCCAGATTCAGGGCGCGCAGACCATCGGCAGCCTGATGGGATCTCTGGCGCTGGTTGCCCTGCTGGTTTCGGGCTTCCTGGTCATCAACGTCATTTCCTCCCTGGTGCTGGAACAGAAGCGGCAGATCGGCGTGATGAAGTCGCTGGGCGCGACGCGCGGCGACAACTTCTTCATGTATTCGGGTATCGCCTTCTTCTACGGCCTGATCGGCGTGATCCCCGGCGTGATCGTCGGGATTCCCGGCGGGAACGCGGCGGCGCACGCCCTGGCGCCCCAGTTGAACACCGTGATCGAAGGCTTCAAGCTCTCGGTCGGCTCGATCATCATGGGCGTGGCGATTGGGCTGCTGGTGCCGGTGATCGCGTCGCTGCTCCCGGTGTTCAGCGGGACCCGCGTCAAGATCCTGACGGCGATGACCGATCTGGGTATCAACGCCCGCTACGGGACCGGCATCCTGGCGCGCATTATCGCCAAGCTGCCTGTGCCGATCACCGTCCGTCAAGGCTTGAGCAACGTCAGCATCAAAAAGAGCCGCCTGGCCTTCACCGGGATCACCCTGGCGATTGCGGTGGGCGCGTTCATGGGCATCTTCGCCATTTTCGCCACGCTGCGGACGGGCATCAATTCCTACCTGGACTCCTTCAATTTGCAGTTCGGTATTGCGCCGACCGACAACCGTGATCCCTCCCAGATCAAATCGATCCTGGAAGAGAACTTCGGCTCGGAGATCAAGTCGATTGAGCCTGGCTTCTTCCAGGTGATCTCCTTCGAAGGGTACAACCCCGAACCCAGCGCGGGAGGGCCGCCCGGCATTTTTGCCTATGGGTACGACGTCAACAGCCCCGATCCGGCCTTCAATTTCACCGTCGATCAGGGCAGCAATCTCAATGACGAAAACCGGACCGACGGGATCATCCTCTCCAGCCTGCTCGCCACGAATATGCATAAGAAAGTCGGCGACAAGGTGGTCTTGAAAGTCCCCGGCAACAGCGCCGAACTGACCGTTGTGGGTGTTTCCGAGATCCCGATCGAACAGGCGTGGCTGGATTGGCGGACCCTCGCTACGATTGGCGGGGTCACGTATGACACCATCACCTCTAACTCTCCGCTGCCAGCGGATGCTATCCCGGCGCAGGCGAGCGCATTCATCAAGTATGCGACGATGGCCAAAGTGGATGGCTACGAAGGCACGCTGCCGGACAATCAGGTCATCATCACGGGTCTGATCCCCGGCGTGGGGGCGTATCTCAACTTTAGCGATGGCGCTTTCTTCTCGGTGGAAAATCCGGGGATCGTCATCAGCCAGGCGATGGCCGACAAGGGCGGCTATAAGGTCGGCGATCAACTGACCATCGAGCCTGAGACGCCCGAAGGGACGACGACCAGCTATCCCATCGTCGGCATTTTCGCGCCGCCGACCCTGCTGTTGTCGGCCCCGGGCGGACAGAGCGATGGTGCTGCGACGCCGACCCTCCCCGAAGATTTCGTGGGGATGTTCTGGCGCGACGCGACCACCCTGGACGGCGCGGTAGTGACTGCCGAGCCGATCCCGCAGGTGTATTTCTCGACCACGACCTACAAGCATCCGACCGCCAAGCAGATCGACCGCCTGACCGACCGGGTCAACGAAGAATTCGTGTCGCGAGGTATCCCGACGATATCGTTCAACTTCATCGATCTGACCGACCAGATCAGCCAGAGCTTTGCGACCATCCAGGCCATCTTGAGCGCCGTGGCCGGTCTGATCGCGCTGGTGGGTGCCCTGGGGCTGCTGACCACCCTTTCGATGAGCGTCTACGAGCGCCAGAAGGAAATCGGCGTGATGCGCTCCATCGGGGCCAGCTCGCGGATCGTGGCGACCCAGTTCCTCACCGAAGGCATTGTCGTCGGCGTGATCTCGTGGGTCCTGGGGCTGCCGCTCATGATCCTGATCCAGATGATGCTGCTGAGCGTCACCAAGATGTCGGAAACCTTCCCGCTCGAGTTCTCGCCCACGGCGGCGATCAGCGGCCTGGTGGGGATGCTGGTCATCACGACCATCGCCAGCCTGTGGCCCTCACTGGGCGCGGCACGCAAGACGGTGTCGGACATTCTGCGCTACCAATAACCGGGTTCGCGCCGGAACCCTCTACCGTGTTTCATTCAAGGGCAGGCCGCGCGCCTGCCCTTGAAGTTCATGACGCAGAAAAAACACTTTCCTGGTAACATTGGACTTGTTCAAGGATAATGTTATGCTTCCTCAGCGCCTGACCCCTTCCGAACTCGAGTATCTTTTGACGACCCAGACCGCCTCTCAGGCGGTGCCGACGACCTCTGATCCCTCGCTGCTGCGGCTGTTGGCCTCGGTAGAGCGGGATGCCCTGGCCCAGCTCATTACCGAACACCAATACCAGCCCGGCGAACTCATCTTTCGCGAGGGTGAAAGCGGCGATGCCATGTATCTGATCCGGGCGGGCCGGGTAGCCGTGATCAAGGGCGAGTTCGAGTCGCCTGCTATTCTCGGCCTGCGCGGGCCGGGCGAGATCATTGGCGAAATGTCGCTGCTCGAAGGCCAGCCCCGCTCGGCGACGAATGTCGCGCTGGACAGCGTGCGCCTGCTGCGCATTACGCGGGATGGCTTTCAGCAGTTGGTGAGCGCGCGGCCTGACATCGGGATCAACATCATGCGGATCATCAGCGGACGCCTGCGCGACGCGGATAACGTGCGCACGTCGGCGCTGCTGGGGGGGCGGCAGTTGGTCAAGCAGGTGTCCCGGCTGGAAAGCGAAAAAGAGCAGCTTCTGGAATTGCAGCGGGTGCGCAAAGAGACCAGCGATCTGATCGTGCACGATCTGCGCAACCCGTTGGGGATTATCTACGGCGTGCTGAATATGTTCGAGATGGTGCTGCCAGTCGAGGTGCTGACCGATAACCGGGAGCTGTTCGACCTGGCCAAAACCGGCTGCGAGCGGATGCAGCGCCTGGTCGACTCGCTGCTGGACGTGGCGAAGCTCGAAACCGGCGAGATGGTGCTCAACCTGACTTCGACCAACCTGCGGCCTCTGATCGAAGAAGCCGCCCATCGCGAAGCCCTGGCGTCCAAACTGCGCGAAGTGGTGATCGAGACCTCTGCCGATGACGACCTGCCCCCGGCGCTGATCGATCCCGATCAGATCGACCGCGTGCTGGCTAACCTGATCGACAACGCGCTCAAGTACGCGCCCGAACAGAGCCGCATCTTCCTGGATGCTCACGCCGATGGCGACCAGATGGTGGTCAGCGTGACCGACCAGGGACGGGGCATTCCTTCCGACGAGCGCGAGCGGATTTTCGAGCGGTTCGCCCAGATCGCGGGCGACAAACCGGCGCGGCGAGGGTTCGGTCTGGGGCTGACGTTCTGCCGGTTGACCGTCGAGGCGCACGGCGGGCGAATTTGGGTCGAAGCGGGGCCGGGCGGTGTCGGGAGCCGGTTTGTATTCACACTTCCTTTCTCATGAGGTGATAGATTAAGAATTAGTGACAATGTATATTCTTGCATTGTGTTTTGGAGCTATTCCGCCTATTATTGTCTTATGGTAGAACGATTCGGTTGCGAGGGAGCATCGCTATGAGTGTGTTTTTTACCTCTGAGCCGCTGCCCACCGATAGAACGTTGGCGGAACTGTGGAGACTGCTAGAGAGCGAGCAGTTCGTAGAGGCGGTGAGCCTGGCCGAATCGGTCTGCCGAAACCCGGATGCTCCTATCGAGTATGTGTGCGGCCTTTCGCTGGCTTATGGAGAGTTAGGGTATTATGAAGAGGCGGAAGGCGTCGCACGGTCAGCAGTCAGTTGGGGGGAAAGCCACTGGCGCGCGCGCCACGCCCTGGCCGCTGCCTTGATGCACCAGGGCCGCTACCTGGGCGCGCTCGACAGCCTGGGGTTCTATCGCACGCCGGAAGAGATCTACGTCGTGCGTGCGCAAGTCGAAAAGATGGGCGGCTATACCGACAGTCTGTCGGTCACGTTAGAAGATGCCCTGCAAAAAAACGTGCCCCCGGCCCTTCAGCTTTATTTGGGCTATCTGTACGGGGCTGCCGGGCTGGCACAGATGATACGCTGGGGCGATCACCTGGACGTCTGGTGGCGTGATGCTGATCGCCATCGCGCAACGCCTTATGGCGAACAGTTGGCGCACCAGGTGGCGGAGATCCGGCGCCTGTTAGAGAATGCGCGCTGAGGGCGCACGGTACTCGTGTACAGTTTCTATTTTTGGGTCTTTCCAATAAAATGTTGTGACGACGGTTTCCAACCTCGGATTGACTCAAGACCCAGGGAGAACCTGCATGTCTACATGGATGGTTGTTGAGGACGAACCTGATCTGTACGATACCCTGCTCGCCTTGTTCGAGATTTGGAGCATCGATGGCGTGGCCTTCACCACCGGCACCGATGCGTTCAAATGGATCGATGAGGTAGATCGCGGTAACGTTGAGACCAATTTCCCCGAACTCGCCATTCTGGACATCCGGCTGCCTGGGGTCAAGGGTCACCAACTGGGCGCGCGGCTGCGCCAGAGTCCGGTGCTCAAAGACATCGCGATTGTGCTGATCACGGCCTTCCTGCTTCCGCCCCAGGAAGAGCGCCAGGTGATCGAAGCGGCGCAGGCGGACGCTCTGCTGTACAAGCCGCTGCCCGCTCCGGCTGAATTTCGCTCGGATCTGCAAAAAGCGATTCACCATCGCCGGAACCTCATCCGCTAAGTTTTTTGGGGGATGGTCGATCATGCTCGTGCGACAGGTAACCTTGTCCGGTCTCGTCAAACGGCGGTTCGTGCACTGCCTGCGCACGCACGGGCAGACGGCGCATGAGGTCGTGGCGACGCTGGGTATTCCACCCGGCGATCTGTGCAAGGTGATCGCCGGTCAAGGGCTGGCCCGGATGCCGCTCGCCCACTACGAGCGGATCGCGCGCTGGCTGCGGATGCCGCTGGCCAACGTCATTGCCCTGGCGGATGTGCATCCCCAAATCGACGACTTGATGCGGCTTGGCATGACCGTGCGCGGCTACCGCCCGACCAGCGCCGAAGATCAGATCCGGGCCGCGCGCGAAGTGGGGATCAGCGTGGCGGTGTTCCGGCGGGCGCTGCATGGCTACGACGACTTTCGCCCGTCGATGGCGACCTGTGATCGACTGGCGCGCTGGCTGGCCTGGACCGGCTTCGAGCCGGATGAAGTGGCGCTGGCCGCGGGCATGGTGGTGCGCTACCGCGCCGACCGGCGGCGGATTACCCTGTCGCTGGCCGTGGACCAGAACGTGAAGCCGTACCCGTGCGCGTGCGGACGGCCCGGCTGTACGATCCCCGCGCACATCCCCAGCGGGCCGCGCCGCAAGTGGCGCAGCGATGCCTGCCGGATGTGGGCCAAACGGGCGGCGGCCCACACGGTACCCCCCCGCCCTGCTCCAATCGTGCGCTTTATCAAGATAAACGAACGCCCTGTTC
>CAYRWY010000193.1:0-10258 GCA_964427955.1 uncultured Anaerolineaceae bacterium
GCCCCTCCCCAGGCAAGCTGGAGAGGGGAGAAAACGGGATTGTTCCCCTCTCCAATTTTGGAGAGGGGTTAGGGGTGAGGTAAATCTCCCTGGCAAAAAGTTTATCGATCAGTAGGGGAGACTGGCTACACCACGTTTCCACTGCGCCGCTCCCCCTCGCCACCGCGTGGAGAGGGGGTCGGAGGGTAAGGTTCAGCGAAGGGTGCGCCCATCATTGCAGCGCGGCAGCGCGGATCGCGTCCAGCGTTTGCAGCGTCAGCAGGTTGCGCAGCGTGTAGCCGGTGCGCTGTTCTTCGCCGGTGAAATACCCGGTGGTGACCATGACCGGCTTGCTCAGGTGCGTGTCGTCGGCCATGCCGCAGTGATCCAGGGCCTGCGCCGCGCGCCAGAAATTGATCAGCGGGACGTCGTACTCGCGCGCGACCGTGGCCGTGATCAGGTTGAGTTGCAGCCCGAACTCGTTCAGGCTGTCGGTGCGGCACCAGGGGAAGGTGGTCAGCACCGGGATCGTGCCGTGGGCGAGGGTGATCGACACGACCTGCCGCAGCGCGCCCTCGAACTGCGCGGCGGAGAGGTGCGAGATGTCGTTGGAGCCGAACATCATCACGGCGACGGCGGGATTTTTCCGCCGCAGCTCGCAGTCCAGCGGCGTCTCGTGGGGCAGACATTGGCCGGTAGTGGCCCACGTCGGGTCCAGCACCGCCGTGATGGTGTAGCCGCCGTGGGCCGTGATGCTGGTCGCGCCAAACGATCCCCGGAAGAACTCGACGGTCGGTTGCAGGGCGCTGTACGGCCCCAGGTCGTAATCGCCGCCGCCCAGCGGTCCCAGGAACTCCCAGTTTTCGCTGTTAAAGTCGCCCACCTTGAGCAGCGAATGCGGATCGGTGCTGCCGCTGAAATGGATGTCGCGGGCGTGAGGCGTGATGGTGGGCAGGATGTCGATGGCCATGAGCGCCTGGGCCGCGCTCGATCCTGCCGCGACTGCCGGAGCGTCGGCCACTGCCGGGGCCGCGACCGTGAATGTCTCGGCGCTGACGGGCAGGCGTGCCGCCGCGAAGCCTTCGCGATAGCGCAAGTACAGGCTGGCGACCCAGCCCCGGTACGCGCCGTCTTCGGTCCGGCCCAGCAGCCATTCCACGGTGGCGTCGCGCGCTTCGAAGATCATCCCGGTGTTGCTGGGGAGTTGGGTGATCACGGCGTAGGTCGTGCCCGGCCCGGCGCGCATATTCAGGGCATAGTTGGTCCAGCCATCCGGGCCACTTTGGGCCTCGGTCGAGGGGAGCACGAACAGCGAGAGCATCGTCAGAACGGCCAGCAGCGGAACCACACGGCGTATCATGCGCGAATCGCTCCTTTCAAACGCCTGGCCCTCACCCTCGGTAAGGGGTCAGGGGACGAGGGCCGGTCAGCGGTGTTTACCTCCGAACTCTAGCCCGTCCGGGCGTGCTCGCCAATGGGATCATTCTACTGGTGCCTGGCGGATCACGATCATGATCGTCAGGTCGTCGAACTGGGGTGCGCCCGCGACGAAGGCCGTCACCGCCTGGATCAGCGCGGCGTGAATCTCCTCGGCGGACTCGTGGCGGTGCGCCAGGACGGTGTCGAGCAGGCGATCCGTGCCGAATTCCTCCCCGCGTTCGTTCTGCGCTTCGCTCAGGCCATCGGTGTACAGCACCAGCACGTCGCCCGGCTCCATCTGGATCTGGGACTGCTGCCAGTCCTGGCCTTCGAAGATGCCCAGCGGCACGCCGGTTTTGCCCAGCGTCTCCAGCGGCACGCTGCCCCCGGCGCGCAGCAGGTAGGGCGGGTTGTGTCCCGCGTTGCCATAGGTCAGCAGGCCGGTCAGCGGGCTGAGTTCGCTGTAGAAGGCCGTCACGAACTGGTCGGATTCGGCATCCGTCAGCAGGCGGGCATTGGCCGCGCTCAGCGTCCTGGCGGGAGCGTCCAGGTGTTGCAGCGCGAAGGTGCGGATCAGGGTGCGGCTGAGGGCCATGTACAGCGCCGCGCCGGTCCCTTTGTCGGCGACGTCGGCGATCACCAGCCCCAGGTGGCCGTTGTCCAGCCGGATGAAGTCGTAAAAGTCGCCGGACGTCTGGCGGGCCGGATCGAGCGCCGCCGCGATGTCCCAGCCCCACACGTCGGGCACGCCGCGCGGCAAAAAGCGCGCCTGAATCCGCCCGGCCAACTCCAGCTCGCGCGCCATTTTTTCGGCAGCCAGGGTTTCGAGGTTGACCTGGGCGCGGTAGAACGCCGATCCGATCTGCGAGGCCAGCGACTGCACCGCCGCCAGCGAGTCCCCCGGCTTGCCGAAGCGCGGATGGCGCAGCAGGCAGATCCCGCCCAGCAGCCGCTCTTTGGCGCCGCCCTCCTCGCCCGGATCGTCGGCCATGATCTTGACCAGCACCGCGTCGCCGTAGACCCCCGCGATCCCCGGCGGGATCACGCGGCTGAGGCTCAGCGTCGGGTCCGGCGATTGGCGCAGCCGCTCCCACTCGGTGTCGGGCACGGGCGGGCGATCTTTCGGAATCGTCAGGGTGTGCTGCGGCCAGCGGAGTCCGGCGGGCAGTTCGCCGTTGGGCGGGAACAGCCGGATTTCGAGGCGATCCTGGGGGAACATCGCCTCGACGTGCGCGTCCAGCAGAGCGGGCAGCGTCGAGAGGTCGGGCGGAGCCTGGATCAGCGCCTCGCCGAGCGTTTCCAGCCGGGCCAGTTCGCGGGCGCGCTGCTGGCTGCGCTCATTGGTCCGGCTCAAGTAAAAGAGCAGGGCGTTGACGACTACGACCCCTGCCGCGAACATCAGGAGCAGCGTCGCATTGGTGTGAACGTAGATCAGCGCGGCCAGCAGGCTCCCCGGCCCGGTCGATGCCAGCGAGAACAGGCCCAGGATCGCCCACCAGCGCGCCATGCTGCCCGCCTTGGCGCCCTGCCCGCCCAGCCGGTTGATCATGATCACCAGCGGCAAAATGATGATCAGCGGCAGTTCGATGGCGACCAGCGACGCCACCGCCGCCGGGAGCCAGTCGGTCACGTCCAGGCTGCTGAACGGATAGCTGCCCCCCGCGGCCCGGTAGATCGCCAGCCCGGCCAGCGCCCCAAACTCGGCGCCCAACTCCTGGCTCGCCCCGGACAACACCTGCCAGTACGGCGGGCGCTGCAAGTGGCGGCTGGTCCAGATCGCGCGGCCCTGTGCGAAAAAACGCGCCAGGATCGCCAGCCAGATCACCGTCGGGCCGAACAGCAGCGCCGCGCCCCAGCCGATGATCCCGCTGATCGTGCCGGAGATGGGGATCATCTCCCGATCCCCCAGCGGGATGAAGATGATGAACTGCTGCGTCTCCATGATCGCCAGCGCGACCAGCAGCCCGGCCAGCAGCGCCGCGTGATCGCTGAACACGCTGAATTTCGTGACGGCGCTCAGCCAGATCAGGGCCGCCAGCGCGAACGGCCCGGTGAAGATCACCGGCAGCACCTCGATGGTCATCAGGGTGCGCAGGGAGTCGTCGGCGGTGTTGATGGCAGGCCGCAGCCGCCGCGCGATGGCCCACATCCAGCCGGTCATACCCACTGATCCCCGACGGTGCGCTCGTTGGCGACGGTTCCCGTATTGACGGTGGTTTTAGGCTCCAGCAGCAGGACGTGGCATTCTTCCTCCGCGACGGGCAGGTGCTCCACGCCGTGCGGGATGATGATGAATTCGCCCTCGTTCACCCAGCGATCCCCGTCGCGCAGTTTCATCAACAGCCGCCCTTTGACCACCAGGAACAACTCGTCCTCGGTCGCGTGGTGGTGCCACAGGAATTCACCCTTGAGTTTGGCGAGCTTGACATACGATTCGTTGAGTTCGCCCGCGATGCGCGGACTCCAGCATTCGCTGAATTTCCCGAACTTTTCGGCCAGGTTGACGACGTCGATCATGGCTGCGCTCTCCGGTTCATTCGACCACGCTGATCACGACGCCCTGCTGGTCGCAGCTTGGCGTCCAGGTGCGCGCGTCGATCCCTGCCGTCTTGAAGGCGGCGCGCATGGCGGCTTCGATACTCTGGTGGTTGAAGGTGGCGAACGCCAGCAGCGCCGGACCCGCGCCGCACAGCGTCACTGCCACCGCGCCCGCGTCCAGGGCCGCCGCACTCACGGCGTCGTAGCCGGGGATGGTCGGGCGGCGGGTCGGCTCGTGCAGTCGATCCTGGATCGCGCGCGGCAGCAGCTTGAGATCGCCATCGCGCAGCGCCTCGATCAGCAGCGCCGTCCGTCCCACGTTGAACACGGCATCGGCCAGCGGCACGGTCGCGGGCAGTTCGTCGCGCAGGCGGTGGTGATAGTCGGGCAGTTGGGGCAGGGCGATCACGACGCGCAGCGGCTTGATCTCGATGGCGCGGTGGATCAGCCCGTCGGGCGTGCTGCTGCAAATCCCCAGCCCGCCGCGCATGGCCGCGACCACCGCTTCGGGCGTGCCGGTCAGTTCGGCCCCGATGGCGATCAGCTCGTCGTGGCTGAACGGGCTGCTGAGCAGGTTGTTGGCGGCGACCAGGCCGCCGACCGTCAGCGTGACGCGCGCGCTCAGCCCCACGTCCAGCGGGATGGTGTTGGTGCAGCGCACGTTCAGCCCGGCAGGAGCCTGTTCCAGCTTTTGGAACAGCTTGATCGCCGCGCGCACGACGGGGTGATAGTAGTTTTCGGGCAGGACGCCCGCGCCTTCGCCCCGGACGATCACTTCCAGCTTGTCATCCGGGCGCAGGCTCATCTCGACCGTGTTGCGCAGATTGAGCGCCAGCCCCAGCACGTCGTAGCCGGGACCGACGTTCGTCGCTACCGCGGGAATAGAGACATTGACTTTGTACATGGGTTGTGCTGCCTTGACCTGGCGGGCCGGTGGCCCTCGGCGCATTTGCATCAATGGTAGTGTCTGCCGCAGCAGAACGCAAGCAAAAACTTTCACCACAGAGTTCACAGAGGGCACGGAGGAAAAACAAGAGAAAAAACTCTCTCAAGTTTTTCTCTGTGATCTCTGTGTCCTCTGTGGTGCCCTGCTTTTTAGGGGGCGCGCCGAAACGTAATCGCGCTATAATCAGGGTAGGGGGCACATGGACCAACCGTAAGTGACGAGGAGAATGGTACCCGTGACGAGAAAACTGCCGATCATCCTGATCGTGATTACCCTGCTGCTGCCGGGCAGCATCTCGGCGCAGAGCAGCACGCTGGGCGTCTGGAACGCGCTGTCGCAGGCGGACAGCCGTGTCCTGTCGCGCGCGGCGGATCGTTTCGGCGCCGCCGTCGAGGTGCAGTACGTCGATCCGCCCTACCTGCTGGACTCGACCATGTCGGCCTCCGGCGGGGGGCCGGACGTGATCGTCGCCAACAACCGGGCGGCGGATGCGCTGATGGAAGCGGGTCTGCTCGCGTCGGTGGGCCGCCGGGATCTCTTCCTGACCGATCTGCTGGACCAGCTTCCCGCGCTCCTGCAACAGCGCTGCGGCGACGAGTCGCTCGACAACTGCCTGGGAGCTTCGTCCGCGCTGTCGTCGTTTGCCGTCCCGGATCGCGCCAACGTTCGCCTGACGCGGGATTGGCTGTGCGTGTCGTCGGACTGGCTGCCGTCCTGTTCGGGAGGAGCCTTGCCCGGCGTGCCGGTCAGTTGGGGATTTTCGATCATGTTGTTCGACACCGGCTGGCTGGCCCAGAACGGCCTGGACCTGCCGACCACGCTGGACAGCGTGACGGAGATGCGCAGCCAGTACGGGCTGAGCGTGGTCCAGGCGGAAAAGAACTTCATCCCGCTGGCGGGGGATCTCTCGCCGGACACCATCTACCAGGTGGACTCGACCCTGCTGGCCGAGGACCCCGACGGTGTGTTGACAAGTCTGGTCTCGTTCCACCAGGCCGGATACGCCGCGGTGGTCGTGATCGAGATCGACAGCGCCTACGTCAGCGCCTCCGCGCCGAATCCTGACCTGGCCGGGCAGTTCGCCAGCTTCCTGGGGGACGATCTCGACGCGAAAGCGGGCCTGCTGGACAGCTCGCAGCGGCTCCCGGCCTTCACGGCAGCGGAACTGACCCAGTGGGGATTGGACTCGCACGAGGCGGACGTCACGCTTCAGGCGCTGATCGTACTGGTGACGTATGCCAGTCTGGCGTCCTGACCGGCGATGAATCTGCACGTTCGCCTGCTCGAACTCCAAGACATTGAGCCGGTAGCGGCGGCTTTTGCGGCGCTGGGGTGGGATAAACCAGCGTCGCAGTATGTCCGCTACCTGGCCGATCAGACTGCCGGGGAGCGCGTCGTCCTGGTCGCGTTCGTCGATCAGCAGTTTGCGGGCTACGTCACCGTGCGCTGGCACGCCGACTATCCGGCCTTCCGGGCGGCGGACATCCCCGAAATTCAGGACTTCAACGTGCTGCCCATCTATCGCCGCCAGGGGATTGGCACGCGCCTGCTGGATGAGGCCGAACAGGTCATCGCGCAGCGTTCGGCGGTGGCCGGGATCGGCGTGGGGCTGTTCAGCGATTATGGCGCGGCGCAGCGGCTCTACGTCCGGCGCGGCTACATCCCGGATGGCCGGGGTATCTTCGTCAACGAGCACTGCGTGCAGAAGGGCGAACGGGTCGTCGCGGACGACGATCTGGTGCTGTACTTCACCAAGACCCTGGCCTGACCCCCGCGGGGTTTTACCTCATCCACGACCTCCGGTGGTTCAGTCTGCGACCGTTGTTGATCGGGTAGGGGCGGACCAATGTGTCCGCCCGCGGGAGCTTCCCATTCATTAAAAGTATCGAACTACCCGGTGGCGAGGGGGAGCGGCGCGGCGGAACGTCGGGGAAAACACCTCCCCTCTCCAGCTTGCCTGGGGAGGGGCTGGGGGTGGGGGTGGGGTTGGCGCGGCCTCCATGCCGTGCTCACGCCGTCAGCGCGAAATACACCGCGTAGATCGCCACCGAAACGACGGTGTACACCATCAGCACGTTGGTCACGTAGCGCCGCTCGTCGTCCAGGCCGGGCTTGAAATACAGCGGGATGATGAACGGTGGCGGCAGGATCAACAGCGTGAACAGCGCCGTCTCGAAATCCTGCTCCAGGTCGAGCAGGCCCCGGATCAGCACGGCGTTCAGCAGCAGCGCCAGCGGGATCAGGATCGCCAGCCGGAGTCCGATCACCAGCGCGGCGTCTTTCAGCCCGGCGCGATCCAGCTTGATCCCATAGCCGACGATGATCAGGATCAGCGGGATGGTCAGGTTGCTCAAAAAGCGCATGGTCGCCAGCACCGCCCCGGTGACCGGCTTTTCGTTTAGAAAATTCTCCGCGCCCAGCAGGTTGAACAGGATGCCGCCCAGGATCGCCAGGATCACGGGCGAGCGGAAGAAGGTCCCCACCAGTTGGCGCGGGTTTTGCAGGCCATCCCGCCGCATCAGCAGCAGCGCCAGGAACACGAACCAGATGAAGATCTCGTGCCCCAGGTCCACGACCGCGATATAGCCGACCTTGTCCAGCCCATAGGCGCTGCCGTACAGGCTGACGCCCAACATGCCGTACTCGAAGCCGGTCATCAGGAACGGGAAGTAAGGGTGTTCGATCTTCAGCCGCGCCTGGATCAGTTGACCCAGCTTGTACAGCCCGACGCACAGCAGAAAAATCACGACGAAGACGACGACATAGCGCGTCTTGAGGTCGATTTCCAGAAACGAGATGAACAGCACCGACGGCAGCGCCAGGTTGACGGCGATCTTGCGCAGATCGTCGATGGTGCTCTCGGCCAGGAAGTGGCGGCGGCGGATGAAATAGCCCAGTCCGATCAGGATCAGGATCGGCAGCACGCGATTGAGGATGTCGGTTGTCATGGTTTAGCGGTCACGGCAGGCTGGAAATAACCCGTATCTTGCGGCATGTGCCAGCGAATATCGACGAAGCCCGCCTCTGCGAGGATGGCGGACAGTTCGGCGCGCAGCAGCGCCCGGTAGGTCGTGGCGTAGCGGGCCGTGTGCCAGCCGCCCTCGATCTCGCGCAGGATGAACATGATGACGGTGTACAGGTGATCGTCATCCTGCCAGTCCCACACCTGGAACACGATCCGCCGTCCTTCGGCGTCGTCGAAGACCTGCGGGGTAGTGGCGTGGGGCTTGTCCAGGAGCAGGTGATCGTAGTCGCGGATGCTGATCAGCAGCAGGCCCGACGGGCGCAGCTTGGCGTGCATCCCTTGCGCGGCCAGCCGCAGATCCTCGTCGGTGAGCAGGTGGGGCAGCGAGTTGTCACACGACAGCACCAGGTCGAAGGTCCCTTCGACGGCGTGCTCCAGGTGGCGGATGTCCGCTACGCCGACCGTCAGCGCGACGCCGTGCGCGGCGGCTTCCTGGCTGGCCCGCTCGACCGCGGCTGGGCTGAGGTCGGTCGCGTGCACGCGGTAACCGTGCGCCGCCAACCCGATGGCCTGCGTCCCGATCCCGCACGAGCAGTCGAGCAGGTCGAGCGGCGCGCCGCCGGTGCGGGTGCGGATCAGGCGATCCAGCGCGGTGGACTGGCGGTCGATGGCCCGGTTCCAGTCGGCATAGATCAGGTGATAATCCTGGGCGAGCTGCTGGTAAAACTGAAGGACGTCGTCGCTCATGGGGTCTCCATCAGATTTTGTACGGGTCGTTCGACTCACGCGCGCCTCATCGTCCGCGCCGTGCGGTCAAAAATACCCTGGTTTGGCGTCGAATGCCAGTGGATTTCACCCGATGACCGAGGAGACCTGATCTTGGCGCAGAATGCCGTACAGGGGTACCACGCTATTGGATGATACTGCCGCCCCTACAACGACGTTTCCGCAGCGACACTCCCCCTCTCCACCCGGTGGAGAGGGGGTCGGGGGGTGAGGTTGTCTTGCTGCCGACGTGTCCTAGTCCAGCGGACCCCGGCGCATCAGCACCGGCCCCATGTACATCGTCGTGCCGATCTGGCGGTAGCCGAGCCGTTCGTAGAGCGGAAACCCCTCCGGCGAGGCCATCAGCGTCGAGGCGGGATAGCCCTCGGCGCGCAGATCGTCGAGCAGCGCCAGCATGATCGCCGCGGCGTAACCCTGCCGCCGGAAGGCGAAGCGCGTCCCCACGTTCCACACGCTCGCCATCTCGCTGCACAGGGCCACACTGGCGCAGGCCGTCGGTTCCGCCCCGGCGTAGGCCAGGTAATGGACGATGCCCGGCTCGGTCAGGTGCGCGGATCGCACTACGCGCCGGTTGACGCTGCTGCCCGTGGAGAAGGCGTCGGTCATGACGTGCCGCACGTGATCGAGATGTTGGGTGGTCGAGGCGCGGATCACCTGCACGCGGGTGGCGCGCACCGGCAACCGTTCGGGCGGCGTATCCAGCACCATCAGCGGCGACTGCCAGCGGGGATAATAGCCCCATTCCGTCAGGCGGGCCGCCGCGCCCGGCAGGCAGGGATCGGTGAGCACGACGCTCCAGGCCGCCTCGAATTCCTCGAAGAAACGCTTGGCTTCGGCCAGGGTTTCCGGGTTGAGCGCTTCCAGGGTGTACGGCCACAGGTGGTTGGCACCGGTCAGCCGCCGGTCTCCGCTGTAACTCAGGACGTAGCCGTCGGAGTTCCGGTTGATGGCTTCCGGCCAGTTGCGGAAGGTGCGCGTGTAGAAATCGTCGATGCAGGCCGTCGCCAGGCCAAGTTGGGGATCGGGTGGATTGGTCATCATGCCTACGATTCTAGCAAAGGTGCGGGGAATGGAAAACGGTTTAGTTGGCAGCACGGCTTAAGGGAGCTAGTATTGACGGAATGCTTGTGCTGCCGCTGCCCAGTAGGGGGTACCATGTCTATCGAAGTTCTCAAGCTGACCCTCGGCCCCGTGCAAACGAACTGCTTCGTGATCGGCGATACGGAGTCCAGGGACGCGATCGTCGTCGATCCCAACGACCTCCCGGAGCTGATCTACAAATCCGTGCAGGAAGTGGGCTGGACGGTGCGCGAAATCCTGGCGACGCACGGCCATTTCGATCACGTGCTGGCCAGCGCGGGACTCAAGAAGCTGACCGGAGCACCGTTTCGCGTGCACGAGCGTGATTATCCACTGGTGAAGTCCATGCCGCAGCGCGCCCGCGAATGGCTCAGCATCGACGTGGCACCCGCGGCGGAGCCGGACAGCTTTCTCGCCGAGGGCGACGTGATCACGGCGGGCAGTATCGCCCTGGAGGTGCTCTACACGCCCGGCCACACCCCCGGCCACGTCAGCTTCGTGCTGCGCAGCGAGAAAATCGTCTTTTGCGGCGACTGCCTGTTTTA
>CAYRWY010000194.1:0-10220 GCA_964427955.1 uncultured Anaerolineaceae bacterium
CCACACCCCGTTCAATTAGAGTTACCTTTTGCCCGTTTGCACAAAACTTAGGTAGTTATCGGTACGGATGTCGTCCACAGCCACACCGTTGTCCTGAAGGGCCTGGATCACGGCCTGCATTTTGCCGTTGGTGTCATTCATTGCCGCCAGGACGTCCGCATTCGACGCCTGGACACCCAGCGACACCGTGACGACGTCGGGCTTGCCGTAGGCGATCCCATTTCCTGTGACCGTGATCGTGCGCTGTCCCGCATCCTGGCGCGGTGGTGCCGCTTCGGCCCGTGCGGCGCTCCACAGCACCGGGGTAGCCAGCATCGCGGCGGCGAGAGCAAGCGTGAGTGTTTTTTTGAGTGACATTTGACTTCTTCTCCTTGTACATTGATCTGCTGTGATGTTCAGCAACTGGCAGCGTTAACTGCCTGCTGGTTAATAGACGTTGGAACGGTCCGAATAGTTCCCGCGCTTGACGCGCCCGGTAAAATGGTAGACACTCGGACGGCGCAGGGCTTAGCGAAGGCGAGACGAGTATGGTGGTTTATGGGCTTCTGATTCTGGGCGTCGGCCTCAGTCTGATGATCAGCCTGATCGCGCTGGCTGCCGGACTGCACCGCCGCTGCCAGGTGCCCTATGCCCTGCTGACCGTCGGAGCCATCACCTATATTCTGTCCTTGATCGTCCAGGCGGCCCTGCTGCAACTGGTGGATCGCGCCTTGCTCGGCATCCTGCCGATTGGGGCGTTAGCCTTGGGGATCGCTGCCGGATTCACTGAAGAGACCGGGCGGCTGTTGGGCTACCAGTACCTCGCGCCGGGGGCGGTGACACGTTCGCAGGCGCTCATGATCGGGACCGGGCATGGCGCCGTCCAGGTGCTCTATACGGCCCTGGTCTCGGTCGGAATCGGGCTGTCGTTGCTGGGCTACAGCACCGAGCGTCCCGACGATCTGGCTGCGCTGCTGAGCGGTGGCCTGGCCGAAGCCTTGAACGCGCTGCTGCCGGTGATCATGCATTTGGCCTTCAGTTGGGTGGTGCTCCAGGTTTTTCTGCGCGGACAGCTTTACTGGCTGTTTCTGGCGATCTTTGCCCATGCGGTGATCGAGATCATGGCGGCTTTCCTGGGCCCCGGCGATGCCTGGGCCGTGGTCGTGTGGCGGGTTTTGATCGCCCTGCTCAGCCTGGGCGTGATCGTCCGGCTGCGCCCGCCAGATCCGACATAGGCAGCGAGATTTGTTATATTATAGGGCGGGTGTTTTTCAACCATAAAGGACATTTCCAATGAACCTCGACCGTCAGGGGCTTGAAATCGGGCCGTTTCACTTCTTGGGCGTTACGCTGCATCCGACGTTGCATTGGTACGGGCTGATCATCGTGACCGGTATTTTCGTCGCCGCGTATGTCACGGCGTGGATGGCCCGCCGCGATAAGAAGAATCCGCAGTATGTGTGGGACGGTCTGCTGTGGATCATCTTCTTCGCGTTGATCGGCGCGCGGGCGTGGCACGTGTTCTTTCCGTCGATTTCGTCCGAGCGCGATACGGCGTGGTATCTCTCGCACTTTTTCGATCTCGAAAATGGGCCGCTGGCGATCTGGACGGGCGGCATGTCCATTTTCGGCGGGGCGCTGGGAGGCGGCGTCGGGGTTATCTTCTGTGCGTGGCGCTACAAACAAGACATCCTGTCCTGGCTGGACATCGCGTCCACGGCGCTGCCCGTGGGCCAGGCCATCGGGCGCTGGGGCAACTATGTCAACGAAGAACTGTACGGCAAGCCGACCAGTCTTCCCTGGGGTATCCACATCGACAATCCGCCCGCCCGGTATGCCAGCGATACCCGTTTTCACCCCTTGTTCCTCTACGAGTCGATCTGGGACCTGCTGACCTTCGGCGTGCTGCTGTTCGTCTGGTCACGCTATCGCCGCCGCCTGAAAAAAGGGGACATCGTCCTGATGTACATGATCCTCTACCCGGCGGGGCGGTTCATGTTGGAGTACCTGCGGATCGAAGTTACCATGTCCGGCGGGATGAATGTGTCGCAGGTGTTTAGCGCGGCGGTTGTCATCTTTGGCGCCACGGTGCTGATCCTCCGCCATTATCGAGAGCTGCTCGCCTGGCGGCGGCATACCCCCGCGCAGCCAGCACCCTGACGCGCTGCCCCGCGTGGATCAGAAGGTGCACTCGCGCAACGAGGGTGATCGAAGTCACCCTCGTTTGTTGGGCGGTGCAGTGTGCGGCCTTATTCGGCGGGCGGTTCGGCGGCGGGCAGCGTCACCGTCACCTGGGTTCCTCGCCCCACCACGGACTTGATGTCCAGAGTCCCACGATGTACCTGTACGATGCGGCGTGCCAGGGGCAGCCCTAACCCCATCCCCTGTTGTTCTCGCAGTTGGCGGTCGATCTGCTTGAATTCGCTCAGCGCCTGTTCGAGCTGGTCCGGCGGGATGCCCGGCCCCTGGTCCACGATAGTCACCACAACCTGCTGGTCCGCTTCCCACTGCGTGATCACCACTTCGAACCCTTGCGGTGAAAAATTGACGGCGTTGGTGATGATCTCGGCCAGAGCGTGTTTGAGGGAATTCACATCGGACAGCACCATCGAGTGATCTTCGCGGACGTCCAGTCGTATCGAAACGTCCGGGTTGCGGGGGGCAAAACCGCGAGCCATGCTGGTCGAGGCCATCAGGATTTCGCTGATGTGAGTGACCAGCCCATACTGCACAATTTCCTCAGAGGTCAGGACGTTTGCTTCCAGCTTGGTGAGAAACACCATCTGCTCGACGAGGTGATGCAGCCGGTTGCTGCCTCGTTCGACGTAGCCCAACATATCCTGGAGTTGGACGGGCGAGAGCTGGCCGACCTGCCGCGAGATGATGTCGAGCGCCATCTGGATCGACACCAGCGGCGTGCGCAGTTCGTGGGCGACCATATCGACCAGTTGGCGTTTGGCCCCTTCGATTTTTTGTTCCAACCCCTCAGTTTGCAGGCGCTGCCGCTCAAAACGGGCGTGAATTGCGGCCAGCAGTTCCGCCGTCGAGAAGGGCTTGGTGAGGTAGTCATCGGCGCCCAGTTCCATGCCGTGCCGCATGAATGGACGATCCGTCCGGGCCGTCAAGAAGATGAACGGAATCGCGGCCATTTCGGGCCGACGGCGAATCTCGGCCAGAAAATCGTAGCCGTCAAGTTCGGGCATGGCAATATCGCACAGAATGAGGTCGGGTTGGCCTTGGTTTTGGAGCAGGGTCAGGGCCACCTTCCCGTTTTCGGCGCTGGACACATCGTAACCTTCGTAGCCCAGAATCTCGACAATGTTCTCCCGAACGCTCGTTTCATCTTCTACGACAAGGATCTTGTTCACTTTTCCACCTCTTCAGGGGGTTGGACAGGAATACTGATAGTAAAGGTCGTGCCTGCACCGACCTGACTCTCGAAACTGATGGTGCCCCCGTGCAAGCCCACCGCACGCTTGGTGATGGCCAGTCCCAGTCCCGTTCCGGGGATGGTGCCTACGTTATCGGCGCGGTGGAAGGGTTCGAACAGCCGCTCTTGATCCTGGACTGGAATGCCGATCCCCTGATCCCCCACCCGGATCAGCACGTGCTCCAGGTCACAGCTTACTTCAAATGACACGGTGCCGCCATTGGGGGAATACTTGATGGCATTCGTGAGCAGGTTGGTCAGCATATGCCGCAGCAGTTTTTCGTCGAGCCAGACGGTCTCCACTTCGCTCTGCAAAGCTACGTCGAACTTGAGATCGGGGCCGGCCTGCGGCTGCACTTCTTCCAGGACCTGCTGGGCCAGATCGATCAGGTTGAGCGAGACCGGGTTCAGACGAATCTGATCTGACTCGACCTTGCCCATCAACAGCACCTCGTCGAGCAGTTGGGTCATATGATGCACGGAACTGCGAATCTTGAAAAAGTGCTTGCCCTTCTGATCCTGGTTCATCTTGTCGATGTAGAGTTCCAGAATGTCCGTCGAAGACAGGATCGTTGTCAGCGGCGTGCGGAACTCGTGCGAGGCCATCGAGATGAAACGGGTTTTGAGTTCACCCAGTTCGCGTTCTTGCTTCAAAGCCCTGATGAGTTCCGCTTCGGTGTGCTTGCGGTCGGTGATGTCGCGCACATGGCAGACGATGCCGCCGCGCTGATCGTCGGCAGTGACGCGCATCAGCGACAGCCCCATTTCGGCGTCGAACACCGTGCCATCTTTGCGGCGGGCGACCACTTCGAAGCGCCGGACGGTGGCTTCCTCGGCCACGGCATGAAGGGCGGCGTTCACCGTCTCGACCGAATCGGCATGAACTACGGTGGTCAACGGGTGGCGGAACAGCTCGTCCGGCTGGTACTGGAAGATCTGGTCAAACATCCAGTTGGTCTGCGAGATGGCGCCATCGGCGCGCGTGAGGATGATCCCGTCGCTGCTGTTGTTGAGGATGGCTTCGACCCGGTTGCGCGTGCGTTCCAATTCGGCGGTGCGCTCTTCGACGTGCTGCTGAAGCTCGGCATTGTGGTGCTGCACCTTTTGGCGCAGCCGGATATAGGAAATGGAAGCCGCCAGTTGATCCGCAAACTGCGAGGCGATGACGCGGTGGCCCATGCCGAAATATCCCGGTTGATCGACACCCAGGCCCAGTTCCCCGATCAGCGTTTTTTCGGCGACGATGGGCGTGCTCAGGTAAGCCCGAATGCCCTGGGCCACCAGTTTCCGGTGGATGGTGCTGGCTTCTTGAAAGTCGGCCAGGTTCTCGATGATTTTTTGCTCGCCGCCCCGCACATTCTGCGACCAGTTGGCCTCGGACAGCGCCACGTGTTCGACGCTGACGGGATACATAGGGTCTACGGAGACCGAGATGGACAGCACTGACTGCGACATTTCGACGTCGAAAACCGCCAGGTTGGCGATCTGGCAGGGCACGATCTCGCAGAAGCTTTGCAGCGTGTCTGCGACGATTTCTTCGAACGGAATCCCACTCAAAAGACCCTGGTGCAGGTCGTGCGAGATGTTCAGGCGCTTGGTGTATTGAGCCAGCGAACGCTCGGTTTGCTTGCGCTCCGTGATATCCCGGACAATGAGCAAGACTTCGTCGTCCGCACAGGCGACGATGCGGGCTTCTCGCTCCGATTTCTCGCCGTGGATGTCCAGTGAATATTCGGTGACCTGGGCGGTTTGGGTGTCAAGCGCGAGTTGGACATGCCGTTTCAGGCAGTTGGCAACATCGCGCGGCAGCATTTCATGAAGTTTCCTGCCCAGGTAATTCTCTGGCGCTGTGGTGAGCATCTTTTGCTTGGCAGCCTGGATGTCCAGATAGATCCCATCCCGGCTGACGCGGAAGATGAGGTCGGGAAAGGCGCTGATGATCGCCTGATACCGCGCCTCGCTAGCTTGTTGGGCATCCTTGGCCATGGTGGCGCTGTGTTGAGCAGTCTGTTCCAGAGAAGCCAGACGTGTTCGCAGGGCTTCGAGCTCGCCCTCGGGTGGATCGTGTGATTCTTTATTCACGGCATGGATTGCCTCATCAGCCAACACTAGTGGATCGTGTCAGATTCAGTTGGGAGGATGGTCCGTTATACTCTATTTATTGTATCTTAATTTTTTGAATATGGAAACTCATTCGTAGACTATCACATATTTCGACATTTTGGAATCGCGCAGTGTGGGGGAGCCTACCGTGCTCCCCCGTGTGATGCTTCCGGTAAGCTTACTCTTCCAGCGTGCTGAGATCGCCTTCAGGCTGGCCCAGGGCACGCGCCTTGAGCACGCGGCGCATGATCTTACCGCTGCGCGTTTTCGGCAGACTGGCGACGAATTCAATCGTGGCCGGTTTGGCGATGGGGCCGACTTCATGGGCGACGTGGTCGCGCAGGATGTCCATCAGGCGCTGGGTCGGCTCGACCCCGGCGCGCAGGATGCAGTACGCGTAGATCACGCTGCCGCGCACTTCGTCCGGCACGCCAATCACGGCGGCCTCGGCCACTGACGGGTGGCTGACCAGGGCACTCTCGATCTCCGCCGTGCCCAGCCGGTAGCCGCTGACCTTGATCACGTCGTCCACGCGCCCGATCACCCAGATGTAGCCATCTTCATCCCGTTTGGCGCTGTCGCCGGTCATATACATACCGGGGAAACGGCTCCAATACTGGTTCACGTAGCGATCGGGATCGCCGTAGATGGTGCGCAGCATGGCCGGCCAGGGGGACTTGATCACGAGGTAGCCTTCTTCGTTGGGACCGACCGGATTCCCGTCTTCGTCCAGGACGTCCACCTGCACGCCGGGGAAGGGTTTGGTGGCGCTGCCCGGCTTGAGCGGCGTCACGGGCAGCGGCGTGATCATGAAGTTGCCGGTTTCCGTCTGCCACCAGGTATCCATGATCGGGCAGCGTTCTTTGCCGATCACGCGGAAATACCAGCGCCAGGCCTCCGGGTTGATCGGTTCGCCCACGCTGCCCAGCAGGCGCAGGTGGCTGAGATCGTGGCGGTTGGGCCAGGCATCGCCAAAACGCATCAGGCCGCGGATCGCGGTCGGGGCCGTGTACAGGATCGTGACGCCGTGCCGCTCGGCGATGTCCCACCAGCGATCCGGGAAGGGATGGTTCGGCGCGCCTTCGTACAGGACGCTGGTTGTGCCCAGCAGCAGCGGCCCGTACACGATGTAGCTGTGCCCGGTGATCCAGCCAGGGTCCGCCGCGCACCACCACGTGTCTTCTTCTTTGATGTCGAATACCCACTTGAGGGTGGTCGCGACGCCCACCATGTAACCGCCGTGGGTGTGGAGGATCGCTTTGGGCTTGCCGGTCGTGCCGCTGGTGTAGAGCAAAAACAGCGGATCTTCGGCGTCCATCACTTCCGTGAAGCAGTCCGCCGCCGCGATGGGCAGGTTCATCAGGTCGTGATACCACAGATCGCGGCCCGGCTCCATGTGGACCGGCTCGCCGGTGCGCCTGACGACGATGACCGTCTGCACGGTCGGCGCGCGCTGCAACGCCTCGTCCATGATGTCTTTCAGCTTGACGGTGTTCCCGCGCAGCCAGGCCCCATCGGCGGTGATGGCGACCTTGCTCTGGCTGTCCTCGATGCGCCCATGCAGCGCCTCGACCGAAAAGCCGCCATAGACGACCGAATGCACCGCCCCGATCTTGGCACAGGCCAGCATCGAGATCACCAGTTCGGGGATGCGCCCCATGTAGATCGTCACGCGGTCGCCCTTGCGCACGCCCATCGCGCGCAGCACGCTGGCAAACCGGCACACCTCACGGTGAAGCTGGTGGTAAGTGAAGCTGCGCTGGTCGTAGTTTTCGCCTTCCCATTGCAGCGCGACTTTATTGCGCCGCCACGTTTCGACATGGCGATCCAGGGCGTTGTAAGCAATATTGGTCTTGCCGCCGACAAACCATTTGTAAAAGGGAGGATTGGAGGTATCGAGCGTGGTCTGCCAGGGACCAAACCATTCGAAATTCTCGCGGGCGATGCGATCCCACTCCCCGGCCAGGTCGTGGAGCATGGCCTCGTGCGTGCCTTCATAGTCGGGCTGGTTGGCTTGCTGGACGATTTCTTCCGAGGGGTAATAAATATCTCCGTGCAAATTTCCATTGCGCGCCATGGGGAGTCCTCCTTGACTCGTCAGGATTTGCGGAGATTATAGCAAAATCTATATCACATATCTTGTTAATTGTTTCACAAATATGCACTGGGCCGGAACAAAAAAACAGGGCGCAGTATCCTACGCCCTGTTAGGGGGGTAAAAGTACATAAAAAGCCGTTTGAAAAGTCTCCCTAAATCCCTCCCCGCAGGCGGAGAGCCACTCCTCCCTTCCTCCGCTCGCGGGGGAAGGGCTGGGGATAGGGGTTTTAGGCTCTAGCCGCGCGTGGCGATGTCCTGGTAGAACCGGATCGCGGTGCGCATTCCCCGGCGGAAGCACTCCAGGCAGAATTTTTCGTTCGGCGCGTGCAGGTTATCGTCCGGCAGGCCGAAGCCCATCAACACCACTGGTACGCCCAGCTTATCCTGGATGAAGCCCATGATCGGGATCGATCCGCCTTCGCGCATGAAGACCGGGCGCTTGCCGAACCCGAATTCATAGGCGCGCACGGCGGCTTGCATGTACGGGGAGTCGGTCTCGACGACGGCCCACAGCCCCTTGTGCAGCAGCCGGACGCTGCTCGTTACCGAGTCGGGGGTGATCTGCGCCAGGTAACGCCGGATCAGCTCGAAGATCTCCAGCGGATCTTGATCCGGCACGAGGCGGCAGCTCACTTTGGCGATGGCTTTGGCGGGCAGCACCGTCTTGCCGCCTTCGCCGGTCCAACCGCTGACCAGCCCGTTGATCTCGAAGGTCGGACGCACGCCCAGCCGTTCCTGCATGGTGTAATTCGGCTCACCCCAGGGCTTAGGCGCGCCGGTTTCGTTGGCGAAGCGTTCCATCGTGAAGGGAGCTTTGGCGCCTTCGGCCCGCTCGGCGGGAGTCAGTTCGCGCACCTTATCGTAAAAGCCCGGCACCGCGACGTGGCCATCGTCCTGGTGCATGGCGGCCAGAATCTTAACCAGCGCCTGGGCCGGATTCTGTACCATGCCGCCGTACATCCCCGAATGCAGATCGTGCGACGGGCCGCGTACTTCGAACTCCATCGACACGATCCCGCGCAAGCTCACCACGATGGAGGGCTGATCCAGACCGAGCATACTGGTATCGGACACGATCAGCACGTCGCACTTGAGCAGATCGGTGTGGGATTCGACGAAGGGATACAGGTTGTCGGACCCGTTCTCTTCTTCGCCTTCGATGATGAATTTGACGTTGACCGGCAGTTGGCCCGCCGCCAGCAAGCTCTGGATCGCCTTGACCTGGGCGAGCGTTTGCCCCTTGTCGTCGGTCGCGCCGCGCCCGTACATGTTGTCGCCGATGATGACCGGCTCGAACGGCTCGGTTTTCCACTGGTGATTGGCATCGTCGGCGGGCTGCACGTCGTAATGGCCGTAGATCAAGACTGTCGGGGCGTTCCCTGCCCCCAGCCATTCCCCGTAGACAATCGGGTTCCCGGCGGTGGGGAAGATCTCCGTCCGGGTCAGGCCAATCGAGGCCAACTGCGCCCGCGCCCATTCCGCCGCGCGGCGGTTGTCATCGCGGTGATCGGAGGAGGCGCTGATGCTAGGGATGCGTACCCACTCTTTCAGTTCTTCCAAAAACTGGTCGTAATGCGCTTCGATAAAATCATAAGGACTCATAACTGCTCCTAAGGCACATCCAATGCACACTACGCCCGATTATAACACACCCCATGTTTCTCCAGGCTGTGTTATAATGCACCTCAGCTCACCGACCAGAGGACCAAACGATGACCAGCCTACAGCCCCCATCGTCGGCATCCCAGCCGCCGGTATCCAACCCGGAGCACCTCGCGATCCTGTACGAGATCACGCGCACGCTCAATTCCAGCCTGGAACTGAACGTGGTGTTGGAGAACATCATGGATCGGGTGATCAAGGTGACCGGGGCGGAACGCGGGTTTTTGATGCTGCGCAACGATGCGACCGGCGAGTTGGAATTTACCGTAGCGCGCGGAATCAACCGCAGCGACCTGGAATCCCCTGAATTTCAGGTGAGCACCACTATCATCCGCACCGTCAAGCAGACCTTGACGCCGCTGCTCACGGATAACGCCCAGTTCGACGAGCGGCTGATGGGCGGGGGCAGCATCATGATCCTCGGCCTGCGCTCGATCCTGTGCGTGCCCATTCTGGTCAAGCAGCAGTTGATCGGGCTGGTCTACGTCGATAACCGGCTGCACGTGGGGCTGTTCAACGAGGGTCACCGTGACCTGGTGGCGGCCTTCGCCAGCCAGGCGGGCACGGCCATCGAAAACGCGCGGCTGTACCAGGTGGCGGTCGAAAAAGGCCGGATGGAAAAAGAACTCCAGATGGCGAAGGATATTCAGCGTGGACTGCTGCCGCGCGAGCTGCCGACGCTGGCCGGGTACCAGATCGCGGCGGATTGGAAATCGGCCCGCGAAGTGGCGGGCGACTTCTACGACTGGTTCGAGTTGGCGCCCAACACCCTGGGCGTCGTGATCGCGGACGTGTCCGACAAGGGCGCCCCGGCGGCGATCTTCATGGCCGTGGCGCGCAGCCTGATCCGCAGCGCGGCGATCTCGACCACCACGCCCGAAGCGATGCTGCGTCAGGCGAACCTGACCCTGCTCAAAGATACGCAGTCCGGCATGTTCGTGACCGTCT